>NZ_JAACYW010000099.1 GCF_015356825.1 Catenulispora rubra | reverse complement strand
GGGTTGGGGTTGGGGTGGGGTGGTGGTTTGGCGTGTGGTCGGGGTGCGGTTGGCGTGTGGTTTACAGGCGTTTTTTACGGCTTCGCACATGGTTTGGTGACCTCGCGGGGGGACGCAGTTCGGTTGTGCCCCGCAGGTTGCGCTGGCGGCTGGCGGTTTTGGCGTACACGACCACGCATGGGTCCGAGTCACTGCGCACACGTCATGTGGGCGGCTGTCTGCCGCGTTTGGTGGGTGCCTTGAGGCCTCTGGCGGGCCTCCTCGACGAGGGGGCGACCCGCGCGTCCGACGGTTTGCCGGCGGCCCGCGACTGTTCGGCTTTCTGTCCGCTGTTGCCTGCGCCGCGTTGTTGGGTGGCGGTCGCTGCTTGTGGTCGCCGGGTTCTGGGTCCCTCGCCGCGTCATCGCCGTAAACGGAACCAGCCCGGTTTGGCGGAATCAAGCCGCATCACACTTGCTGTGGTCCGGCTCCGTCCGGCTTGACACCGCCAAACCGGGCAGGTTGGCTGCGCCCGCTGACGCGGCGAGGGACCCAGAACCAAACCCCCGCATGGTCCTTCGGACCCCCTCACCACGGCACCGGCTACGCTGCCGCCTCACCAACCCAGACCGCCGCCACCAGTGGACGTGGCCTGCGATACCGGCAGCCTGCGGTGGGGCAGCAGTCGAACCGGTGAGTCCAGCCCGCCGACCCCGAGCGGATCCGGCGCCCCACAGCCGCGCAACGCGACAGGCCAGCGCGACGTGCCATGTCGTTCGGTGGATCCTTCTTACACGCACCTGGGGTTGTCCTGGATCCCTCGTCGCTGTCGGCGGTGCTTGCACAACCAGCCCGGACTGGCGGTGTCAGCCCGGACGAGACCGGACCACAGCAGCTAAGGGTCCGGGTTGACACCGCCAGGCCGGGCCAATGCCGCGTAGTTAAGGGTTCTGGCCCGCTGTCAAATGTGGTCAATTTGACCAGGTGGGCCCTTGGATGCGACGCCCTCGCGGTCGCCGAGATATGGCAATCCGGGTATATCGAACAGCACTGAGGGTCAAATTGTCCTATTTGACAAGGCTCCAGAATCCTTAACTACGCGGCATTGCAGGCCGGGCTGGTTCCCTCCGGGCGACGTCAGCGACGAGGGATCCAGGACAGCGGTGACCACAACTCGGACCGCCGCCTGCGCGCGGGGTTGGTCATCCCTCCGAGCCGAGGCCCTCGCCGGAGGCGCCTGCTCTTGACTTTGATCTTCGGCACCCACCACACGCGGCAGACGGCCGCCAGACCAGACGCGTGCGCAGTGACTCGGACCGGCGCGCGGTCGTGAACGCGGACACCGGCCAGCCGCCAGCGCAACCCACCACGCACCACCGAACTGCGTTCCCCTGCGAGGTCATCAAACCCTGCGCGAAGCCGTCAAAAAACGCCTGTAAGCCTGTAAACCCACACACCAACCGCACCCCGCCCACCATCAGCACCCACAAGCGCCGCTTCTTCAGGGGCGCTTCGTCGGCAGCGGCCGCAACCCCGGCCAGCGCTGGAGCATCGCCTCGCGCATCCGCGCTGCGAGCTGTGCCGTCTCGCGGAGTGGTCCGTCGCCGAGTCGGCCGACGACGCCGAGCCGGTATGCGAGCCGGTCGCGGGCGCTGACCTTCCACCACTTCCAGTCCTCGACGGTCAGCCGCGCGAGGTGGTCCGTCGTCTCGCGGTGGGCGCGCTGGACCAGGGCGTCGCCGCGGATCGTCCAGCCGGCGCAGGCGTCGGCGAGTTCGTGCTCGTCGATCGCGCGGCCGGTGGCTTCGGCATACGCCGCCTCGGCTTCGGCGAGCAGCTCGGGCGGCTGCGCGGTCGCGCACCAGCAGGTCGGGAAGGCGATGCGGAGGTAGGCCAGCTCGACGGTGCCGTCGCCGAGCGAGGCCTGCTCGAAGTCGACGAAGCGGACGCCGTCCGGGGTGTGCAGATCGTTGGCCGGGCAGGGGTCTCCGTGCAGGAGGTCTGCGTGGGCGGAACGGGTCGCGAGCCGGGTCAGCATCGCGTCGAGTTCGGTGCCGACCGAGTCCGGCGCCGGCGTGCCGAGCCATGCGGCCAGTTTCAGGAACGCCTCGACATCCGCGTTCGTCGGCCCGGACCATGTCGGCAGGTCGACACCGTCGGTCGGGGTGCTGTGCAAGCGGCCCAGTGCTGCGGCATAGCCGATGACCCAGTCTGCGGCGGGCTTCTGTTCCTCGATGTACTCCGTGACCAGCACACGCTCGGCCGGATCGGTGCCGAGGAGCTGCGGCACCACTGCCGGTCGCAGGGCCGACGCGGCCTGGAGCGCCGCGATTTCGTGGGCGTAGCGCTCCTCCGCGCCGGGGCCGGCGACGAGCTGTTTGATCACCGCCGGCGTGCCGCCGAGCGTGGCGCGCCAGACCTCCGAGCGCGGGCTGCTGGCGAGCGATCGCACCCGCTTCGGGCTGCCGAGGCGGGCGATCAGCTCGTCGCCGAGGGGAGGCGCTGAGTGCATGCCTCATCGTGGCACGCACTCAGTGTTCTGCGAGCTGCTGAGTCCTGCGAGCTGCCGGGCTACTTGCGTACCGGCGAGACGCCCAGCGACATCCCCACCAGCCCGCGGCTCCGGGTGGCGATCTTGTCGGCGATCCCGATGAGCACCTGCGCCGCCGGCGACTCCGGGTCGGAGAGGGTCAGCGGCTGGCCGTTGTCGCCGCCCTCGCGCAGCCGGATGTCGATCGGGACCTGGCCGAGCACCGGGACCTTGGTGCCGGTGGCCCGGGTCAGCGCCTCGGCCACGGTCTCGCCGCCGCCGCTGCCGAAGACGTCCACCTGCTCGCCGCAGTGCGGGCAGGGCATCCAGGACATGTTCTCGATCACGCCGGTGATGCGCTGGCGGGTCTGCACCGCGATGGTGCCGGCGCGCTCGGCCACCTCGGCGGCGGCCTGCTGCGGGGTGGTGACCACCAGGATCTCCGCGTTCGGGACCAGCTGGGCCACCGAGATGGCGATGTCGCCGGTGCCCGGGGGCAGGTCCAGCAGGAGCACGTCCAGGTCGCCCCAGTAGACGTCGCCGAGGAACTGCTGGATCGCGCGGTGCAGCATCGGGCCGCGCCACACCACCGGGGAGTTGCCCGGGGTGAACATGCCGATGGAGATGACCTTCACGCCCGAGGGCGCGGTCGGCGCCAGGATCATGTCGTCGATCGGGGTCGGGGGCTCGGTCACGCCGAGCATGCGCGGGATCGAGTGGCCGTAGATGTCGGCGTCCACGACGCCCACCTTCAGGCCCTTGGCGACCAGCGCCGCGGCCAGGTTCACGGTCACCGAGGACTTGCCGACGCCGCCCTTGCCGGAGGCGATCGCGTAGACCCGGGTCAGGCTGCCGGGCTGGGCGAACGGGATCTCGCGGTCGACCTGGCCGCCGCGCAGCTTGGTCTTGAGCGCGTCGCGCTGCTCGGAGCTCATCACGTCCAGCTCGACCTCGACCGCGGTGACGCCGTCGATCGCGCCGACCTCGCGCTTGATGTCGTTGGTCAGCCGGTCCTTCATCGGACAGCCGGCGACCGTGAGGAAGATGGCCACCTGGACGGCGCCGTCGGCGGCGACGTGGACCTCTTTCACCATGTCCAGCTCGGTGATGGAGCGGTGGATCTCAGGGTCCTGGACCTTCGAGAGCGCGTTGTGGATGGCGTCCTCGGTGATCCCGTGCTCGACGGTGATACTCATGCACACGATGCTACGTCTTCCCAGCGCGGCGACGGAGGCCGCCTTGTATGCGCTGCGTCACGCACAACACTCCATTGTGTACAACCGACACCCCGTCTCATTACGCGGCGACAGACGTGAGACGCACCACCCAAGGGCTATATTGAATCGCGTACAGCCCACATCACAGCGTCGTGGAATCCGGGCGAATTCACTCCTGACCTGCGAGAAGGAAGAGCTGTCGTGACGAAGCCTGTGGTGTCCGAGAAACCCGTCGTCCTGATCGCCGAGGAACTGTCGCCGGCCACGGTCGACGCGCTCGGCCCCGATTTCGAGATCCGGCACTGCAACGGCGCCGACCGCGCCGAACTGCTCGCCGCGCTGCCCGAGGCCGACGCCCTGCTGGTCCGCTCCGCGACCCAGGTGAACGCCGAGGCGCTGGCCGTGGCCGGCAGGCTGAAGGTGGTCGCGCGGGCCGGCGTGGGGCTGGACAACGTCGACGTCGGCGCCGCCACCAAGGCCGGCGTCATGGTGGTGAACGCCCCCACCTCGAACATCACCTCGGCCGCCGAGCTCGCCATCGCGCTGCTGCTGGCCACCGCGCGGCACATCCCCAAGGCCAACGCCTCGCTGAAGTCCGGCAAGTGGGAGCGCAGCAAGTTCACCGGCGTGGAGCTGGACGAGAAGGTCGTCGGCATCGTCGGTTTCGGCCGGATCGGGCAGCTGGTCGCGCAGCGGCTGGCGCCGTTCGGCGTGCGGCTGCTGGCCTACGACCCGTACGTGCAGCCGGCCCGGGCCGGGCAGCTCGGCGCGAAGGTCGTGAGCCTGGACGAGCTGCTGGCCGAGTCCGACTTCATCACCGTGCACCTGCCGAAGACCCCGGAGACCCTCGGGCTCATCGGCGAGGAGGCGCTGACCAAGGTGAAGCCGGGCGTGCGGATCATCAACGCGGCCCGCGGCGGCATCGTGGACGAGGCCGCGCTGGCCATCGCGATCAAGGAGGGCCGGGTCGGCGGCGCCGGCGTGGACGTGTTCGTCACCGAGCCGTGCACCGAGTCCCCGCTGTTCGACCTGGACCAGGTGGTCGTGACCCCGCACCTGGGCGCCTCCACCGACGAGGCCCAGGAGAAGGCCGGCATCGCGGTGGCCAAGTCGGTGCGCCTGGCGCTGGCCGGCGAGCTGGTCCCGGACGCGGTGAACGTTCAGGGCGGCACCATCGCCGAGGACGTGCGCCCCGGCCTGCCGCTGGCCGAGCGCCTGGGCCGGGTCTTCACCGCCCTGGCCGGCGCCGCGCCGACCCAGCTGGACGTGATCGTCCGCGGCGAGATCACCCAGCACGACGTGAAGGTGCTGGAGCTGGCCGCGCTCAAGGGCGTCTTCGCCGACGTGGTCGAGCACTCGGTGTCCTACGTGAACGCCCCGCTGCTGGCCACCGAGCGCGGCATGGAGGTGCGCCTGACCACCAGCTCGGACAGCCCGGACTACCGCAACATGACCACGGTCCGCGGCGTCCTGGCCGACGGCTCGGTGGTGTCGGTCTCCGGCACCGTCACCGGCCCGCGCCTGGTGGAGAAGATCGTCGAGGTCGACGACTTCCAGCTCGACGTCACCATCGCCGAGCACCTGCTCTTCCTGCGCTACACCGACCGCCCCGGCGTGGTCGGCCAGCTCGGCGGCGTCCTGGGCGCGGCGGGCATCAACATCGGCGGCATGCAGGTCGCCCGCGCCGCCAAGGGCGGCGAGGCGCTGGTCGCGCTGACCGTCGACTCGGTGGTGCCGGCCGGGCTGCTGGAGGAGATCAAGGCCGCCATCGGCGCGACCGCGGTGCACAGCATCTCGCTGGAGAACTGAGCACTGCGCGTTTCGCTGAGGGCTGATGCACTGATGTGACCGAGGCACTGAGGTGACTGAGACCCTGATGTGACTGAAGCGAGTGGCCCCGCCGAAACCGGCGGGGCCACTCGCGTTCTCCGTCTCAGTCGGCCAGCGGCCGGCGGCCCCAGGCCGTGATGTGCGTCAGCGACAGGTCCACCACCTCAGGATCCTGCAACAGCCGCCGCGCCTCCCGGTACACCGCCTCGTCGAGCTCCATCCGCGGCCACAGCTGGTCCCAGGTCCGCAGCCAGAACTCGTTCGCCGCGGCGCCGGCGCGCAGCACCGGGGTCGCGGCGTCCACGCCGATGTCGGTCAGGCCCAGGTCGCGCAGCCGGCCCGGGTAGTCGCGGGCGAAGTGGAAGTCGGTGCCGATCGTGGTGTTCAGCATGCGACGCATGGCGGTGAAGGTCTGGCGGAGCGCCTGGTGCGCCGAGGAGTGGGTGGCGAAGTCCACGTCGTCGCCGACCATCAGCCAGCCGCCGGGGCGGACCCAGGAGGCCAGCCGGGCCAGCAGGGCGGCGCGCTGCGGGGTGTGCATCAGCATGATGCGACAGTGCACCAGGTCGTACTGGTACCGGCCCGGTTCGGCGTCCAGGGCGTCGGCCTCCAGGGCTTCGAGGTTCGGGGGGTTCGCGGAGGTGTGCAGCATCCGCGTGCTGCGGTCCAGCGCCGTCACGGTGCCCTCCGGGGCCACGGCGGCGGCTAGCCAGCGGGCCACGTGGCCGGGGCCGGTGCCGACGTCCAGACACCGCCATCCGGGGGACACGCCGAGGGCCTCCAGGCAGCGGAACGTGTGCTCGTCGTACATCGCCGCGAGGGCCGACAGGCGGGGGAGCTCCGTGGTCAGGCGCTCCGGGCGGAAGAGGCGGTCGCCGTAGCGTTCGCGGGGCTGTTCGGGCTGGTGCGCGCGGGTTCCGTGGCTGTGCGCGGGGGCCTTGCTCATAGCTCCTGATTCTTCGCCGCCGGGGTGGAAGCGGCACTCCGACGGCGAACACGGACGGAGTGGGGCGCTTCGCGGTGGTCTCACATCGTAAGAACATCCGCCCGCGGCGCAGACAAGATTTAGTCGGATGTCCTAGTGTTTTCCTTGCGCCGCAGGCCACCCTTACCGCGGTAGTCGATTCTCAGCTGTACTCCGGCACCCCTTCGGAGTCGTCCTCCTCTTGACGACAATTCCGCATCACGATCCTGTCTGGAGTCCGCCATGACCCGCACCCGCCGTCCCCGTCACACCTCCGCCGCGTCCTCCGAGGCGGCCGCGGCCGCCCGCGAGGCGCTGCAGCAGGCGCTGGACCGGCGCAGCCGCTGAGCGGCCTGCCGTCCAGATAGCGAACACTCGCAGCTTGCCCATCGAGACACGGTCTACCGTAGGACCATGACAGCACCCTCTTCCATCCGGCTGGCCGTGATCCCCGGCGACGGCATCGGCGTCGAGGTCACCGCCGAGGCCCTGAAGGTCCTGCAGGCCGCGCTGCCGCAGGACGTGAAGGTGGAGGGCACCGAGTACGACCTCGGGGCCCGCCGCTACCATGCCACCGGCGAGACGCTTCCGGACGAGGTGCTCGAGGATCTCAAGGGCTACGACGCGATCCTGCTCGGCGCGATCGGCGACCCGAGCGTGCCCTCCGGCGTGCTGGAGCGCGGGCTGCTGCTCAAGCTGCGCTTCGCGTTCGACCACCACGTCAACCTGCGGCCCTCGCGCCTGTTCCCGGGCGTACCGGGCCCGCTGAAGGAGCCCGGCGCGGTCGACTTCGTCGTGGTCCGCGAGGGCACCGAGGGGCCGTACACCGGCAACGGCGGGACCATCCGCAAGGGCACCGTGCACGAGGTGGCCACCGAGGTCAGCCTGAACACCGCCTACGGGGTCGAGCGCGTGGTGCGCGACGCCTTCGGCCGGGCCCAGGCCCGGCCGCGCAAGAAGCTGACGCTGGTCCACAAGACCAACGTGCTGGTCTTCGCCGGCTCCCTGTGGAGCCGGATCTTCAATGAGGTCGCCGCGGAGTTCCCCGAGGTGGCCACCGACTACCTGCACGTCGACGCCGCGACCATCTTCCTGGCCACCCAGCCGGAGCGGTTCGACGTGATCGTCACCGACAACCTGTTCGGCGACATCATCACCGACCTCGCCGCCGCGGTCACCGGCGGCATCGGGCTGGCGGCCTCCGGGAACCTGGACGTCACCGGCACGTTCCCGTCGATGTTCGAGCCCGTACACGGCTCGGCGCCGGACATCGCGGGGCAGGGCAAGGCGGATCCGACCGCCGCGGTGCTCTCCGCCGCCCTGCTCCTGGACCACCTCGGACGGACCAAGGCCAGCCCGGCCCTGTCCGAGTCCGCGCGCCGGATCGAGGCGGCCGTCGAGGCCGACCTCACCGAGCGCGCCACGCAGACAGCGCCGCGGACGACCTCCGAGATCGGCGACGCGCTGGCGGCCAAGGCCGCCGGTTTGTAACACGCCGCTGTAACACATCCACACCCGGAGACCGGCCTGGCGGCAGAAGGATGCCAGGCCGGTCTGCGTCACGCCCGCGCCAGGGCGTGAGCCGAGGTATGCCTCGCTGCGCTCCTGGGGTAACGTCTCAGATAATGGGATTTTCCCTGGGAGGGGCGCTGCGAGCTGCGCACCTCGGCTGCACACCGGGCCAGAGCTGGCCGTCGAGGCCGTCAAGGAGGACGCGCGAGATGTCACTGACCATCGAACTCAAGCCGAGCAGCACCCCCAAGCCCGTCGAAGAGCGTGAGGCGCTGAAGGCCGTCGGCGGGTTCGGCCAGATCTTCTCCGACCACATGGTCACGATCCGCTATACCGAGGGCAAGGGTTGGCACGACGCGGTCCTGGAGGCCTACGGCCCGGTGAGCCTGGACCCGGCGGCCTCGGTCCTGCACTACGGCCAGGAGATCTTCGAGGGCCTGAAGGCGTTCCGGACCGACGACGGCCAGATCGTCTCCTTCCGCCCCGACGCCAACGCCGCGCGCTTCAACCGCAGCGCGGCCCGGATGGCGATGCCCGCGCTGCCCGAGGACCTGTTCCTGGCCGCCATCGACGTGCTGGTCAGCACCGACCGCGAGTGGGTGCCCGAAGGCGAGGGCCGCAGCCTGTACCTGCGTCCCTTCATGTTCGCCACGCAGGTCGGCCTCGGCGTGAACTCGCCGAGCAAGGAGTACCTGTTCATGCTGATCGCCGGCCCGGCCGGCTCCTACTTCGCCGGCGGCGTGCAGCCGGTGACGGTGTGGCTGTCCGAGGACTACGTGCGCGCGGTCAAGGGCGGCACCGGCGAGGCCAAGTGCGGCGGCAACTACGCGGCCAGCTTCCTGGCCCAGGCCCAGGCCGTGGAGCAGGGCTGCGACCAGGTGGTGTGGCTCGACGGCTTCGAGCACAAGTACGTCGAGGAGATGGGCAGCAACAACCTCTACTTCGTCTACGGCCAGGGCGCCGACGCGCGGCTGATGACCCCGGCGCTGACCGGCTCGCTGCTGCCCGGCATCACCCGCGACTCGCTGCTCAAGGTGGCCGCCGACCTCGGCATCCCGGCCGAAGAGGGGACGATCTCGGTCGAGCAGTGGCGCGACGGCGTGGCCTCCGGCGAGATCACCGAGGTGTTCGGCTGCGGCACCGCGGCCGTGGTGACGCCGCTGGGTAAGGTCAAGGGCAAGGACGGCGAGTTCGCCATCGGGAACGGCGAGCCGGGCCCGGTGACGCTGAAGATCCGCGAGGCGCTGCTCGACATCCAGACCGGCAAGGCCCCCGACCTGCACCACTGGCTGCGCAAGATCGCCTAGTGGCGGGGTTTTCATCGTTTATCGGTTGAAAGCGAGCGGGGCGCGCGAGAAGGTCGGGGAGTGACACAGCCTTTAAAGGTGACACAGCCTTCGAAAGCGACACAGACCCTGACCGACTCCGCGCCCCGTCGTTCGTTGTGGCGCCACCGCGACTTCCTGCTGCTCTGGGGCGGGCAGTCGGTCAGCGAGATCGGCAGCTCGATCACCGTGCTGGCGCTGCCGCTGGCCGCCGTGGTGCTGCTGGACGCCGGCACGTTCCAGGTCGGCCTGCTCACCGCGATGAGCACGGTGCCGTTCCTGCTGGTCGCGCTGCCGGCCGGGGCCATGGTGGACCGCGCCGCGAAGCACCGGCTGATGATGTGGTGCGATCTGGGCCGGCTGCTGCTGATGGCCTCGGTGCCGCTGGCGACGCTTCCCGGCCTGCACCTGACCTACCTCCACCTGCTGATCGTCGCGCTGCTGGCCGGCGTGCTGACCGTGTTCTTCGACGTCGCCTACCAGAGCTACCTGCCGACCCTGCTGGAGCGGGAGGACCTGGTCGACGGCAACGGCAAGCTCGGCGTCACGCAGTCCTTCGCGCAGTTCGCCGGGCCCTCGCTCGGCGGCGTGCTGGTCGGGGCGCTCGGCGCGGCGCGGGCGCTGGTCGCCGACGCGGCCAGCTACGGGCTGTCCGCCCTGTCGCTGCTGCTGATCCGGACGCCGGAGCCGCCGCCGCACGCCAATCACAAGGAACGAAGGATCCGGGACGACATCAAGGAGGGGCTGCACTTCGTCGTCGGGCATCCGATCCTGCGCAAGGTCGTGGCCTGCACCGGCACCAGCAATCTGTTTAGCGCGATGCTCCTGGCCGTGGAGATCCCCTTCATGGTCCGGGTGCTGCACCTCAAGCCGAGCGGTGTCGGTCTGGTGCTGACCCTGGCCGCGGTCGGCGGGATGGTCGGGGGCCTGGTCGCCCGACCGCTGGCCGACCGCTTCGGCAGCGCGCGGATCATCTGGCTGGCGCCGCTGGCGCTCGGGCTCCCGGCGTTCCTGGCGCCGTTGGCGACACCCGGCTGGGGCGTGCTGTTCTACCCCGCCGGCCTGGCGTTCTTCGGGATGATGGCGGTCGTCTACAACGTCGCGCAGGTCTCCTACCGGCAGGCGATCACCCCGCACGCGCTGCTCGGGCGGATGAACGCCAGCGTCCGGTTCATCGTCTGGGGCACCATGCCGCTGGGCGCGCTGCTCGGCGGGGTGGTCGGCACCTGGTTCGGGCTGCGGCCCACATTGTGGATCGCGGTGATCGGCAGCTACGCGGCTGTGGCCTGGGTGTTCTTCTCGCCGCTGCGGCACATGCGGGACGTGCCGACCGCGCCGGATCCCGGATGACGAGACGCACTGTCCCAGCCACAAGGAGTTGTGGCACTGTTGATGCCATGCAGCATCAGCCGCAGATTATTACGGCGTGCGCGCCGGCACCGGAGCAGCGATAACCCACTGCCCACCGCCAGCGCGCAGACCTCTCGTGGATTCCCACGGGGGGCCTTTTTGTTTTCGGACAAGAGCACAGCCTGTTTTTTCTGTTTTATCTATGAAGCCTGCACAGCCGAGGAGCCCCGGGCATGTCCGCACAAGGCGACTACGAGTCCTTCCACGTCTACGACACCACCCTGCGCGACGGCAGCCAGCAGGAGGGCCTGACCCTCGCCGTCGCCGACAAGCTCACCATCGCCCGGCACCTGGACTCGTTGGGCGTCGGCTTCATCGAGGGCGGCTGGCCCGGGGCCGTCCCGAAGGACACGGAGTTCTTCCGGCGGGCTCAAACAGAGCTCGACCTGAAGCACGCGCAGCTCGCCGCGTTCGGCAAAACCCGCCGGACCGGCGTGAAGGCCGCCGACGACCCGTTGGTGGCCGCGCTGCGGGAGTCCGGGGCGCCGATCGTCACGCTGGTGGCCAAAAGCCATGTCCGGCATGTCGACCTGGCGCTCCGGACCACCTTGGAGGAGAACCTGGCGATGATCCGGGACACCGTCGAGCACCTGCGGGCCGAGGGGCGAAGGGTGTTCCTGGACGCCGAGCACTTCTTCGACGGCTACCTGGCCGACCGGGCCTACGCCCTGGAGTGCCTGCGCACCGCAGCCGAGGCCGGGGCGGACGTGGTCGTGCTCTGCGACACCAACGGCGGCATGCTGCCGACGCAGCTCGCGGACGTCGTGCACGAGGTGCGCGAGGCCACCGGCACCCGGATCGGCATCCACACCCACGACGACGCCGCCTGCGCGGTGGCCAACGCGCTGGCCGCCGTCGACGCCGGCGCGACCCACGTGCAGGGCACCGCCAACGGCTACGGCGAGCGCTCCGGCAACGCCAACCTGTTCAGCGTGGTCGCCAACCTGCAGCTCAAGCTGGGCCGCGAGGTGATCCCGCCGTCCGGGCTGGCCGAGATGACCCGGATCGCGCACGCGGTCGCGGAGGTCACCAACCTGGCGCCGAACCCGCAGGCCCCCTACGTCGGGCTGTCGGCCTTCGCGCACAAGGCCGGGCTGCACGCCTCGGCGGTGCGTGTCGACCCCGACCTGTACCAGCACATCGACCCGCAGCTGGTCGGCAACGACATGCGGATGCTGGTCTCGGAGATGGCCGGCCGGGCCTCGATCGAGCTCAAGGGCCGCGAGCTCGGCTTCGACCTGTCCGCGGAGCCCGACACGCTGAGCCGGGTGACCAACCGGGTGAAGGAGCTGGAGGCGCACGGCTACTCCTTCGAGGCCGCCGACGCCAGCTTCGAGCTGCTGCTGCGCGGCGAGCTCAGCGGCGCGCCGGTGCGCTTCTTCGAGGTGCTGTCCTGGCGCACCTTCGCCGAGCAGCTGGCCGACGGCGCCGTGGTCAACCAGGCGACGGTGAAGCTGAAGGTCAAGGACGAGGAGGTGCTCGCCGCCGGCGAGGGCAACGGCCCGGTCAACGCCCTGGACACGGCGCTGCGCACCGCGCTGGCCGCCGCTTACCCGGCGCTGGCGGGTCTGGAGCTGATGGACTACAAGGTGCGGATCCTGACCGGCGACCACGGCACGGCCTCCCGTACCAGGGTGTTGATCACCACTTCCGACGGCACCACGGAATGGTCGACCGTCGGCGTGGACGAGAACGTCATCACGGCGTCCTGGCAGGCACTCGTCGACGCGGTGACCTTTGGTCTGCTCGCCAACGGTGAGACAGTGCTCTGAAGAGGCCTTCATAAGTCCTCCGAAAGGCAGGCTATTGACCCGATCGGTGATGATTCCCGCTCTCATCTCGGTTATCTCCCGCTAATATGACGGTGCGTAAGGGGTCAGTGCCCTAGAGTCAGCCTTCCGTCGGAAGTCAGCGAGGGTTGGTGACGCACTGCCATGGGACTGGACAGGCGAGGGCCGATTCCGGCCCTGCACATGCGGCCGCTGCCCGGGGCGCGCATCCACGGCGTGCCGCCGGGCTATACGGCCGCCGCCGTTCTGATCGCCGCGCACGCGTCCGTGTCCCTGGGCGGTCCCGCCGGCGCGGTCCCGGCCCTGATGGGCGACGCGGGCCTGGCCGCCGCCGCGGGTCTCGCGGCGGCGGCGTGCGTCCATCGCACGGTCCTGATGGTGCGCTTCTACCGGATGGCCTGCTTCCGCTGCTACTCCTGGCTGCTGGCCGGGCTGTCCTGCCTGGCCGCGGCGGTCGGGAACGCGGTGTGGGCCTGGTACGAGCTGGTCCTGGACGTCACGCCGCCGAGCCCGTCGGCGGCCGACTGGTCGTTCCTGTTCTTCGGGCCGCTGGCGCTGGCCGCCTTCGTCACCGCGCACGGCGAGTCGGTGAGCCTGTCGGTGCGGGTCCGGCTGCTGCTGGACACCACGCTGGTGGCCGGCTCGCTGTTCGTGGTGGCCTGGGTGCTCGCGCTGGCGCTGGCCATCGAGCGGGTGGACTCCCCGGTCCGCACCTTCCTGGTCCTCGGCTATCCGGCCTTCGACCTGGTGCTGGTCAGCCTGCTGCTGGCGCTGCGGGCGCGCACGCCGGGGGAGCGGGGCGGGATCGGCACCGGGGTGCGGGTCGGCTACCTGATGATCGTGGTCTGCGACTCGATCTTCACCATGCCCGCGGTGCGGGACGGCTACCGGTCCGGCGGCATCCTGGACACCGGCTGGTTCGCCGGCTACCTGGTGATCGCGGTGGCGGCCTGGTACGGCGACGGCTGGCGGCCCGAGCGGATCGGCCGCGGCGCGGCCGGCGGCGCGCAGGCCCCGGGTCTGATGCACCAGTGCGGGGCCGGCTGCTCGATCGGCCTGCACGACTGCGACGCCGCCACCGGCCGCGAGGTCGCGCTCACGCTGGCGGCCCCGGACGTCCCCGCCGCGCGCGGCATCGGCTCCGGCACGCGGTTCATCGACTCGCCGTCCCGCTGGGCCTCGCTGTTACGGACGGTGCGCGGGATACTGCCGTACCTGGCCGGCGCCTTCAGCCTGGGCGGCGTGCTGGCCGACGGCCTGGACACCGGGCGCCGCATGGACCCGGTGGTGCTGATCGCCGGCGCCGCGGTGCTGGTCGCGCTGGTGGCCCGGCAGGCGCTGACGCTGTTCGAGAACCAGCGCCTGACCGAGGACCTGCGCCGCGCGGCCGCGACCCTGCAGCACCACGCCTACCACGACGCCCTCACCGGCCTGGCCAACCGCGCGCTGCTCACCGACCGGCTGGAGCACGCGCTGACCCAGCGGCAGGCCGAGTGGGAGCCGGTCGCGGTGATCTTCCTGGACCTGGACGGCTTCAAGGGCGTCAACGACTCCGTCGGCCACGAGACCGGCGACCGGGTGCTGGTCGAGGCGGCCGGCCGGATCTCCGGCTCGCTGCGGGTCGGGGACACGGTGGCGCGCTTCGGCGGCGACGAGTTCGTGATCGTGCTGGAGGTCGGCACCACGGTCGGCGGCGCGCTGGGGGTCGCCGAGCGGATCCGCGGCCGGCTGTGTGAGGAGTACCGCATCGAGGGGCTGGCGCACTGCCTCGGCGCGTCGATCGGCGTGGCGTTCTCCGAGCCCGGCGGCACGGCGTCCAACCTGCTGCGGCGCGCGGACGCCGCGATGTACCGGGCCAAGACCGGCGGCCGGAACCGGGTGGTCGCCGAACCGCTCGCGGCCACGTGGGCCATTTCGCATGGCGAGACCGCTCCGATCAATGCTTGACACAGGGAAGGGGCGAGGAGGAGGGTAACGACCATGACGACACGACAGTCGATTCTCGTACTTGCCAGGCGCGTAGGCTGACTTTCCCAACCAGCCACGCGCCTCCCCTCGTTGAGCCTTCCGGCTCCGGGGGTTTTTTGTTGGCCCAGTACGAGTCTTCAGAGAAGAGAAAGTCATGACAGACCGCGGCGATCAGCAGGCGATCTCCGGCGCCGCCTCGTTGATCCGGTCGTTGGAGGAGAGCGGGGTCGACACCGTCTTCGGCATCCCCGGCGGCGCCATCCTCCCGGCCTACGACCCGTTGCTGGACTCCACCCGGCTGCGGCACATCCTGGTCCGGCACGAGCAGGGCGCGGGGCACGCGGCCACCGGCTACGCGCAGGCCACCGGCAAGGTCGGGGTCTGCATGGCGACCTCCGGGCCCGGCGCCACCAACCTGGTCACCCCGATCGCCGACGCGCACATGGACTCGGTCCCGATGGTCGCGATCACCGGCCAGGTGGCCAGCACGCACATCGGCACCGACGCCTTCCAGGAGGCGGACATCGTCGGCATCACGCTGCCGATCACCAAGCACAGCTTCCTGGTCTCCCGGGCCGACGAGATCGCCCGCACCGTCGCCGAGGCCTTCCACATCGCCTCCACCGGCCGCCCCGGCCCGGTGCTGATCGACGTCACGAAGGACGCGCTGCAGGCCGCCACCGACTTCTCCTGGCCGGTCGAGATGGACCTGCCCGGCTACCGCCCGGTCTCCAAGCCGCACGCCAAGCAGGTGCGCGAGGCGGCCCGGATGCTCACCGAGGCCAAGCGGCCGGTGCTGTACATCGGCGGCGGCGTGCTGAAGGCCCGCGCCACCACCGAGCTGCGGGTGCTGGCCGAGCTGACCGAGGCCCCGGTCGTCACCACCCTGATGGCGCGCGGCGCGTTCCCCGACTCCCACCCGCTGCACCTGGGCATGCCCGGCATGCACGGCACGGTCGCGGCGGTCACCGCGCTGCAGAAGGCCGACCTGATCGTCGCCCTGGGCACCCGCTTCGACGACCGGGTGACCGGCAAGCTGTCCAGCTTCGCCCCGAACGCCAAGATCGTGCACGCCGACATCGACCCGGCCGAGATCTCCAAGAACCGCACCGCCGACGTGCCGATCGTCGGCGACTGCCGCGAGGTGATCGCCGATCTGGTGGTCGCGGTCCAGGCCGAGCACGCCTCCGGCCGGCGCGGCGACTACGCCGGCTGGTGGGAGCAGCTCAACGGCTGGCGCAAGACCTACCCCCTGGGTTACGAGCTGCCTTCCGACGGCTCGTTGGCGCCGCAGCAGGTGATCGAGCGCCTGGGCCGGATCTCCGGGCCCGAGACGATCTTCGCCGCCGGCGTGGGCCAGCACCAGATGTGGGCCTCGCAGTTCATCTCTTATGAGAACCCGTACACCTGGCTGAACTCCGGCGGCGCCGGGACCATGGGCTACGCGGTCCCGGCCGCGATGGGCGCCAAGGTCGGCATGCCGGACTCCACGGTCTGGGCGATCGACGGCGACGGCTGCTTCCAGATGACCAACCAGGAGCTGGCCACCTGCGCCATCAACGACATCCCGATCAAGGTGGCCGTGATCAACAACGGCAGCCTGGGCATGGTCCGGCAGTGGCAGACCCTGTTCTACGGCAAGCGCTACTCCAACACCGACCTGGACTCGCGCCGGATCCCGGACTTCGTGAAGCTGGCCGAGGCCTACGGCTGCGTCGGCCTGCGCTGCGAGTCCCCGGACGACCTGGACAAGACGATCGAGAGGGCGATGGAGATCGACGACGCGCCGGTGGTCGTGGACTTCGTCGTGCACCGGGACGCGATGGTGTGGCCGATGGTCCCCGCCGGCGTCGGCAATGATGAAATCCTGGCGGCGCAAGACGTCCGGCCCGACTTCGGAGATGGCGAAGAATGAGACATCGAGAAGTCCCTGCTTTTATTCAGCACAGCGGTGACGGGGAGGAATAGAGATCATGTCACGACACACCCTGTCCGTCCTGGTCGAGAACAAGCCCGGTGTCCTGACCAGGGTCGCCGGCCTGTTCGCCCGCCGCGACTTCAACATCGAGTCGCTGGCGGTCGGGCCGACCGAGCACGAGGACGTCTCCCGTATCACCCTGGTGGTCACGGTCGAGGACCATCCGCTGGAGCAGGTCACCAAGCAGCTCAACAAGCTGGTCAACGTGTTGAAGATCGTCGAGCTGGAGCCGGCCGCCAGCGTGCAGCGCGAGCTGCTGCTGGTCAAGGTGCGCTGCGACCAGGAGACCCGCGCCGAGGTGATGGCCACGGTGCAGCTGTTCCGCGCCAAGATCGTCGACGTGGCCGTCGACGCCGTGACCGTCGAGGCCACCGGGGACAGCGAGAAGATCGAGGCGCTGCTGCGGGTCCTGGAGCCCTTCGGGGTCAAGGAGCTGGTGCAGTCCGGGATGGTGGCCATCGGCCGCGGCTCCCGCTCGATCGCCGACCGGCCGCTGCGCAGCATCACCCCCGAGGACGTCCGGGCGCACCACGAGGGCAACCACGCCCACGCTGCCAACGGCTCCCGGGACAACCACAACCGCACCCACAGAAAGCAAATGAGCGACCACCATGGCTGAGATGTACTACGACGACGACGCGGACCTGAGCATCATCCAGGGCCGCAGCGTCGCTGTCCTGGGTTACGGCTCCCAGGGCCACGCGCACGCGCTGTCCCTGCGCGACTCCGGCGTGGACGTGCGGGTGGGTCTGCACGAGGGGTCCAAGTCCCGCCAGGCCGCCGAGGAGGCCGGGCTGCGGGTCGTGACCGCGTTCGAGGCCTGCGAAGAGGCCGACGTGATCATGATCCTGGTGCCGGACCCGGTGCAGCGCAAGGTCTACGCCGAGGCCGTCGAGCCGAACCTGGCCGAGGGCGACGCGATCTTCTTCGGCCACGGCCTGAACATCCGCTACGGCCTGATCAAGCCCCCGGCCGGCGTCGACGTCTGCATGGTCGCCCCCAAGGGCCCCGGCCACCTGGTGCGCCGGCAGTTCGTCGAGGGCCGCGGCGTGCCGTGTCTGATCGCCGTGGAGCAGGACGCCACCGGCACCGCCACCGAGCTCGCGCTGTCCTACGCCAAGGGCATCGGCGGCACCCGGGCCGGGGTCATCAAGACCACCTTCACCGAGGAGACCGAGACCGACCTGTTCGGCGAGCAGGCGGTGCTCTGCGGCGGCGCCTCGGCGCTGGTCAAGGCCGGGTTCGAGACCCTGGTCGAGGCCGGCTACCAGCCGGAGGTGGCCTACTTCGAGTGCCTGCACGAGCTCAAGCTCATCGTGGACCTGATGTACGAGGGCGGCCTGGAGAAGATGCGCTGGTCGGTCTCCGAGACCGCCGAGTGGGGCGACTACGTTACCGGTCCGCGCATCGTCGACGACCAGACCAAGGCCACGATGAAGCAGGTGCTCACCGAGATCCAGGACGGCACCTTCGCCGCGAACTGGATCGCCGAGTACGACGCCGGCCTGCCGAACTACAAGAAGTACGTCGAGGCCGAGGAGGCGCACCCGATCACCGCGACCGGGAAGAAGCTCCGCTCGATGATGGCCTGGATCCGCCAGGACTGATCCGCCGCGCTCCGATCGGGCCTTCGAGGGCCGGCACCGCACATCTGTGCGCTGCCGGCCCTTCGTGCTCTGCTTCACACTTGATCACCATCTGTCACTCTTTTGGCATGCTCACACTGAATGCCCCCTTTGTCGGGAATAGAGTGGCGAACGCGCTCCCAGCAGCGCGTTCGCATCGTGTGTCCCGACAGGAGGAGAAAGATGGGCGTCAGCAGGAGGACACTCGCGCTGCAGACCGGGGCGATCGCGGCCGCGGTGGCGTTGGCCGCCACCGCGTGCAGCAGCAGCAAGAGCAGCGGAGGATCGAACTCCGGGACGGGTTCGGGCTCGGGTTCGGGCGCCGGCACCCCCATCGCCCAGCGCAACTCGGTCAACGTCGCGACCGTGAAACAGGGCGGGAAGATCACCTGGACCATCGAGAAGACGGTCCAGGACTGGAACCCGCTCACCTCCCTGGGCAACACGTTCGACTACGCGCAGACCACCAACGGCATCTACCCGGACGTCTACGTCCCGCAGCCGGACTACTCGCTGGTGCTGAACGCCGACCTGATGGCCGGCGACCCGGTGGTCACCACCGGCACCGCGACCACGCCGCAGAAGATCGTCTACCAGATCCAGCCGAACGCGAAGTGGTCCGACGGCACCGAGATCACCGCCGACGACTTCATCTACCTGTGGCAGGCGCAGAACGGCACCAACCCGAACGTCGACGTGGCCAGCACCACCGGCTACAGCGACGTGGCCTCGGTGGCGGGCAGCAACAACGGCAAGACGGTGACCGTCACCTTCAAGCAGAGCCAGCCGTTCTCGGACTGGAAGAGCCTGTTCACCTCGATCCTGCCCTCGCACGTCGCCAAGCAGCACGGTGACATCGCGGCCTCCTTCACCTGGCTGGACGCCAACCCGCCGACCGTCTCCGGCGGCCCGTTCGAGATCGCGCCCGGCGGCGTGTCGGCCGACAAGAGCCTGATCAAGACGATCAAGAACCCGCAGTACTACGGCAAGCCGGCCAACCTGGACGAGGTCGACTTCCGCGCGATCACCGACTCCTCGCAGGAGCCGACCGCGCTGGCCAACGGCGAGGTGGACGGCATCTACCCGCAGCCGCAGCTGGACCTGGTGAACCGGGTCAAGAGCATCTCCGGCGTGGACTACCACATCAACCAGGGCCTGGTCTGGGAGCACATCGACCTGAACCTGCGCAACACCGCCTTCGGCGGCCCGGCCAACGCCGACCAGACCCAGCCGGCCAAGGTCGCGCTGCGCCAGGCGATGTTCACCGCGTTCGACCGGCTGGGCCTGCTGAACCGGACCATCAAGCAGTTCGACAACGACGCGGCCGTGCTGAACAACCGCATGGTGGTGCCCGGCCAGCCCGGCTACCAGGACAACACGTCCTCGATGTACCCGGACTCCGGCGACCTGAACAAGGCCAAGCAGCTCCTGACCTCGGCCGGGTACAAGGGCGTGGGCACCGCGCTGGTCGACCCGGCCGGCAAGGCCGTCCCGGCGTTCAGCATGCGCTACACCGTCGGCAACCAGCTGCGCCAGGACACCTGCAACCTGTTCGCGCAGACCATGAAGCAGCTCGGGGTCACCGTCAACGTCAGCTCCACCGACGCCCTGGGCAAGACCCTGACCCAGGCCGACGCCCAGCACCAGTACGACATCATCGTCTTCGCCTGGGTGGACACGCCGTTCCCCAACTCGGCGAACCAGCCGCTGTACACCACCACGCCGCAGGGCACCCCGCAGAGCAACTACGGGTACTACAGCAACGCCAACGTGGACAAGTGGCTGGCCGACGCCACGGTCAACCCGGACCAGACGGCCCGCGAGAAGGACCTGAACCAGGCCGACGCGCAGATCACCAAGGACGCGTACACGCTGCCGCTGTACCAGAAGCCGACGATGATCGCGTACAAGAACACCCTGGGCAACGTGCGTGACAACCCGACGCAGATCGGGCCGACGTACAACATCGCGCAGTGGGGCCAGAAGTAGTCAGGAGTACCGCCGGGCGCGCTTCGCGCGCGCCCGGCCTCCCTGCCGGCGCAGGTACGGTCCCGTCCGCTCTTAACCTGAGAAGGCCCGAACGATGCTCGCCTTCACCATCCGCCGCCTGCTGGTGTCGATCCCGATCCTGATCCTGTCCACGTTCCTGGTCTTCCTGCTGGTGGCCTGGGGTGCGGACCCGCTGGGCGACTTCAAGTCGAAGAACCCGCCGCCCTCCCCGCTGGAGGTCGCGGCGCGGGAGAAGGCGCTCGGCCTGAACCACGGGCTGCTGGTCCAGTACTGGAACTGGATCAAGAACCTGGTGATCCACGGCAGCTTCGGCCCCTCGGTGCAGGGCTCGGCGTTCGACATCAACGCCGAGCTGAGCCGCCGGGTCTGGGTCACCTTCCGGCTGGTGATCTGCGCCATCATCATCGCGCTGATCCTGGCCGTGATCGTCGGCGTGATCACCGCGATGAAGCAGTACAGCGTCACCGACTACGTCGCCACCCTGATCGGGTTCTTCTTCCTGTCGCTGCCGGTGTTCTGGTTCGCGATCCTGCTGAAGATCTGGGCCACCGACATCAACAACTCGCTGGGCACCAGCATCAAGACGCTGGGTCCGCCGGGAGGCCAGTGGGGCGGCGTCGGGTCCTGGTTCGGCTTCCTGCTGCTGCCGACGATCACCCTGGCGCTGAGCTCGTACGCCACCTGGGCCCGGTTCCAGCGCGCGTCGATGCTGGACGTGCTGAACAGCGACTACATGCGGCTGGCCCGGGCCAAGGGCCTGTCCCCGCGCCGGGTCATGGTCCGGCACGGCCTGCGCACCGCGCTGATCCCGATGACCACGCAGGTGACCCTGGACGTCGCGGCGATCATGGGCGGCACGGTGATCACCGAGCGCATCTTCCAGTGGCAGGGCCTGGGCACGATGTTCATCAACGGCATCCAGACCCAGGACACCAACACGGTGCTGGCCTGGCTGCTGATCTCGGCGACCCTGGTGATCGTCTTCAACCTGATCGCGGACCTGCTCTACGCGGTCCTCGACCCCCGCATCCGGCTGTCCTAGGAGGGATGAGCGTGGCTGACAACATCCCGCCGCGGGACGTCAACGACGAGCCGGCGGAGCCGGAGCTGCCCGAGCCCCCCGGCGGCCGGGGCGCCGAGTTCCTGGGCGCGCAGGGCCAGCAGCCCGGGCTGATGATAGACGCCGTCACCCCGGGCGGCGAGGACATACTGCAGTCCGGCACGGAGCCGGCCGACAACGAGTTCACGGTCGCCGCGCGCAACCAGTGGCAGCTGGTGCTGCGCCGGTTCCGGCAGCACAAGCTGGCGGTGGCCTCGCTGTTCGTGCTGCTCCTGGTGGTGCTGTTCGCCTTCATCGGGCCGGTGCTGTGGAAGTACGGGCCGAACGACTTCACCAACGACTTCTCGGTGGCCCCCTCGCTCAGCCACCCGTTCGGCACCGACTCCAACGGCGCCGACCACATGGCGCAGGTGATGGCCGGCACCCAGCTGTCGCTGAAGATCGCGTTCGTGGTGGCGGTCGCGGGTACCGCCTTCGGCTCGGTCTACGGCGCCGTCTCCGGCTTCTACCGGGGCGTCACCGACACCCTGATGATGCGCCTGGTCGACCTGGTGCTGACCATCCCCGCGCTGGCCGTCGGCGCGCTGCTGGGCAAGAAGTTCGGCAACAACTGGGCGCTGCTGGCCGTGGTGCTGGCCGGCCTGCTGTGGACCGGCTCGGCCCGGGTGGTGCGCGGCCAGGTGCTCTCGGTGCGCGAGAAGGAGTACATCGAGGCGGCGCGGGCGCTGGGCGCCACCGACCGGCGGATCATCTTCCGGCACATCATCCCGAACGTGGCCGGCCCGATCATCGTGCTGTTCACGCTGCTGGTGGCCACCGCGGTGCTGACCGAGACGGCGCTGAGCTATCTGGGCTTCGGCGTGCAGTTCCCGGACATCTCCCTGGGCTCGCTGATCACCAGCGGCGAGACCGCGGCCACCGGCGGCCGGGGCTGGCTGTTCTACTTCCCGGGCCTGTTCATCATCCTGATCGCGCTGACCGTGAACTTCATCGGCGACGGCCTGCGCGACGCCCTCGACCCGACGCAGACGAAGGCCCGCGCATGAGTTCTGAGTTCCCGGCCGCCGTGCCCGCCGGCGGCCAGCCCATCGCCGACACCGTGCTGTCGGTCAGGGACCTGACCGTCACGTTCCCCGGCGACGACGGACTGGTCAAGGCCGTGCGCGGGGTCTCCTACGACCTGCACGCCGGCGAGGTGCTGGGCATCGTCGGCGAGTCCGGCTCGGGCAAGTCGGTGACCTCGATGGCGGTCATGGGGCTGCTGCCCAAGACCGCGCGGATCACCGGCTCGGTGCTGTTCCGGGACCGGGAGCTGCTCGGGCTCACCGAGAAGGAGATGACCGAGGTCCGGGGCAAGAAGGTCGCGATGATCTTCCAGGACCCGATGACCTCGCTGAACCCGGTCTACAAGATCGGCTGGCAGCTGTCCGAGGCGGTGCTGGCGCACCACGACGTCTCCAAGGACGTGGCGCGCAAGCGTGCGCTGGAGCTGCTGGAGATCGTCGGCATCCCGTCCCCGGACAAGCGGATCGACCAGTACCCGCACGAGTTCTCCGGCGGCATGCGGCAGCGCGTGGTGATCGCCATCGCGATGGCCAACGACCCGGACGTGATCATCGCCGACGAGCCGACCACCGCGCTGGACGTGACGGTCCAGGCGCAGGTGCTGGAGGCGCTGCGGGCGGCGCAGCAGGAGACCGGCGCCGCCATGGTGCTGATCACCCACGACCTGGGCGTGGTCGCCGGCCAGGCCGACCGGGTCCTGGTGATGTACGCCGGCAAGCCGGTCGAGATCGGCCCCATCGACGGCATCTACTACCACCCGCGCATGCCGTACACCGTGGGCCTGCTGGGCTCCCTGCCCCGGCTGGACCAGCGCTCCCAGGAGAAGCTGACCCCGATCCCGGGCACCCCGCCCTCGGTGGTGAACCTGCCTCCCGGCTGCCCCTTCGCCCCGCGCTGCCCGCTCCGGACCGACATCTGCCTACAGAGCGAGCCGGCCCTGCTCCCGGCTCTCGGTGCCGACCACGAGGCCGCGTGCCACCACTCGGACCTGCTGACGCACGAGGGCGCGATGGACATCTTCAGCACCGACCCGAACGCCGCGCCGGGCGAGCGGCCCGCCACGGGCCCGGCCCCGGACGACTCGCACCCGGACGAGCCGCAGCCGAACGACCCGGCCTCGGACGACCCGCACCCGGACGACCCGCACCCGCAGAGCGGAGCCGCGCAGTGACCACCACCCCGACGCCCGCCGACCCTGGCGCCGGCGCCCCGACCGGCGCCCCGACCGCCGCCGCGGCCCCGCTGCTGACGGTGAAGAACCTGGTCAAGGAGTTCCCGATCCGCTCCAGCGGCCTGCTCCGCAAGCAGGTCGGGGTGGTGCAGGCGGTCTCGGGCATCTCCTTCGACATCGCCCCCGGCGAGACCCTGGGCCTGGTCGGCGAGTCCGGCTGCGGCAAGTCCACGACCTCGCGCGCGGTCCTGCACCTCCAGCCGGCCACCAGCGGCCAGGTGGTGTTCGACGGCGTGGACCTGACCACGGTCGGCAAGAACGACCTGCGCCGCCTGCGCCGCGACATGCAGCTGGTCTTCCAGGACCCGTTCGCCTCCCTGGACCCGCGCATCACGGTGAACGAGATCATCGCCGAGCCGCTGCGCATCCACGGGCTCTACGGCGAGAAGGGCCAGGGCCGCAAGAAGGTCGAGGACCTGATGGCGACCGTCGGCCTGAAGCGGGAGCACGGCAACCGCTACCCGCACGAGTTCTCCGGCGGCCAGCGGCAGCGCATCGGCATCGCCCGCGCGCTGGCGCTGCGGCCGAAGCTGCTGGTGCTGGACGAGCCGGTGTCGGCGCTGGACGTCTCGATCCAGGCCGGCGTGATCAACCTGCTGGAGGAGCTGCAGGACGAGCTGGGCCTGGCCTACCTGTTCGTCGCGCACGACCTGTCGGTGGTGCGGCACATCGCCGACCGGGTGGCCGTGATGTACCTGGGCAAGATCGTCGAGCTCGGCCCCCGGGACCAGCTCTTCGACCATCCTCAGCACCCTTACACGCAGGCGCTGATCTCGGCGATCCCGATTCCGGACCCGCGGCGCGAGCGGACCCGCCAGCGCATCCTGTTGCAGGGCGATGTGCCTTCGCCGGCGAACCCGCCGTCGGGCTGCCGGTTCCGGACCCGCTGCCCGAAGTTCCTGACGCTGACTTCGGAGCAGCAGCGGAAGTGCATCGACGAGGAGCCGTTGCTGGTCGGGCGCGGTCCCGGCGGGATGGCGACGAGCGATGACGCGGTGCACAAGGCGGCTTGCCACTACGCGGAGTCGGTGCAGCTGCTCTAGGTGAGGGTTTCAGGCGGCTGCTTCAGGTGGCTGTCTCAGGCACCTGCTTCAGGCACCGCGAAACGGCCCGGCCCGGCGATCGCTCGCCGAACCGGGCCGGATGTTTTCACACTCTCAGTGCTCGTGTGCGCTCAGTGCTTGCGTGCTCTCAGTGTCCCGAGAGCTTCGTCGGCCGCACGCCGATCTTCACGCGGTCCTTCGCGTCGCCGGGGACGATCGCCTTGCCGTCGTACCACTCCGACAGCGTCTGGTACATCGTGGCCTCGGGGTCGGCCTCGATGACCTCGACCACGCCGCGGACTTCGAGGTAGTCGTACTTGTCGTCCGGGTCCATGATCGAGATCGAGACTCGCGGCTCGTGGGCGATGTTCTTGTACTTCTGGCGGAAGTTCGTGTGCGTGAACCACAGCAGCTCACCGTCCCACTTGAACCACATCGGGTTCACCTGGGGGGAGCCGTCGGGGCGGACGGTGGCCAGATCCACCAGGACCGGCTTCTCCAGCAGGGCGCGGGCCTTGTCCGAGATCTCAAGCGTCATGCGTGTTCCCAACTCGTCGTGCGGGCGTTGCCATTCCCGATCATCGCGCCTGGGCGGTGTACGCGTCGATCTCCGCGGCCAGCGCGCGCTTGCCGTCGGCGTCCAGGTACGAGGCCTCGACGGCGTTCTTCGCCAGCTCGGCGACGCCGCGCTCGTCCAGGCCCAGGAGCTTGGCGGCGACCTCGTACTCGTGGATCAGGTCGGTGCCGAACATCGGTGGGTCGTCGCTGTTGACCGTGACCAGCAGGCCGGCGTCGACCATCTGCCGGATCGGGTGCTGGTCCAGGTCCTTCACCACGCCGGTGGCGATGTTGGAGGTCGGGCAGACCTCGATCGGGATCCGGTGCTCGCCGAGGTAATCGATCAGCTCCGGGTCCTGGACCAGCGAGGTCCCGTGGCCGATGCGCTCGGCCTTCAGGTGCCGCAGCGCGTCCCAGACGGTCTCCGGCCCGGTGGACTCGCCGGCGTGCGGCACACTGTGCAGCCCGAGGGCCAGCGCGCGCTCGAAGTACGGCGCGAACTGCGGCCGCGGCACGCCGATCTCCGGGCCGCCGAGCCCGAACCCGACCAGCGACTCCGGCTGGCGGGCCTCGATCAGCGCGATGGTGTCCTCGGCCGCCTCCAGCCCGGACTCGCCGGGGATGTCGAAGACCCACTTCAGCGCCAGGCCGAAGTCGCGCTGCGCCGCCACCCGCGCGTCCTCGATCGCCTCCAGGTACGCCGCGCCGTCGATGCCGCGCCGCAGGTGCGAGCGCGGCGTGCAGGTCAGCTCGGCGTACCGGATGTTCTGCGCGGCCATGTCGCGGGCCACGCCGTACGTCAGGTCCCTGATGTCCTCGGGCGTGCGGATCAGGTCCACGACGCTCAGGTACAGCTCGATGAAGTGCGCGAAGTCGGTGAAGGTGAAGTACTCGGCCAGCCGCTCCGGATCGGCCGGCACGTCGGTCGCGCCCTCGTAGCGGGCCGCGAGGTCGGCGACGACGCGCGGCGAGGCCGATCCGACGTGGTGGACGTGAAGCTCGGCCTTGGGCAGGCCCTGGATGAAGTCGCGCATCCCGCGATTGTGCTCTAATGCTCGCTCATCCGCAGAATCGCGTTGTCACGGCCCGCTCCGGCCAGTGACAACACCACGCCGATCGCCGCGTAGACCACGAAGACCCACAGCGCGGTCGAGAGCCCCTGCGAGTGGAAGTAGGCCACGCCCCGCACCGCGTTGGTGCCCTGGAAGTTGGGCAGCCACGGCCCGATCGCGCGCCAGAACCCCGGGATCATGTTCCGCGGCCACGGGCCCGCACCGGAGGGGTTGCCGAGGATCACGAACAGGCCGATCACGATCCCGGTGCCGACCAGGCCGAGGAACGTCTGCAGGCCGTTGGCGAAGACCGACACGGAGAACACGACGAGCATGCCGATCAGGGCCTGCGTCCACCACCCGCCGCCGAGGAAGCCCAGGATGCTGTGCACGATCAGCGTGCCGCCGATGCCGCCGAGCACGCTGTACACGGCGAGCATCCCGATGCGCTCCAGCGCCAGCCGCGGCGTCGTGCTCTTCATGCCCCCCATCAGGCCGACCAGCGTCGAGGCCAGGTAGCCGCCGACGGTCCAGGCGATGACCAGGTAGAACGGGACCAGCCCTTCGTCGTCGCCACGGTGCGGCGGCAGGACGTCCTTCACCTGCAACGTGTGCTGCTGCGACTGCGCGGCCTGGGTGAAGGCGATGGTCAGCGCCTGCGGCGCCGCCGGGCCGATGGCACTGGTCACCAGCAGCTGATCGGTGCTCCCGACCGCGGCCGGCAGGTAGGCGCCGAGGACACGCCGGTGCTTGATGGCATCCTCGGCGGCCTCCGGGCTGGCCTGCGGCTTGAGTGTGAACAGCGGCCCGGCCTGGTCGGAGGTCTTCTGCAACTGCTGGACCACCTGAACCGGCGCGACGACACCGACCGGCATCCGGTGCGGCCGCTGCGGCCCGTGCATGGCGCCGGTGTACGAGACCACGAAGGCCAGCTGCATCAGCAGGGCCATGAAGACGAAGAAGCCGATCCGGCCCTTGCGCCCGCGCTCGTTCAGGTCGGCGTTGGCGGCTTCGAGGGCGGCACGGTTCATGGCCGGTCGGTACCCGCGTCATTTGGGGGCAATGCCAGGATTCTGCCGAACGGGTGGTCGAGGAGGCTGAGGTGGCCGAGGTGAAGGCGGGTGGGCGGCGCGAGGCGGCTGTGGGTTCGGTGCCGGGGCCGGAAGCGATGGCGTGTCTAGCAGGTCGTTCGGCGCGGCAGAGCAGTGGCAGCGGTGCTTCTAGCAGGTCGCTCGGCGTGCCAGCGCGGTGATGGTGCGGCTTTTTAGTGGTCGTTCGGTGCTCCACTGCGGTGGCCGCGATGCTGTCGGCAAGTTGCCGCAGCTCTTACCGGCGCTTCTTGCTCGCCTTGCTCGGCTTACCCGCCTTCTCCCGGGGCACCCCGCCGATCATCTTCGGCATCCGTCCGAGCGTTGTGGCCGGCGTGGGCAGCGGCCGGGCCGCGCCCGACCCGCCGTCCGGGGCCACGGCGCCGCCGAGTGGGCGCATGCGCAGGATGGCGGATTCCGCGGCCCAGCGCTGCTGGTAGCGGTCGCCCTCGGCGAGGTTCAGGCGCTCGGCGTGCAGGGCCTCGGCGGCCGCGCCCCATTCGGGGGTGCCCGGGACCACCAGTTCGACCTGGCTCAGGAAGCTGATCAGGCGGCCGCCCTGGTCCTTGCTGCGCATGGCCACCTCCACCACGCGCCCCGGCACCGCGTACAGGGGCAGCGGCTGCTCGGTGCCGCCGGCGACGACGGTCACGGCGTCGTCGTGCCACACGTGCCACACCGCCTGCGGGCCGCTGGCGCGGGCGGCGTCGCCCTTCGCGGACAGGCCCGCCGGGCTCAGCCAGACCAGGCCGGACTTCTTGGCGGCCTCCTCGATCAGGGCCGCGTCGAAGTCGGGCTCGGGGACCCAGGGGGTCTGGCTCGGCTTGGCGTCCGCGGCGGGCCGCGAGGCCGCAGGCTTCGAGGCGGCGGAAGCGGTCGCGGTCGGGCTCGAAGTCGGAGTCGCGCTCGCCGTCGGGCGCCGGGACGCCGTGGTCTGCTCGGGCTGCTCGGGCATGGCGGTAGCGTCTCATACCTCGCGCGGCGCGATCGCCTTCTCGGGACAGGCCTTCGAAACGCCCCGGTCTTCCCGCATGCTGAGCGCCCTCTCGGCCTCCCGGCACCCCCGGCTACGCTGCTATCAGCTGACAGGACCACCATCGAGGACAGGGACTTACACGTGACCGGGACCCGCAGGTGACCGCCGACAGCGCCGCGACCGTCCCCGGTGCCGCACCCTCCGTCCCCCCGTCCGTCCCGCTTCGCGTCTCCGCCGTCCACCGACCGCCGAAGGCCGACATCGCCGTGCTCGGCGTGGCGGTCACCGCGGTCGGGACCTCCGGGCCGCTCATCGCGGCGGCGGCGGCGCCGGCGATGGCCATCGCCTTCTGGCGCAACGCGATAGCCACGCTCGTCTTCGCGCCGTACGTCCTGCTGCACGGGAACCTGCGTGCCGAACTGCGCGGGCTCGGGCGCCGGACCACCATGCTGGCGCTGGTCTCCGGCCTCATCCTCGGCGCGCACTTCGCGACCTGGACGCCGTCCGCGAAGCTCTCCTCGGTCGCGTCGGCGACGGCCTTCGCCGCGACCCAGCCGATCTTCGCGGCGATCGTGGCCCGCGTCCTCGGCCATCACGTGCCCACGCGCGCCTGGGCCGGGATCGGGGTCGCGTTCGCCGGGGTGCTGGTGCTGTCGGGGGTGGACTTCCACGCCTCGTTCCGGGCGTTCGAGGGCGACCTGCTCGCCCTGACGGCCGCCGCCTTCGCCGCCGTCTACATGACCATCGGCGGCGAGGTGCGCAAGACCGCGTCGCTGCCGACCTACGCCTTCCTGTGCTACGGCGCGGCGTCTGTGTTCCTCATCGGCGCCGTCGGAGCGACCGGCTCCGACCTCGTCGGCTTCGGCGGCAACGCGTGGCTGAAAATCGGCGCTCTCACCCTCCTGGCGCAGTTCCTGGGCCACACCCTGTTCAACCGCGTCGTGAAGACCACCAGCGCCACCGTGATCTCCACCGCGATCCTGCTGGAGGTGCCCATGGCGGCCGTCATCGCGGCCGTCTTCCTGCACCAGATCCCCTCGGTCTGGGCGGTTCCCGGGGCGGTGCTGATTCTGGGCGGGCTGCTGCTCGTGGTGACGGCGAACCGGGGCCAGAGCGTGCACTGACCCCCACAGAGAGGCCCCGGGAAGTGGCGCGCGTCATGATGACGCCCTAGGTGACCCGCCAGTAACGTGACGGCTATATCAGCGGTCCGTACCCACTCCCGGGAGGGAACCCACCCATGTCCGAGTCCGCTCGTCCGCAGCGCCCCCGCCGTTCGTGTCTGGCCGTCCCCGGCTCCAACCCGCGCTTCCTGGAGAAGGCGCAGGGCCTGCCCGCAGACCAGGTCTTCCTGGATCTGGAGGACGCGTGCGCCCCGCTGGCCAAGCCCGAGGCCCGGCACACGATCGTGAAGTTCCTCAATGAGGGGGACTGGACCGGCAAGGCCCGGGTCGTGCGGGTCAACGACTGGACCACCGAGTGGACCTACCGCGACGTCGTCACCGTGGTCGAGGGCGCGGGTCCGAACCTGGACGCCATCATGCTCCCCAAGGTGCAGAACGCGGCCCAGGTGCAGGCGCTGGACCTGCTGCTCACGCAGATCGAGAAGACGATGGGCTTCGAGGTCGGCAAGATCGGCATCGAGGCGCAGATCGAGAACGCCGCCGGCCTGGTCAACGTCGACGAGATCGCCGCCGCGAGCCCCCGGCTGGAGACCATCATCTTCGGCCCGGCCGACTTCATGGCCTCGATCAACATGAAGTCGCTGGTCGTCGGCGCCCTGATCCCCGGCTACCCGGCCGACCCGTACCACTACATCCTGATGCGCATCCTGATGGCCGCGCGCATGCACAACCTGCAGGCCATCGACGGTCCGTTCCTGCAGATCCGCGACGTGGACGCCTTCCGCGAGGTCGCCGGCCGCTCGGCCGCCCTCGGCTTCGACGGCAAGTGGGTCCTGCACCCGGGCCAGGTCGAGGCGGCCAACGAGATCTACTCGCCGTCGCAGGAGGACTACGACCACGCCGAGCTGATCCTGGACGCCTACGACTACTGCACGTCCGAGGCCGGCGGGAAGAAGGGCTCGGCGATGCTCGGCGACGAGATGATCGACGAGGCCTCGCGCAAGATGGCCCTGGTCATCGCGGGCAAGGGCCGCGCGGCTGGCATGAGCCGCACCACTTCCTTCGAGATCCCGGAGGCCTGAGATGGGGCGCCTGGCGCAAACCGACGGCCTGACCGACATCCAGGAGGAGATCCTGGCGACCGTCCGCACCTTCGTGGACAAGGAGATCATCCCGGTCGCCAACGACCTGGAGCACGCCGACGAGTACCCGACGCAGATCGTCGAGGGCATGAAGGAGATGGGCCTGTTCGGGCTCATGATCCCCGAGGAGTACGGCGGCCTCGGCGAGTCGCTGCTGACCTACGCGCTGGTGGTCGAGGAGATCGCGCGCGGCTGGATGTCGGTCTCCGGGATCCTGAACACGCACTTCATCGTCGCCTACATGATCAAGCAGCACGGCACCGACGAGCAGAAGCAGCACTTCCTCCCCGCGATGGCCGAGGGCGAGGTCCGGGCCGCGTTCTCGATGTCGGAGCCGGCGCTGGGGTCGGACGTCGCGGCGATCACGACCAAGGGCGTGCCGGATGGCGATGACTACGTCATCAACGGCCAGAAGATGTGGCTGACCAACGGCGGCTCCTCGACGCTGGTCGCCCTGCTGGCCCGCACCGACCTCGGCGAGGCCGCGGCGCACAAGAACCTCACCACCTTCCTGATCGAGAAGCCGGCCGGCTTCGGCGAGGTGGCGCCGGGCCTGACCGTCCCGGGCAAGATCCAGAAGATGGGCTACAAGGGCGTGGACACCACCGAGCTGGTGCTGTCCGACTACCGCATCCCGGCCGACCGGATCCTCGGCGGCACCCCCGGCAAGGGCTTCGCGCACATGATGGACGGCGTCGAGGTGGGCCGGGTCAACGTGGCGGCCCGGGCCTGCGGCATCGCGGTGCGCGCCTTCGAGCTCGGCGCCGCCTACGCCCAGCAGCGCACCACCTTCGGCAAGCCGATCGCGCAGCACCAGGCGATCCAGTTCAAGCTGGCCGAGATGGGGGTCAAGGTCGAGGCCGCGCACGCGATGATGGTGCGCGCGGCGAAGGTCAAGGACGCCGGCCGGCGCAACGACCTGGAAGCCGGGATGGCCAAGTACCTGGCGGCCGAGTACTGCAAGGAGGTCGTCGAGGACTCCTTCCGGATCCACGGCGGCTACGGGTACTCCAAGGAGTACGAGATCGAGCGGCTGTACCGCGAGGCGCCGATGCTGCTGATCGGCGAGGGCACCGCCGAGATCCAGAAGATGATCATCGGTCGGCGGCTGCTGGAGGACTACAAGGCGAAGTAGGGCTCTGGTTTCCCGTACTTTCCGTGGCGCCCGGCTTCTCCGAGGAGATCCGGGCGCTTCGCCGTTTTCGAGGGTTTTCACCGGTTTGCGTGGGATCATGGCCGGGAGGAGGCGCGGTGAGGTTCGTCGACGATCATGGCACGCTGCTGCACGTCGTCCGCGACGGTGCGCAGGGTCCTGTCGTGCTGTTCGTGCAGGGGCTGGCCGGGGCCTGGTTCGAGTGGGACCCGGTGGTGCCGATGCTCGCCGGAGACCACCGGCTGGTGCGCTTCGACCGTCCCGGGCTGGGCTGGTCGCAGCCGGAGGTCCGGGAGGACGGCAGGCTGCTGCCGCAGACTCTGGCCGGCGAGGCGGAGCGGTTGGGCCGGGTGCTGGACGCGGTCGGCGTCGGGCCGGAGGAGAAGGTCGTCGTGGTCGCGCACTCCTACGGGGCTTTCCACGCCGAGGCCTTCGCGCGCCTGCATCCCGAGCGGATCGCCGGGATCGTCTTCGTCGACGGCAGCGCCGAGCCGGACATCACGCCGGCGCCGGGCGGGCCGGGCCGGGCGTTCGGGCAGGCTTTCGTGCGGGGGACCAGGCTCCTCGGCCTGAACCAGGTGCTGGGGCCGGCGGTGCGGCGGCTGGTCTACCAGGCTGCGAGTACGACGCACCGGGATCCGGACCGCGAGTTGGGGCGCGCCGTCTACCGCTCCAGCCGGGTCGCGGCGGCGGTGGTGAACGAGCTGTGGTCGTACCGGCCGACCGCGGTGGAGTTACTTGAGCTGCGCTGCGAGCGGCCGTTCCCCGAGGTTCTGGTACAGGTGCTGGTGGGGGCGGCGGGCGCGTCAGAGGACGGACACGCGCGCAAGTGGGTCGAACGCCAGCGCGACTTCGCGGGGTTGTTTCCCGGTGCCGAAGTCGTAGAGTTACCCGATGCCAAACACCTGATCGCCGCCGACCGGCCGGACGCGGTCGCCACCGCCGTGCGTTCCCTGGGTTTTTGAGTGGTCGGTCCCGCTGCGGGGTCGGGTTGCGGCAGGATGGTGCCTTGAGGCGGTTGAAGAGCGCGAACGTATAGGGCGGGAAGTAAACAGTGGCGACTTACTACGTCATAGCGAGGATGGACGGGACAAGGTTCGTGGGGCCGGACCACCACAAGGTCGACCTTTACGACGCGCTCGAGCGGGGCGTGACCACGTTCATCCCCTCGACGTGGCAGGACCACGACCCGCTGTCCGTCGACGACGACGAGGCCTCGCCGAAGTCCGACGTCCCGGTGGGGCTGCTGGTCTACCCCGACCCCGCGCAGGTGGGCCTGGGCATCGCCGACGACATGACGCTCTCCCTCGGCATCGACGGCGGCTTCCGCCTGTTCCAGCTCCAGGCGGTCTCGGCCCCGGAGCACTACACGCCCTCCAGCGCGGTCGGCGCGAAGGCCATCGTCACTCGCGAGTTCCTGGTGGTCGCCGAGGTCCCGGGCTGGTGGGCCTACGGCCCGCACGGCCGGCACGTCAACGGCCTGATCACCGCGGTCTCCAACCTGGAGCGCCAGCAGGTGGACCAGATAGGGACCGGCCTGGAGCGCCCGGACGTGATCTTCGAAGTGGACCGCCGCGAAGTCCTGGACGCCGCCGACCTGGAACTCCTGCGCCACGACCGCGTCGGCGCCGCCCGCGTGGCCCGCGGCTACGCCCGCGCGGCGACCTACCGGGCCTGGGACCGCGACGCCGGCCTGTCCCGCGCCGCCTCCCTGATCGGCGACCTGGCGCACGCCACCGTGGTCGGCGACGTGCTCAGCGAGGACCAGCTGGCGCTCCTGCTGAAGAAGCTGACGCCGCACATCTCCGAGGTGATGCCCGCCGGGGAGATGGAGGCCTACGGTTCGGTCGCGGAGGAGGCCGCCGGAAGCGACGCCGAGGTCGGGGCCGAGGAGTAGAGGTGCGCTGGGCGCGGATCGGCGGTGCTGGCCGCGCTCGGGATCGGCGGCGGGACTGGCTTCCGGGTCGGCTGGCTCGGCGATTGGTTTCGGCCAGCGGCTCTAGCCCGGCGGCGTGAGCCAGTCGCCGGGCTCCTTCGGCGGCTCGATGTCCTGCACATCAGCAGTCTGCGTATCGGCGACCGGAATCCGATCCTGCACCGGCGGCACCGGCTCCGGCACAGCCCAGGCTTCCTGCGTCGGGGCAGCCGGCGGCTGGCTCGGCATCGGGTACCCCGGCATCGCATAGCCGCCCGGGCCCGGCACCTGACCCGGCATCGGGTAGCCCGGCACCCCGTACCCATAAGCCATCCCGTAAGGCGCCTGCGCCGGCATCCCCGGCCCGCCGTACCAGGCCCCCGCCAGGTTGCGCGCCTTCTGTTCCCTCGTGATCGTCGCCACGTAGGCGATGGCCAGCAGTGCCGCCGCCACGCCGATCGCCAGGGCCACGATGCCGTCGGTCGCTGCCGACTGCAGGTCGGTCGCGCGGTCCGCGGGTGCGTCGTTCTGGAGTCGGCCGTTCGCGCCGCTCACCACCAGGCCGGCGAGCCAGAACGCCAGGAACGCGGCCCACCACCAGCCGGTGAGCAGGCCGCCGCCCACGGGTCTGCGCTGGTGGCCGCGCATGGTGCCGCGATTGATGTCGCGGGCGACGATGCAGGGCAGCACCAGGGCGGCCACCGGGATGAACCAGCCGCCGATCGACCAGCCGACGCCGAGGGTGCCGCGGTTGGGGGAGTAGGCCTCGGCGTTGGTGCGCGCGGCCCAGAACCAGCAGATGAACACGATGATCGTGGCCAGTGTGACGAGGCTGAAACAGCCCATCGTGTTGCGGGCCCCCGCGTCGGAGCTGTCCAGGCCGGCCGGGGCGACCGAGCCCGGGTCGTTGAGGAAGTCGGTGAGCAGTGAGCGCCGCCAGACCAGGAATCCGGCGGCGAGGGCGGCCAGAGCCGCGTCCAGGGCCAGCAGGACGATCACGGCCACGCCGAGGCCGCCGACCGAGGTCCTGATGCGGGGCGTCGCGATGTTGTACGGCGTGGGGTATCCGTAGTCGGATATCGGGCTCCCGGTCACGCCGGGCATCACATCAGCGCGGAGCCGCCGCGTCAAGAACGTGGCGGACCTCACCGCCCGGCGTACTACTGGCGAGTAGCCCGCTGCGCGAAGATGACCGCAGAACGCGGGACAGCGGCAGCGCCGACCGGGCGACCGGCGGCGACCAGGTGAGAAGGGACCCCCCATCCATGCAGTTCGGCCGGTATTTCGAGGAGTTCGAGGTCGGCGCGGTGTACAAGCACTGGCCGGGCAAGACGGTCACCGAGTACGACGACCACCTGTTCTGCCTGATCACCATGAACCACCACCCGCTCCACCTCGACGCCAACTACGCCGAGGAGACCACCGACTTCAAGCGCAACGTCGTCGTCGGCAACTACATCTACTCGCTGCTCCTGGGCATGTCCGTGGCCGACGTGTCCGGCAAGGCGATCGCGAACCTGGAAGTGGAGTCGCTGCGGCACATCGCGCCTACCTTCCACGGCGACACCATCTACGGCGAGACCGAGGTCCTGGATAAGACCGAGTCCAAGTCCAAGTCCGACCGCGGCATCGTCTACGTCGAGACCAAGGGCTACAAGCAGGACGGCACCGTGGTCTGCGTCTTCCGCCGCAAGGTGATGGTCCCCAAGCGCTCGTACGGCGAGGCCCGGGGCGGCGAGCAGCCCGGCCGTCCGACCCCCGCGGCGTAGCCGGAGGCCTGCGCGGGATTGGAGCGCGGCAGGGCGCGGGAGAACACAGTCAGGGGCGCGTAGCCGGACCCGCGCCCTGCCGCGCTCCAATCC
>NZ_JAACYW010000098.1 GCF_015356825.1 Catenulispora rubra | reverse complement strand
GCCCTTACCTCAGTCCCCACCCCGATCACAGCACCCGGTCCCGCACAAGCTTCCCCAACCGCCGCACGCCCTCCTCGATCCGAGGCGGCTCCAGCGCGCTGCACGACAGCCGAATCGCCCTCTCGCCCCCGCCGCCGGCGTAGAAGAAGCCCATCGGGGTCCACAGCACGCCGTAGTCCCGCGCGGAGACCTCCACCAGCGCCTCGTCCGCTGTGAAGGGGACGTTCAGTACTGCGAAGAAGCCGCCGTTCGGCGTGTTCCACGTCATCCGCGAGTCGCCCTCGAACTCCAGCTCCAGGGCTGCCAGCAGGGCGCGCATGTTGCGGCGGTAGAACTCGGTTTTCGCGCGGTTCGCCGAGCGCAGGCTGTACTGCGACTCCACCAGCACGCCGCCGACCACCGCCTGGGCGATCGGCGAGGTGTTCACCGTCAGCATGCTCTTGACCGTCGACAGCTCCTCGGCCAGCAGTGAGCGGCGACCAGAACCGTCCACCACGACCTGATCAGCGACCAGGAACCCCACCCGCGCGCCGGGGAACACCGACTTCGCGAACGACCCCAGGTACATCACCGACTGCTCGCGGTCCAGCGCCTTCAGCGTCGGCCGGGGTTCGTCCTCGAGCCCGAACAGGCCGTAGGGATCGTCCTCCAGGATCAGCAGTTCGGCCTCGGCGGCCACCTCCAGCAGCCGCTGCCGCACCTCCACCGGCATCGACACGCCCGAGGGGTTGGCGAAGTTCGGCACCACGTACAGCCCCCGCGGCCGCCGGCCCGACTCCCGCACCTCGCGCGCCACGCGCAGCACCGCGTCGGGGTCCAGGCCGTCGGCCGCCTCGGGCACCGGCACGACCTCGATCCCGAGGATCCGCGCGGCCCCGGTGAACCCGACGTAGCAGGGCTCGACGGCGAGCACCACGTCCTCGGGCCCGGCGCACAGCCCGCGCAGCGCGATGATCATCGCCTCCTGACACCCGGCGGTGACCATCACCGCCTCCGCCGGCACGTCGATCCCCTCGTCGACGGCCAGCGTCCGGGCGATCAGGTCCCCGATCACGCCGTTGGTCCGGCCGTACTGCAGCAGCGTCCGATCGACCGCCGAGCCGGACAGCCCGGTGCTCGCCAGATGATCGCGGTAGACCCGCAGGTACCGCTCGATGTCGTCCGCCACGTAGAACCCGTCGTACGGCCGCCCGGCCGCCAGCGACACCGCGTCCGGGAACCGTGCCGCGACCTCGTTGAGGAAGTTCATCGAGGCCGCGGCCGGGTCCCGTACCGCCACGTGCAGCTCTTCACGCCGCCACTGCATGCTCACGGCTCCGTCCGCGCGTCGAATCCGCACCGCACCGCACTGCGGTCGATGACCTCCAGCGACGGCCGCCCGGTCAACGCCATCGTGTGCGCCAGCTCCCCGGTCGCCAGATCCAAGAGCCCTGCGACCCCGGCCGCGCCGCCGACCGCCAGTCCCCACAGCACCGGACGCCCCAGGAACACCACGGCCGCCCCCAAAGCCAATGCTGCGAAGGCGTCCCCGCCGCTGCGCACGCCGCCGTCGAACATCACCGGACACGCCCCGGCGACCGCCTCCACCACCTCCGGCAGCGCCACCAGGCTCGGCACCGCCCCGTCCAGCTGGCGTCCGCCGTGGTTGGAGACGATGATCGCGTCCGCGCCGTACGAGACCGCGAGCCGCGCGTCCTCGGCGGTGAGGATCCCCTTGAGCACGATCGGCAGCTCGCTGCGCTCCCGCAGCCACGCCAGATCGGCCCACGTCACCGACGGATCGATGGTCTGCGCGGTGTGCACGGCCAGCGCCGACGTCCCCACGCCCCGCGTGTGCGCCGAGGCCATCAGCGCCGCGTCGAGGTTCACCGCCGCGCAGTCGGGGCCGACGGCGAACCCGTTGCGCATGTCGCGCAGCCGCCGCCCCATCCGCGGGATGTCGACCGTCAGCACCAGGGCGCGATAGCCGGCCGCGGCGGCGCGGTCGATCAGCCCGACCAGCGCCTCCCGCTGGCGCAGCCAGTACAGCTGGAGCCACAGCGGCCCGGACGCCGAATGCGCGATGTCCTCGAACGTACGGCTGGCGAAGATGCTCACCACGTACAGCGCGTCGGCCGCCCCGGCCCCCTGGGCCGTCGCGACCTCGCCGTCGGGATGCACCAGCCGGTGATAGGCCGTGGGAGCGACGGCCAGCGGCGTGCCGACCGTCGAGCCGAGGATCGCGGTCCGGGTGTCGCAGACCTCTGTGTCGACCAGGGCTCGCGGCCGCAGATCGACGCGCGCGAAGGCGTTCCGGTTGGCCGCGACGGTCCGCTCGGAATCGGCGCCGCCGTCGATGAAGTCCCAGATCTCGGGCGTGACCCGGGACTTGGCGGCCTGGAGGTAGTCGGTGAAGCACAGCAACGGATCCGTGGTCTCGGGACCGGTACCACTGCGGCGGCCTCGGACGTCGATCGCCGCGGTACAAAGGAATCCGAGATCGGGATCGGAGTCGGCGAGCACGATACGGTGCTCCCCACGCTCGGCTTCCAACGCCGCGACCAGTTCCCACCACACGCCGGTGTAGGGACGCCCCGGCGAGGCCAGCACGACATCAGCGTGCCCGGCGAGCGCGTCGGCCTCAGCCTTGAGCACCGCGCCGAGGATCACGGTCCGCGCCTCGCCGAGTTCTTCGATCTCAGCACCCGGCGACCCCTCGCGCGCCCCGGCCCGCACCCGGACCGGTCCGAGCATCGCCACCGGCTCCGACGCGTTCGACGCGCCGGCCAGGCCCGACACAGATACCGACACCGGTACGCCGGCCTCGCCGACCAGCTCGTCGACACCGTCCCCGCCGCCGTCGCCGAACAGCAGCGCGACCCCGCTGTGCCCGGACGGCATCGCCGCCGGCACCCCGGGGTCGTAGGCGAGCCACGCCTGTTCGACCACCACGAGCAGCGCCCGCCGGTAGTCGCCGCTGCGCGCGTACTCGCGGATCAGCCGCAGCCCGGTGAACCCCGCCGCGGTGCCCTCGTCGCTGACCGCGAAGGCCATCGGCCGGCCGGGGCAGACGTGGCTCAGGTAGGTCGTGGTGGCCCGGCCCGGCGTGATGTCAGGGATCGCATACGCCATCACCAGCAGGTCCACGCCCTCCCCGGCGGGCACCGCCAGCTCGATCAGCGCCTCGGCCATCTCCCCGTACGACTGCCCGCGCGGGGCCAGCGCCCCGGGGTTCAGCGCCAGGCCGTGCGGTTGCAGCAGATCGGTCAGGTAGACGTCGAGCCGGGCCGTGTGCGCCTGGTCCTGGGCCAGGCTCGACGCTCCGGGGAACGCCAGCCGCACCGCGCGGCGGATCCCCCACCGGTCGACCGGCTCGGCGACGCTGTCGGGCCCGGGTGGAACGGTTGTGTGCATGGCCTCACCACACCTCAGTCTTCGGGGATCACGTTGCCGGCGACATAATCCGCCAGCGTTCCGACGGTTTCGAAGTGCTCGCGGCCCAGATCCTCCACGCTGATCTCGACCTCCAGGTTCTCCTCCAACAGCAGCACGATCTCCAGCGCCCCGGTGGAGCTCATCCCGAGGTCCTCCATCAGGGTCGTGTTCTCCCCGGCGCCCTCGACCTCCCGCTTGAGCACGTCGGGCAGCAGACCGCAGACGGTGTCCACGATCTTGGCGCGGAAGACCGGATCGGCTTCCGCGATGGCGCCGATGTGCAGATCCAGACTCTGCTCCGTCATGACGGTCCTTTCCCAAAGGGCTGATACGCCCGGCAGTCTCAGTGTTCGAAAACCATGGCCGAGAACGTCGCGCCCCGGCCGGCGCCGGCCGCCGCGACGACGTAGCGCTCCCCCGGGCGCAGCAGGCCGCGGCGGCTGGCGGTGCGGTAGTTCAGGAAGGCGTCGGCGCAGAACACGTGGCCGTCGGCGGCGACGTTGTCCAGCACGACCTTCGCCAGCGGGAAGCCGATCCGCTTGCAGACCCGCTGCCACGCCACCACGTTGACGTTGTGCGGCAGCACCAGCGCGATCTCCGCCATCGTCAGCCCGGCGCCCTCGACGGCGGCCAGGATCGCCTCGCCGAGCGAGTCGGAGTACACCCGCTGGAACTCCAGGGCCTGCTCCATCGAGTCGCCGTCGAACTCGCCGCGCAGGTCGGCGCTGTAGGACAGCAGGCGGTCGTGCTCCCCGGAGGCGCTGACCAGGCAGGCCGAGGCGCCCTCGCCGAAGAACGAGGTCTCCGGCACCATCTGCGCCTCGCCGGTGAACGCCTTCTCCCCGGCCAGGATCAGCGCCAGCGCGTCCGGGTACGCGGCGGCGTCGGCGGCCAGCAGCCGGCCCGCGACGTCGATCGCCAGTAGGCCGGAGGCGCAGGCGTGGTGCCCGACGGCGAAGGTCTCGGCGTGGTCCAGCCCGCGTTCCCGGCACAGCTCGCGCAGCGGGTTCAGCGGGTACGGCGAGACCGTCGGGAACGTGCGCGCGTGGATGACGTACCGGACCCGGTGCTCGTTGCCGACCAGGCCGTCCAGGTCGTCCAGCGCGCCGCGCAGCAGATCGGTCAGCGTGCCGCCGGCGTCCCGGCTGACCTCGCCGAGCTTGTGATAGCGCCGGAACACCTTGGTCTGCATGGCGGTCAGCCCGAACCGCTCGGCCAGGTCCTCGATCGGCACGCGCTCGGCCGGCAGGTAGGTGCCGATCGCGGTCAGCGCGGTCACAGTGCCCCGCTTTCCTGCGCGACCGGGGTTGCGACGGAGGTTGCGGCCCCGGCCGCGACCGGCGTTGCGGCGGTCGCTGCTGCGGCGGCGTACCGCTGCCGCATCAGGAACTTGCGAACCTTCCCAGTCGGCCCGACGACCAGCTGGTCCTCCCCGATCACCAGGACCCTGCGAAGCGTCGCCCCGGCCGCCGCGCTGAGCGAACCGCGCACCGCCGGCTCCCAGTCGGCGTCCGGATCGGCCCACGGATGCAGCGTGAGCAGCACGTCGGTCACCACGCCGTCGTCGGTGGGCACGGCCACGACCGTGCAGTCCAGGATGTCCGGGCAGTCCTTGAGGATCCGCTCCTCCGACATCGCCGTGTACAGCCACCGCCCCGCCCCGAGGTCGACCGCGTCGACCATGCGGTCCACGTGGTAGAAGTAGCCCTCCTCGTCCCGGTAGAGCAGGTCGCCGGTGAGGTAGTAGCCGTTGCGCCGGTTTCGGTAGGTGTTCAGCGAGTCGTTCCAGTAGCCCGGCGACAGCGACGCCGACTTCATCCCGCACAGCCCCACCTCGCCGACCGGGACCTCGTCCCCGGTCTGCGGATCGAGCAGCTTGATCTCCACGAAGTCGTGCGTCTGGCCGACGCAGCGGCCGTAGCGCTCGGTGTCCGGGGTGTGGGTGATGTGGAACGCCGAGTGGCCCATCTCGCTGGAGCCCAGGCCGTCGACGAACATCGATCCGGGCACCCGCTGCACGCCCTCCCGCGTGACCGTCTCGTGCGAGCCGACGGCGACCAGGTGGCGGATGTGCGGCTCGTGCGCGCAGTCGCCGGTGTTGTACCAGAGCGACACCGAGTCCACGGCGCGCGAGGCCAGGTCGATACGCGCCAGCTCGGCCCAGGTCACCGCGAAGCCGAACACACCGGTCGGCCGCCAGCGCTCGATCGCGTCCACCACCGCCGCGCCGTCGTCCGGCCGCGACAGGTACAGCAGATCACTGCGATTGCACAGCGCGTGGTTGATCGCCATGATCCCGGCGGCGTGCGGCGCCGGCAGGACACTGAGAATACGGTCGGTGCCGCGGGCCTTGGGCTTGCGCAGCCGCTGCAACCGCGTGCCGACGAACAGGTTCCCGTGGGTCTGCGTCACCGCGGCCGGCATCCGGGTCGTGCCCGAGGAGTGGGTGATCGCGATCGGGTCGTCGTCGGCGTGCCGGTACGGCGCCGGCGCGGCGGCCGGGTCGCCGGCCGGGGTCTGCGTCACGTCGTAGACCGCGTCGATCCGGAACCCCAGTTCCAGACCGCGGTCCGACCGGGCGAGCAGCCGCCGATGGTCCGCGTCTGTGAGCAGCCCGACGGCCCGCAGACGACGGATGTACTCGGCGGCCACGTCGCCCGGCAGGTTGGGGTTCATCAGCGCCGGGATGGCGCCGAGCCAGTTCAGGGCCATGAAGTGCAGGAAGCAGTCGGCGGCGGTGGTGACGTAGACGGCCACCGGGTCGCGCGGGCCGACGCCCTGCGCGCTGAGCCAGGCGGCGCGCGCGGCGACCGCGTCGCGCAGCTCGCCCAGGGTCAGGGCGTGCCCGGCGGGGTGGTCGTCGACCGCGGTGTCGAACGTCATGCCGGGGCCGTCCAGCGGTGCGCCGTGCTCGATGAGCTTGTGCAGCACGTTGCCGGCGCCGAGGCCGGGGTCGGCGGCGAGCGCGGCCCGGATGCCGGTGGCGGTCATGGCGTGTCCTCCTTCTTGGCGGCCCGGCTCAGGAACGGCCGGAACCGGGCTTGCGAGCCGTCGGGCATGAGGGTCGTGGGCAGCGGCGGGAACGCGAAGAGCTGCGGCGGGCGGCCGGCGACCGCGGTCCAGGCCTGGCCGGTGCCGGGCTCGGCCAGGACGGTAAGCGCGGCGTCGGCGACGTCGTCCGGGCTCAGCAGCGGGAAGCCCTGCTTGCGGATCAGGCGGCGGGTGATGCCCAGGATCGCGGTGTCCGTGAAGCCGGGACACAGGGCATTGATACGCACGTCGCGCTGCTCCAGGGAGGCGGCGATGGCGCGGACGTAGCCGATCGCGGCGCTCTTCGTCAGCGCGTACAAGGGGTTGGCCTGGTCGGGGCCGAGGCCGGCGAGCGAGGCCGTGACGAGGATCCGGCCGGCGTGCCGCGCGAGTTCGGGAACGGTCGCATCGATCCCGAACGCGAGGCCGTCGACGTTCACGCCGAGCACGCGGCGGTAGCGCTCGACGTCCAGCGGGAGGTCCGGCGGCTGGTCGGAGCTGACGCCGGCGTTGAGGACCGCGATGTCCAGGCGGCCGAAGTGCTCGACGGCGTACGCGACCATCGCACGGTTCTGATCCAGGTCGGAGACGTCGGCCGGGAACGCGATGCCGCCGCAGGATTCCGCGGACTTGGCCGTGGCTTCGGGATCGATGTCGACGACGACCACGCGGTGGCCGGAGGCGGCGAGTTTGGCGCACAGCGCGGCACCGATTCCGTTGCCGGCTCCGGTGACCAGCGCGACCGGGGCTTCCGGCGTGTCCGGCGCATCGGGCACTTCTGGTACTTCCGGTGTTTCCTGGACCGATTCTGCTTCACTCATCGCGCGCTCCCTGTCTTCGCCACGGCCTGGATCGCGTGGCGCAACTGCTCCCGCGTCGGCTGCAACGCACGGTCCAGTCCCTCGGCGAACGGCAGCACCGCGCCGTCCGGCCGGGTGACCCGCTTCGGCGGGGCGACCAGCCGCATCTGTTCGGCGGCGGTGGCCAGGATCTCGCCGCCGATCCCGCAGGACCGGTTGCTGTCGTCGATGACCACCAGGCGTCCGGTGCGCTCCAGCGATTCGGCCAGCCCCTGCCAGTCGAAGGGGTGCAGGCTGCGCGGGTCGAAGACCTCGACGTCGATGGTGTCGGCCAGCTCCTCGGCGACTTCCAGCGCGGCGTGGACCAGGTGCCCGACCGCCACGACCGTCACGTCCGTGCCCGGGCGGTGGATCCGCCCGACGCCCAACGGAACCGGCGCGAGCTGCGCGAGGTCCACGTCCTGCCGCCGTCCCATCGCGCCGGCCGGGGCGAACACCACCACCGGGTCGTCGTCCCGGATCGCGGTGACCAGCAGGCCGTAGGCGTCGGCCGGGGTGGCCGGGACCACGGTCTTCACCCCGACGTGCGCGAACAGGCTGTAGGGATGATCAGAGTGCTGACCCGCCCAGCCGTCACGGGATCCGGAGCTGGGGATCAGGTACGTCACCGGCACGCGGGTCTGCCCGCCGGTCATCAGCGAGAACTTGTGGGCCTGGTTGACGATCTGCTCGAACGCGATGAACAGCAGCGCCGGGATCTGGTACTCGATCACCGGACGCCGGCCCGCCATCGCCGCGCCGGTCGCGATGCCGGTGAAGGCCTGCTCGGAGATCGGCATGTCCAGCACGCGGCCGTCGCCGAACCGCTTGACCAGGCCGGCGGTGACGTTCGTGACCGCGACCCGGACGTCCTCGCCGAACACGCACACCGCCTCGTCACGCTCCATCTCGTCGGTGATGGCGCGATTCAGGGCCTTGAGATAGGACAGGATCGTCATCAGATCGCTCCGGCCCGGGCGGTGGTGCCGTCGGCGTAGAGGTGGTCCAGCGCGGTGGCCGGATCAGGGTGCGGACTCTCCAGGGCGAAGCGCACCGCTTCTTCGAGCAGCACTTCAATCTCCGTGTCGATCCGCGCGCGCAGGCCGGGGTCGATGCGCGCGCCCTGGACGTCCAGCGGATCGACGACGCGTCCGAGCTGGACCTCCTCGGCGGTGCGGTAGCGGGGGCGCGCGGCGTGCTCCCAGGTGTGGTGGGCGTCGTAGCGATAGGTCACGCACTCCAGCAGCGTCGGGCCCTCTTCGCGACGGGCCCGCGCGACGGCCCGGGCGGTCGCGGCGAACACCTCCTCGGGGTCCATGCCGTCCACGCGCTCGGCGGGGATGCCGAAGGCCTCGGCGCGGCCGGTGATCGAGCCGGCGACGACGTCGGCGGTGCGGGTGGTGGTCGCGAAACCGTTGTTCTCGCAGACGAAGACCACCGGCGCGCGCCACAGCGCGGCCATGTTGAACGTCTCCAGCACGACGCCCTGGCTGACCGCGCCGTCGCCGAAGTAGGTCAGGACCACGCGATCGGAGCCCGCGCAGCGGGCCGCCCACGCGGCGCCGGTGGCGATCGGCGCGGCGGCGCCGACGATGGCGTTCGCGCCGAGGATGCCGATGCCGAAGTCGGCGGCGTGCATGGAGCCGCCGCGGCCGGAGTTCAGCCCGGTGGAGCGGCCGGCGATCTCGGCCATCATCCGCGCCGGATCCGCACCCTTGGCCAGTACATGGCCGTGGCCGCGGTGGGTGCTGGTGATGAGGTCGTCCTCGCGCAGCGCCGCGCAGGTGCCGGCGGCGATGGCCTCCTGCCCGGTGTAGGGGTGGATGCCGCCGAAGATGTGGCCGGCGTGGACCAGCTCGACGGCCCGCTCCTCGAAGCGGCGGATGAGGCGGACGGTGCGGTAGAGCGCGGCGGAGTCGGGCTTGGCCGGAGCGGCTGGAGTCGCCGCAGCACGCGCCGAGCCTGCCGACACCGAGCCAGGCGCCGCCGTGTCAGGCCTCGGCGAACCAACCCCGGCCGGGCCCGGCGCGGCCGAGGCGGCCGCCGCCGAGCCCTGCGAAACCGAATCAGCCGCGTGCGGCGCGGCCGGGTCGACCGGAGTCGAACCGGCCGCTGCCAGGTCAGCCATCGCTGCTTCCGACCAGCGTCGTCTCGCGCTCGCCGATGGCCAGCAGGATCCCGTCCCACAGCTTGGCGCGCGCGGCCAGCGCCCGCTTGACCGTGGCGGCGCACTCCTCCCACTTGGTGTCGTCGTCGCCGCACAGGTCGGCCAGCATCTGCATGGCCATCGGCGTGTGCTCCTCGCCGTCGACCTCGATGTGCCGCGCCAGGTAGTCGACGAAGGTGTCCAGCCCGCCGACGGTCTCGTTGACCGTGACCACCTGCTGGAACATGTCCGGGATCAGGTCCTCGCGGCCGAAGGCGAAGGCCGCGGCCTGGCAGTGGATGGGCGCCGCGACGACGATGTCCCAGGTGAGCGCCACGAACGCGGCCGCGGGGGCCGGGACCTCGGCCTCGGCGAGCGCCGCCTCGACGGTCGCGCCGGCCCGCAGCAGGGCGATGAACGCCTCGATGGTCGAGGTGTCGGCGCCGGCCTCGGCCATCCCGGCGACGTAGAGCTCGAAGTGGCTGATGAAGCCGCCGCGCAGCTCGTCGCTCTCCTCGACCAGCACGATGTCGTTGATCAGCCGGCGGCTGCCGGTCGGGCCGGTCGGCACCCACGGGACCGCGACGCAGGTCAGGTTGCGCTGGAGCGACTTGAGCAGGGACATGAAGTCCCAGACCGCGAAGACGTGGTGCTCCAGGAAGGTGCGGATCGATTCGGTGTCGCGCAGCCGCGCGTAGAGCGCGTGCCCGACGACCTCGTTGCGGGCGGGCGTGATCTCGGTTTCGAGACGGTCGATACCAGGGTGCCGCTGGCCCCAGTCGTAACGTGTGGCAGCCATCAGTTCCTCCAGAGCACGGGGCAGTAGTCGGGGTCTGCGTAGTCGGGGCGGCCGTCGGCGAGCCGGCGGACCAGGACGTCGTGGTTGTAGGCGGCGAAGGTGCCGTCGCCGAGCGCGAACCGCTGGTTCTCGTTCGCGCCGTCCTGCAGGTGGAACGAGATCGCGCGGCGGGGCCGCGCGCTCAGGTTCGGGCCGCTGCCGTGATAGGTCCGGCAGTGGTGGAAACTCATGTGTCCCTTGGGGATGTCCATCGGGATCTTGCGGATCTCGGCGCCGTTGTGCGCGGCGTTCTCGGCCAGGACCCGCTCCAGGTCGGCCTTGTCGCGCTCGGCGAAGTGCCGGACCATCGAGTCCTCGCGGCCGATCTCGGTCCAGCGGTGGCTGCCGTCGACCATGGTGATCGTGCCCATCTCCGGGCCGCAGTCGTGGAACGGGATGAACGCCGTGAGCATGCTCTCGGAGGTGCACGAGGCCCAGTAGTGGCGGTCGAAGTGCCAGGGCACGACGTTGCTCGGCTCGCCGGCGATCGGCGGCTTGTAGATCAGCGTGGACTGGAAGACGCGGATCTCGTCGGCCCGCGCCAGGCGGGCGGCGACCGCGCCGATCAGCGGCTTGCACAGGATCTTGGCGATCGCGTCGCTCTCGTAGTGCACGTAGTCGTTGTGCCGCTGCACCGGTCCGTCGGACGGCTTCCACGAGGCCAGCTTCGGCGGGCGGACCGGCAGCTCGCGGCTGCGCTCGCCGTCGTAGAAGCGGTCGGTGGCCTCGACGAGCGCGTCGACCTCGTCGTCGCTGAAGAGCTTGCCGGTGAGGAACCAGCCGCGCTCCTGGTACTCCTGGACCTGCGCGTCGGTCGGCAGGAGCGCCGCCTCGTCGTCGGTCAGGACGAACTGCTTCTGCACGCTCTCGGCTGTCATAGTTGTCCCGCCGCTCCTATTGCTCCCGTTTCTACGGCGTCGCGCACTCCGGCGAGCTCCCGTTCCTTGGCCGCATACAGCGCGGGGATGTTGCTGGTGCCGAAGGTCTTGGCGCCGTGCCGCTCGATGAGCTCCCAGAAGAAGGTCCGCCGGATGTGCATCGACTTGGCGAAGATCTGGTACATCTGGCCCCAGTGGTCGCGGTCGACCAGGATGCCCAGCGGACGCAGCCGGTCCACCGGCAGGTCGATCTCGCCGAGGCGCTCGAACAGCGCGTCGTAGTAGGTGCCGGGGGTCTCGGCGAAGCCCGCGCCGTTGGCGGCGAAGCTCTGGACCGTGGCCACGATGTCGTCGGTGCTCAGCGCCAGGTGCTGCACGCCGGCGCCGCCGTGCCAGGCCAGGAAGTCGTCGATCTGGCCGCTCTGCCGGCTCATGTCGGGCTGGATGATGGTGAACGTCGCGCCGCCGGACGGGCTCTGGACCACCTGGGAGTACATCCCCTGGGCGCCGACCTCGATGTACTCCTCGAAGATCAGCTTGAAGCCGAAGACCCGCTGGTAGAACTCGACGGTCGGCTCCAGCTCCCCGGCCGGGACCAGCACGGCGGCGTGGTCGATGGCGCGGACCAGCTCGGGCTCGGTGCGCGGCGGGGCCGGCTGGGCCTCGATCGCGCCGGGCCAGAACGCGGCGCCGTGCCGTTCGACGAAGCGGTGCACGACGTCGCCGAAGCCGCCGACGCTCGCGGTGGTCACGGACTCGCCGTCGGCCTTGTAGGTGCGGGGCGCCTCCACGGACGTCGCGCCGGCGGCCACCGCCTCCTCGTAGGCGCCGGTCGCATCGCCCGTGCCGAAGGCGATGACGCCGACGCCGTCGCCGTGCCGGGAGACGTAGCCGTCGGCCGGGTGCGCGCCGGCCAGGGCGGAGGTCAGCAGGACCCTGCTGTCGCCGTGCGCCAGCAGCAGGCTGCGCTGGCGGGGCAGCTCGGTCTCCGGCCCGCCGTGCCCGGCGACGTGGAACCCGAACGCCGTGCACAGGAAGAACGCGGCTTGTCGCGCGTCTCCCACGTAGAACTCGACATGATCGATGCCGAGGATGTCCATTGCCTGTCGCCTTCCGCTATGCCGTACGGGACCGCTGCGTGCTGGGACGGCCGTACACGACGCTGACGTTGTGGCCTCCGAACCCGAACGAGTTGGACATGACGTGCTCGACCGGCACCGCGCGCGGAATCTTGCGGAGGTGGTCGAGATCGCAGCCGGGATCGGGGTCGTCGAGGTTGTGGGTGGGGGGCAGCAGCCCCGTGAGCAGGGCCCGGATCGACACCGCGGACTCGACCACCCCGGAGGCGCCGAGCATGTGGCCGGTCACGGCCTTGGTGGAGCTGACCGGCGGGGCGTCGGCACCGAACGTGGTGCTGATCGCCAGCGCCTCGGCGAGGTCGCCGAGCTTGGTGCTGGTGCCGTGCGCGTTCAGGTAGCCGATGTCCCGTGGTTCCAGGCGTGCGTCGCGCAGAGCCTGCTTCATGCACACGCTCGCGCCTTCGCCGTCGGGCCGCGGGGTGGTCGGGTGGTGGGCGTCGTTGGTGACGCCCCAGCCGAGGACGTCGGCGTAGGCCGCGGCGCCGCGGGCGTCGGCGAAGTCCTTGCGCTCCAGGACGAAGACGCCGGCGCCCTCGCCGAGCACCAGGCCGTTGCGGCGGCGGTCGAAGGGGCGGCTGGCGCCCTCGGGGTCCTCGGCCCAGCCGCGCGCCAGGGCGCGGGCGTTGCCGAAGGTGTCGGCCAGCGTCGGGAAGAGCGGGGCCTCGCTGCATCCGGCGAGGACGACGTCCGCCTCGTCGGCGCGCAGCAGGCGCAGCGCCTCGCCGATCGCCTGGCCGCCGGCCGCGCAGGCGGTGCCGCTGGAGGAGACGTAGCCGTGGATGCCGTACTTGATGGCGATGCGCGCCGCGCCCATGTTGGGGAGCATGCCGGGCAGCAGGTAGGGGCTGACGCCGACGCGGCCCTTCTGCGTGCGCAGGACGACCTGGGCTTCGAGCGTGGCCAGACCGCCGGTGCCGGAGAGGATGACGGCGACGCGGTAGGGGTCGGCGTCGCGGCCGACTTCGAAGTCGGCGTCGGCCAGGGCGTCGGCGGCGGCTTTGAGCGCCATGACGATGTAGCGGTCGACGACGCGCGCCTCGGTCGCGGGCAGGACGCTGGCCGGGTCGATCGGCGGCGCGAAGGCTCCGACTTCCAGGGCGGTGCCGACCTGGTGGCCCTCGGGCGGGCGGCGCAGGCCCGAGCGGCCCTCGCACATGGCGGCGTGGACTTCGGCGGCGGTGGTGCCGACCGGGGTGACCATGCCCATGCCGGTGACGACCACTTCGGGGCGGGTCGGGCTGGTCATGGGCGCTCTCCTGGGGCTGCTGGGGCTGGTGAGGCTGGTCGGAGGAGGACTGCGTGGGCTTGGTCGTGGTCGCCTTGTTCGTGGTCGCCTTGTTCGATGCGCACGAGGAGGACTTCGTCGGCGTCGCCGTCCTCGATGAGGAGCGCGGCGGTTTCCAGGGCCGAGGCCGGGTCGGCGAGGCAGACGACGGGGCCGGTGAGGTGCCAGCGCGTGGCGATGTGGCCGGCGACGGCGTTCGGGACCGACTGGAAGAACAGGAGGGGGCCGAGCAGGCCGGCGTCGGCGACGGTGCGCGCGACGTGTGCGGCGCTTTCGCGGTCGCCTCGGGCGGTGGTGATGAGGACGGCGGTGACGGCTTCGGTGGTGCTTTCGGTGGTGCCGTTGGTAGTGCCTTCGGTAATGCTTTCGGTCGCGGGGCGGCGCTTGAGGCAGCGGGCGGCGGTCTCGGCGGCGATCGGGCTGAAGCTGGAGACGATGAAGCCGGGGAGCGAGGGCGGAGTGTGATCGTGCACTGATTCCGGCCAGTGCGCCTCGGCGTGGATGACGAGCCCGGCGGCGGCTGCCTGGCGCGGCGTGGTCGCGGTGATGGCGCGGCCATACGCGGCAGTCAGATCGGTCGGCAGGTTCTGCGCGGGCCCGGCGGGGCCCTTCTGCTCGGGGACGAACGCGAAGGCTTCTGTGGTGTGGCTCATGGCGCACCCACCAGCAGGGCCGTGTTGGCGCCGCCGAACGCGACGTTGAGCGTGAGCGCGTATTCGAGGTCTGCGACGGCCGGTTCCAGCACGAGGGCCAGCGGGCAATCGTCGTCGGGGCCGAGGTAGCCGGCGTTGAGCGGAAGCCGCCCGGCGCCGAGCGCGGCGATGGTGAGGATGAGCTCCAGCAGCGCGCCGGCCTCCAGCGCCTGGCCGTGGATGGACTTGGTCGAGCTCACGGGGATTTTGCCGGCCGCGTGGCCGAGGGACGCGCGCAGGGCGGCGGACTCGGCGACGTCGCTCTGCTTGGTGCCGGACCCGTGCGCGTTGACGTAGCCGAGGTCAGCAGGTGCGACGCCGCCGCGATGGAGCGCGTCGGTGATGGCGCGGGCCAGACCGAGGCCGTCGGGGCGGGGCTTGATGACGTGGTAGGCGTCGCCGCTGCGCCCCCACCCGGCGATGCGCGCCAGCGGCGCGGCGTCACCGGCGGCCTCCAGCACGAGTGCGCCGACGGCGTCGCCGAGCAACAGGCCACCGCGACCCGCACTGAACGGACGCACGCGACCGTCGAGCGCGAGGGCACGGCCGGCGTCGAAGAGCGCGTACTGATCGGCATCGACGAGGTAGCCGGCCGCAACGACAACCCGCTCGGCGCGACCATGCGCGATCTGCGCGGCAGCATCAGCGACGGCGGTACTGGCCGCGACGCACGCGGAGGTATAGGCACGAGCGCCGGCGAAGCCACACGCGGCGGCGATACCGGCCGCGAACGCATCGGCGCCACCATCAGGCTGACCGTGGATGGCAAGGTAGAGCTGACAGTCGGCACGGGCCGCGCCACCAAGCCCGGCACCATCGCAGGCCTCATCGACAGCCCGAATCAGCTCCCGCACAAGCTCCGGCGAGCCAGGCGCCACCGCCGCAACCTTCGCCCGCCGAGCGCCCACATCGAACCGCTCAACAGGCACGAACCCAGACGTCCCCTCAAGCGCGGCACGCAGCAGGGGCTCGACGCCCGCGCCGAACGCACTGAAGACGGACATGCCGCTGACCACGACCTCGGTCGGCCCACGACGCGCTCGGGGTGCGGCGGCAGGCAGCTCGCCGAGAGCAGGCAGCTCACCGATATGAGTCTTCGAAGCCACAGCACCAGCCCGCGCAGCCTTCAGCCTGCCAGCAGCTGCCGACTCGCGCCGCGCCGCCGCAAGCTCGCCAATCGCGTGCATCGCACGGACAGCCGCTCGCGCGCCGCGCTCAGCGCCAGCCCGCGCTGCGTTAGCGGCAGCAAGCTCGCCGCCCGCGCGCACCGCGGCCGCCCCACTCACCCCGCGCCCCCGAAGCCCAGCTCCCCGAGCACCTCCACCACCGCGCCGACCGTCGTCATGCGCGCGAGCGCGTCGTCGTCGGCGTCGAAGGGGCGGCCGTAGCGCTGCTCGACCTGGTGGATCAGCCAGGCCAGTTCCAGCGAGTCGACTGTCTCGGGGACTTCCTCGGGGGTGCGCTCGCCGTAGGTCGCCAGCATGGCCACGACTTCGTCGCGGTGCTCTTCCACGGTGCGCTCAGCGTCCGTCACGGGTCAGGCCGAGGTGGCGGGGGTCGCCAGGCGGGTCTCGACGGCGGCGCAGAACTCGTCGATGGTCAGCGACGCGAGTTCGTCGAGTTCGTCGTCGCTGAAGCGGATGCCGAAGCGCTCCTCGACGCGGACGCCGAGTTCGGCCAGGGCCAGGGACTCCAGGTCCACGCCGGCCGGGCCGAGCTGGGTCTCGCCGTCGAAGTCGGCGGTGTCGTAGTTCATCTCGCCGAGGGCTTCGAAGGCGAACTTCTTGATCTCGTCGTGCGACGTCATGGGCTTCTCGGTTCCTTCCGGTAGAGGATGCTCAGAAGAGCTCAGCGCGCGTTGGAGAGCACGCTCTGGTCGCGGACGAGCTTTCCGGTCGCGGTGCGCGGCAGCTGGTCGACGACGTGCCAGGCCCGGGGCCGCTTGTAGGGGGCGACCCGCTCGGACAGGCCGGCCTGGACGTCCTCCAGACGGCCCGTCGGCGCCAGGACCACGTACGCCTCGATCGCCTTGCCGTACACCACCACCGCGGCCTCGACGCCGGGCAGCCCGGCCAGGGTGTGCTCGACCTCGCTGAGGTCGACCTTCAGGCCGCCGATCGAGACCTGCGAGTCGCGGCGGCCGCGGACCCGCACCAGGCCGGTGTCGGCCTCGACGGTGCCGGCGTCCTTGGTGTGCAGCCAGCCGTCGGACCAGCGCGCGGGGTCCACGAGGCCGACGTACGGCGAGTTCTCCATCGCGATGTGCAGCTCGCCGTCGGTGTCGCGGATCTCGATCCCGGGCGCGGGCATGATGGCGGGGCGGTGGTTCCCGAACAGGTCGGTCCCGATGACGCCGAGCTCTGTCATCCCGTACATGTTCCCGAGCCGGATCCCGTAGCGGTCGGCGAACGCGTCGTGCACCTGCGCCCGCACCAGCTCGCCGCCGGTGGTCATGCCGGTCAGCTGCGGCAGCCGCGGCGGTTCGGCGACCGCGGCCAGCAGCTCGATGTGGAACGGCACGCCCAGCAGCGTCGTCGGCTCGGGCCCGGCGCCGACGGCCTCCAGGATGGCGTCGGCGGTCATCCGCCCCGGCAGCACCAGCTGCACGCCGGCGTGCAGGCCGTACAGCAGCCCGCCGACCAGCCCGAGCACGTGCACCATCGACGCCAGCGAGACGATCCGCTCGCCGGGGCGCGGCACGCCCTCGCCGATCGCGGTGTACCGGTCGATCTCGGCGATCAGGTCGGACGCGGTCCGCCCGATCGACTTCGACGGCCCGGTCGATCCCGAGCTCAGCTGCACCAGCGCGTGCGAGGTCTCAGAGGGCTGACCCCCCGGGTGCGCGACGACCTTCTCCTGCACCTCGTAGAAGGCCCGCAGCGCTCCGCCGCTGGACTTCTCCGTACTCACCACGAACTGCGGCGCGAGCCGGGTGACCGCCTGCTCCACCTCGAACGCGGTCAGCCGGTGGTCCAGCAGCGCGGCGCGGGCGCCGATCCGCCAGGCGGCCAACAGGTTCGTGATGAACGTCAGCGACGGCGGCAGGCACAGCGCCACCGATCCGCCGGCCCGCAGGCCCGTGGCCGTCAGCCGCTCCTGCCGCGAGGCCACCAGGGCCCGCAGGGTCGAGCGGTCGACCGGCGCCCCGAGCACCAGGCACACCTGGTCCCCCGGTCCGGCCAACAACACCTCGTCGACCCATTCCGGGTCCGTGGGAATGTCGATTCCCGCAGCCATCACCGACACCTCCGCCCACGCCGAATTGAAAATCTCGAAAAAGGAGAAAAGGAAACCATCCGGAAGGCTGCGGCACGGACCTGCCACAACCGTTCGGCGACGGCGCAAGCTTTGGCTCAAGTGGACCTCAACGTCAAGCGTGGCCCCATGTTCGAGTAAAGTTCGCAGGTCAGGGCTCTGGAATAAAGCCATTGCGCCGTGCAAATTTTCACCGTTGACCGAGATGCGGCCAGCGGGCTAGCGTCATCGCCGGTCGTACCACACGTAGAATCCGTGCATTTTCTTGCCCGTGCCGGCAATCTCCTCGCCTTCTTTTCCCGCCTGCAAATGGAGCATCGGTGAACGCTGACATGAACACGGCGGTCGAGCGGTACTACGACACCACGCTCGATCTGTACGAGGAACTGTGGGGCGAGCACGTCCACCACGGCTTCTGGGACGAGGGCGAGCGCCCGGACGCGGACGGCGCGGACCGGCACACCGCCACCGACCGCCTGGTGCACGAACTCGTGTCCTACGCTGGCGTCCCGGCCAAGGCGCGCGTCCTGGACGTCGGCTGCGGCATCGGCGGCCCGGCGCTGTACCTGGCCGGCGCGCTGCGCTGCGCGGTCGTCGGCGTGACGCTCAGCGCCCAGCAGGCCGCCCGCGCCGGCGAGAAGGCCGCGGAAGCCGGCCTGGCCGACCGCGCCGAGTTCCATCAGCTGGACGCCCTGAGCACCGGCTTCCCAGACGCGTCCTTCGACGTCCTGTGGGCCGTCGAGAGCCTGATGCACATCGCGGACCGCGACGCGTTCTTCGCCGAGGCGATGCGCCTGCTGCGCCCCGGCGGCCGGCTGGCGATCGCCACCTGGTCGGTGCGCGACGGAGCCTTGTCAGAGGACGAACAAGAACTGGTCGACCAGATCCTCAAGCACCAGGTGATGCCGAGCTTCTCCTCCCTGGAGGAGCACGAGCGCATGGCAACGGCCGTCGGCTTCACCGAGGTCGCCTCGGTCGACTGGAGCCGCGCCGTGGCCAACTCCTGGGACCCGGAGTTCGCGCTCATCAAGAAGCCCGAACACGGCCGCGCGACGATGGTCTCGCTGGCCCGCGAGCGCGGCGCCGACGTCCTCGGGTTCTTCTACGCCGGGCCGTTGATGAAGAAGGGCTTCGACACCGGGGTCATGACGTACGGCGCGATCCGCGCGGTCAAGCCGGCGAAGACCTTCGGTGAGGTCGTCGAGCTGCTGGGCGTGGTGCTCGACGAGGACCACGCCTGGCGCGCGACTGTGACCCCCGCCACGACGCTGGACGGCGACCTGGAGCTGGAAAGCATAGAGCTGACAGCGCTGAGCGAGGCGCTGCAAGCCCGCTACGGCGCGACCGTGGACCTGGCGGCGCACGTCGCAGGGCTCGATGTCGACGAGATGATCGCCTTCACCGTCGGCGACCTCGCCGCCTTCGTCGCCGCACACACCGCGCAGGCCGACGGCGCATGAGCCGGTTCCTGTTCGTCAGCCTCCCGCTGACCGGCCACGTGAACCCGATGGCGGCGGTCGCGAAAACGCTGACCGCGCAAGGGCACGACGTGGCGTGGGCCGGCTCGGAGTCGTATCTGCGGCCCCTGGTCGGCCCGGACGCGGTGATCCAGCAGATCCCGCTGCGTCCGCACCGCCGCCAGGCCGACCGCGGCATGGCGGCGGCGAAGACGCGGTGGGAGGAGTACATCGTCCCGCACTGCAAGGTGTCGCTGAAGGGCGTCGACAAGGCGGTCAGGGCCTTCCAGCCGGACGTGGTCGCGGTGGACCAGCACGCCGTCGCCGGCGCGCTGGTCGCCCACCGGTACGGCCTGACCTGGGCCTCGATGGCCCCCACCACGATGGAGCTGACCCGCCCCTACCGCGCGCTGCCGAAGGTCGAGGCCTGGATCCACGGCCACCTGGCGAAGTTGTGGACCGACGCGGGCCTGCCCGGCGAGCCGCCGCACGACCTGCGCTTCTCACCGCATCTGCTCATCGCCTTCACCGGCACGGCGCTGACCGGTCCGCTGTCCTGGCCGGACAACGCGGTGCTGGTCGGTCCGGCGATCGCCGACCGGCCCGCCGACCACGACTTCCCGCACGACTGGCTCGACCCGGCGAAGAAGCACGTCCTGATCTCGATGGGGACGCTGACCTTCGGGACGTCGAACGGCTTCTACGAGCGGGCCGTGGAAGCGGTACGGCCGCTCGGCGACCGCGTCCAGGCCATCGTGACCGCGCCGCCGGAGAGCATCCCCGATCCGCCGGACCACGTCCTGGTCCGCACGCGCGTCCCGGTCCTGGAGCTGATGCCGAAGCTGGACGCGGTGGTGTCCCACGGCGGCCTGAACACCGTCTGCGAGTCCCTGGCGCACGGCGTCCCGCTGGTCGTCGCGCCGATCAAGGGCGACCAGCCGATCAACGCCGCGCAGGTCGCGGCGGCCGGGGCCGGGCTGCGCGTGAGCTTCGCGCGAGTCCGGCCCGAAGCGCTGCGCGCGGCGCTCGTGACAGTGCTCGAAGACCCGTCCATCCGCGAGTCGGCGGCACACGTGCGCGACTCGTTCGCCGCCGCGGGAGGCGCCCGCACAGCCGCCGAGCAGCTGGCTCTGTCGGTTAAGACGTCCTTCGGCGAGAAAGAGAGGGATTCCCTTGAAACTCCTGCGTGACACCTGGTTGATCTTCCAACGCAATCTCCAGTTGATGCTGCGCTCGCCGATGTGGGTGGTGCTCGGCGTGGCCCAGCCGGTCGTGTACCTGCTGCTGTTCGCGCCGCTGCTGAAGCCGGCGCTGGCGACGATGGGCGCGCACTCCCAGGCCGAGGCCTACCGCATCTACGTGCCCGGCATGCTGGTCGCCCTGGCGCTGGCCGGCGGCCTGTACGCGGGCTTCGACCTGCTGCAGGAACTGGCCGCGGGCATCGTCGAGCGGGCCCGGGTGACCCCGGTGAGCCGGCTGGCGCTGCTGCTGGGCCGGGCCTTCCGCGACGTGGTGGTGCTGGTGGTCCAGGCCGCCATCATCATCGTGCTCTCGCTGCTGTTCGGGCTGACCGTCGGGATCCCGAACCTGCTGATCGGCTACGGCATCCTGGCCCTGATCAACCTGACCAGCGCCTCGTTCTCCTACGGCATCGCGATGAAGATCAAGAAGCCGGCGGTGCTCGGCCAGCTGATCAACAACGTGGCGCAGCCGCTGATGCTGCTGTCCGGCACGCTGCTGCCGATCGCGCTGGCGCCGCTGTGGCTGCGCGACACCGCCAACGGCAACCCGTTCAACTGGGCCGTCACCGGGATGCGCGAGCTGTTCACCGGCAACCCGGACCACTCGGCGGTGTGGAAGAGCTTCGCCATGCTCGGCGCGCTCGCGATCGTCGTCATCGCCTGGTCGGGCCGCAAGTTCGCCAAGTCGGTCCGGTAAGGGGAGAAGAAGATGGGCATCATCGAGATCAAGGGTCTGGCCAAGAGCTTCGAGACCCGCTCCAAGCGCAAGACCACCAAGGTGGACGCGGTGGTCGGGGTCGACCTGGACGTCGCCGAGGGCGAGATCTTCGGCTTCCTCGGCCCGAACGGCGCCGGGAAGACCACCACGCTGCGGATGCTGGCCACGCTGATCGTCCCGGACGCCGGCGACGCCACGATCGCCGGCGCGGACCTGCGCACCCAGCAGGCCCGGGTCCGCGAGGCCATCGGCTACATCTCGCAGGGCGGCGCCACCTACGACGACGCCACGGCGCGCGAGGAGCTCGTCCTGCAGGCCCGGATGCACGGCATCAGCAAGGCCGAGGCGCAGCGTCGGGCGGTCACCGCGCTGGCCGCGTTCGACCTGACCGAGTACGCCGACCGGCAGTGCAAGACCTACTCCGGCGGTCAGCGCCGGCGCGTGGACATCGCGATGGGCATCATCCACGAGCCGAAGATCGTCTTCCTCGACGAGCCGACCAGCGGCCTGGACCCGCAGAGCCGCGCACACATGTGGGACGAGGTGCGGCGCCTCCGCTCGGAGGGCATGACGGTCTTCCTCACCACGCACTACCTGGAAGAGGCCGACCAGCTCTGCGACCGCGTCGCGATCATCGACGGCGGCACCATCGTGGCCGAGGGCACGCCGGACGCGCTCAAGCGCGAGATCTCCGGCGACATCGTCACGGTCGGCGTCGGCGAGGACTTCGCCGAGAAGGCGTCGGAAGTGCTGACCGGCCAGGACTACCTGAGCGCGGTCGAGATCCGGGACGGCGGCCGGCTGCGGCTGGCGGTCGAGGCCGGCGAGACCGCGGTGCCGCTGGTGATGCGGACGCTGGAGGACGCCGGGATCGCCACGGCCACGATCGAGGTGCACCGGCCCACGCTGGACGACGTGTTCCTGACCAAGACCGGCCGCTCGCTGCGGGAGTCGTGACCGTGGGGGAGAGCCAGGCCGGGGAGCACCGGACCGACGGCACAGCACGTGAGATCCACCGGGCAGTGGTGACCGGCGGGGCCGGCTTCGTCGGATCCCACCTGTGCGACCGGTTGCGCGACTCCGGCGCGGCCGTGGTGTGCGTCGACAACTTCCTCACCGGTTCGGCGGACAACGTCGCGCACCTCGCCGGCGACCCCGGGTTCGAGCTGGTCGAGCACGACGTCACAGAGCCCTTCGACGTCGAGGGTCCGGTGGACGCGGTCTTCCACCTCGCCTCCCCGGCCTCGCCGCACGACTACGCGCGCCATCCGCTGGCCACGCTGAAGGCCGGCTCGCACGGCACCCTGCACGCGCTGGAGCTCGCCGGCCGCAAGGGCGCGCGCTTCCTGCTGGCGTCCACGTCCGAGGTCTACGGCGACCCGCTGGTGCATCCGCAGGTCGAGTCCTACTGGGGCAACGTCAACCCGATCGGGCCGCGCAGCCAGTACGACGAGGCGAAGCGGTTCGCCGAGGCGATGACCGCGACGCACCGCGCGCACCTGGGGTTCGACACGACGATCGTGCGGCTGTTCAACACCTACGGACCGCGCATGCGGCCGCTGGACGGCCGCGCGGTGCCGACGTTCGTCAGCCAGGCCCTGGCCGGACGGGAGATCACGGTCGCCGGGGACGGTCTGCAGACCAGGTCGCTGTGCTACGTGGACGACACCGTCGCCGGGATCCTGGCCGCGGCGCGCGCCGGGCATCCGGGGCCGGTGAACATCGGCAACCCGGCCGAGCTGACCATCCTGGAGCTGGCCGACCGGGTGCGGGAGCTGTGCGGGTCGGGCGCGGCGACGGTGTTCGTGCCGCGCCCGGGCGACGACCCGGACCTGCGGCGGCCGGACATCACACTGGCGGTGTCGGCGCTGGGCTGGGCGCCGGTCGTGGACCTGGACAAGGGGCTGACCGCGACCATCGACTGGTTCGCCGCGCGGCTCGCGGGCCGGGACGGCGCTCCGGCCGAGCGCGGTCGGTGACGGCCATGCGACAGCACACGATCATGGTGCCGTTCCACGGCGAGGGCTCCGGGACCGAGGAGCTGACCTGGGGCCAGTGGACCGTCTGGCGCATGATGACCGGCTTCGACGGGGTGTTCCTGGTCGGCGGGGCGATGCGGCTGGAGGAGGGCACGACGCTCGACCACCTCAGGCATCTGCTGGCGTTCATCATGAAGCGGCACGAGTCGCTGCGGACCCGGATCCGGACCGAGCCCGACGGCTCGCCCCGGCAGGTGCTCTCCGAATCCGGCGAGGTCGGGATCGAGATCGTCGACGTCGCGGACGGCGAGGATCCGGCCGAGGTCGCCGAGGCGATCCGGGTGCGGTACGAGTTCGAGCCCTTCGACATCGCCAACGACTGGCCGGTGCGGATGGCCGTGGTCCAGAAGGACGGCGTGCCGGACCACTTCGTGGCGATGTATCCACACATGGTGATCGATGCCTACGGTTTCGACGCGCTGGTCGGGGACCTGGCGAACCTGGACCGCGAGACCGGCGCCGAGCTGGCCCCGCGGGCCGGCATCCAGCCCCGGGACCTGGTGCGCAAGCAGCGCGAGTCGGCGGCCGAGCGGCAGTGCCAGGCCTCGCTGCGGTACTGGGAGCGGTGGCTGCGGGAGATTCCGGCGCGCCGGTTCAACGGGCCCTACAAGGGCAGCGACCCGCGATGGTGGGACTGCACGTACGACTCGCGCGCGGCGTTCCTGGCGATCGGCGCGATCAGCGCGCGCACCGGTCTGCACAGCGGGCCGGTGCTGCTGGCCGCCTATGCGGTGGCGCTGGAGCGGGTCACCAAGGCCGGGCCGAGCGCGATCCGGATGGTGGTGAGCAACCGGTTCCGGCCGGACTTCGCGGCCTCGGTCAGCGCGGTGGCGCAGCCGGGGCTGTGCGTGTTCGACGTCCGCGGCTGCACCTTCGACGAGGCGGTGGTGCGCGCCTGGCACGCGCAGATCGCCACCGGCAAGAACGCGTACTACGACCCGCGGCGGCTGGTGGAGCTCCGCCTGCAGATCGAGAAGGAGCGCGGCGAAGAGCTGGACCTGATGCTCTACTTCAACGACCGTCGCAAAACGCTGGCGCAGCCGGTGGCCGAGCCCGAAGCGGTGGCGGACGCCGAGCAGATCTGGGACGCGGTGCCGCTGTCCCGCATGACCTGGGGGATCCGGTCGAACTCGCCGGACGTCAAGGCGTACCTGGACGTCAACGGCAGCCCGGACACGCTGAACGTGACGCTGCGCGCGGACACGCAGGCGCTGACGCCGGGTGAGCAGGTGACGGTCCTGCGCTCAATGGAGGAGGTCCTGCTGGCCGCCGCGTTCGACCCGGGATACCCGACCGGGGCGTGAGTCCGGCCCGGCGCCTGTTTCGGCGGCTCCCTCCCTCAGGAGCACGAATCAGCCCTCAAGCACGAGTAAGGAGTCCGGTGATGGAGACGACGAGTCTGACGGCGAACCCGACAGTGAGTCCGACGACATACCCGATGACGATCGGCCAGCTGTCCGTGCACCGCGATGTGGAGCTCGTCCCCGCCGACCGGCTGTGGGAGGCCAACCTGCAGCCGGTGGTGTGGGACGTCCGCACGCCGTGCACGGTGGAGGACGTCTGGCAGGCGCTCGGGGCACTGGCCGAACGGCACGAGTCGCTGCGCACGAACTACCTGTTCGAGGCCGACGGCTCCGCGCGCCAGTTCATCGGCGCCCAGGACGCCGCGGAGGTCCTGGCGCGCGTGGACCGCGGCGTGGCCGACGTCGAGGAGCTGCCGGCGCTCCTGGCGAGCAAGTACCAGGAAGCGCTCGACATCTACCACGGGATCCCGTGGCGTGCGTGGGTCATCACCGCGGACGGTGTGCCGACGAAGGTGCTGCTGGTGGTGCACCACATCGCCGCCGACGGCGCGGCAGCCCTGATCATGCAGGACGACTTCCACGCCCTGCTCGCCGGCGAACCGCTGGACCCGCCGGCCGGCCAGCCCATCGCGATGGCTCTGGACCAGCAGGGCGCGGGCGCGTTCCGGCTGCGCGCCGCGCAGCGCTACTGGCGCCGCACGCTGGAGGCGGCCCCGCGCCTACCGGAGGCCGCAGTTGCCAACGCCGAGATGCTCGGCGCCGTACTGCAGACCGGCATCCCGCTGGAGCTGGCGCACGCCGGCGCGGAGAAGCTGGACGTGAGCATGGCCTCGGTCGTGCTGGCGGCGTACTACCACGCGGTGCGCACGGTCCTGGGCCGGTCGGCACTGCTGCTGATGGCGATGTCGGCCAACCGCTTCGACCCGAGCATGGCCGGCGTGGTGACGTCGCTGACGCAGTGGGCGCCGATGCTGCTGGACTTCGACGGCACCGAGCCGTTCGCGGAGCTGGCGGCCAAGGTCAACGGCAAGGCCCTGAACGCCTTCAAGAACAGCATCTGCGACCCCGACTACGTGGTCGACGTCCGCGAGGAGTACTTCGAGAAGACCGACCCGCCGGTCGACAAGGGCTTCAGCACCAATGTGATCCTCGCCCCACCCGGCTTCGCCCCGGCGGTGGAGCAGGAGCCTCACATGGTGGAGTTCGCACCCCCGGCACGCTCGTTCGGCCCGGGCTTCTACTTCATCGTCAGCGGTCTCGAACGCATCGACGTGGCCGTGCGCTGCAACCGGCCTGACGTCGACCAGCCGACGCTGGCGGCGATCCTCGACGTGTTCCAGAAGACGCTGCTGGAGGTCGCCGGGCTGCCGGCGATGGGGTGAGGGGAGAGTCACCAGAGACGACCGACCGCGGCGATGCCTGAGCCGGAACCCGCACCCGGCTTGGGCGACGCTGCGGTCGGTTCTTTTGGTGGTGGCCCTCCCTCGGATCAAGTTCGGGTGGTGACCGGATCAGCTTTGCTGGCGAGACCCTTTCACGGGTCGCTGTGCTTCACAGAGCGCTGTGCTTCACAGGTCGCTGTGCTGCGATTCCCCTGCGGCTCAGCCGTGCGTCGTCGTGACGGCGAGCGTGCGCGACCCGGGGTTGCCCTGCTGCAGGCTGCTCCAGGCACCAACCGCCGTAAGGCTTCCCGGCCCGGTGGCCACGACCGAGAACAGCGTGTTGGAGTTGTCCCCCTGCGGGTCCTCGTTCGCGCCGGGCACGATGCTCCAGGCGCTGCCGTTCCAGTGCTCGAACAACGGCAGGATCTGCTCCCCGCCGCCGGTCGTGGAGTAGCCGGCCGCCCAGGCGTTCGTCGGCGACACGGCCGCGACGGCGGCGAGCCGGCTGCCGGAGGTCCCGTCCGGGGTCGGCGAGGCCGACCACTTGGTCCCGTTCCAGTGCTCCGCCAGCGTGTGGTCGGTGGTGCTCATGTGTGGGTGCTGGTGTCGGGTGGGTGCGGTTGGTTTGTGGGTTTTAGAAGCTTTTTAGGCCGCCCTCAGCCGCCGCCCGCGCGCGCGCCCTCACCCCACCGGTTCCGCCTCCGCCGCGGCAACCGCGCCGACCCCGGTCGCCGTCGCCGGGTCGCAGGCTGCTGCGACAGCCAGCGACTCCATCGTCCGGGCCAGCTTCTCCATATCCTGACTCGTCACGTGCCAGGTGTCCGCCGACACCAGGACCGTGACCGCGTCGTTGTCATCGGGCACGTTGTCGATGGTGACCATCAGGCGCTCGTTGAAGAACGGCAGCGCGCTCCACACCACCGGTGCCTGCGCTGCGGCGGCCGCCGTCAGCGCCTGGATGCTCGGTTCCGATCCTGGTGCGGTGCCGCTGCGCTGGGAGGGCCGGTCGTTGTAGTAGCACAGTGCCAGCTCCTCACCACGCTCGCGTTCGACCTCGGCCAGCAGTGTCTTCCACTGCTCCAGGTCGAAGTAGGCGTACTTGTAGGTCCGCGTCACTGCACGCTGCGCGCGCTCGATCACCTCGTCGACGGTGGTGTCCGCGACGTCGACCACGAACAGGCCGCTCTGGCTGACGTTCCCGACGATGTCGGCCATGCCGGGGCGGAAGCGGTTGCTCACCAGCATCTGGGCGGCGGTCGGCTGCTCGCCGGTCAGGCGGGCCAGCGCCGTCGCGAACAGGCCGAGGAGCACCGCGGAGACGTCGCAGTCCAGGCGGTGCGCGATGCGCGTCGCCCCGAGCAGGAGGGGAACCGACCGCAGCGTCGCCCTGCGGTAGCGGGATCCCGTCTCGGGCACCGCCGCGGTCGGTCGTCTTCTCGGCAGCGCGGCCAGTTGGCGCTCCCAGTAGCGCAGCGAGGCGTCACTCTGCCTCCGTCCGGCGGGCGTGGCCTGCTGGACGGTCAGGTCCAGCGGGTGGGTCGGCACCGGGCCGCGGGCCTGGCCGGTGACCGGGTCGCGGTGGAGGAAGTCCTCGTACATCGCGAAGGCGCCCGCGCCGTCGGTCGCGAAGTGGTTCAGGACGGTCAGCAGGTGCGTCAGGACGCCGGCGCGGCGTATCAGGACCATGCGGATCGGGTACTCGTGCTCGTCGTCGAAGTTGCGTTGTTCGTGCTCTGCGACAAGCGCCGTCAGGACCGCGTCGAGGTCGGTGGCGGGGTCGATGTCGAGGATGTGCAACGGGGCCGTGCCGGAGGCGTGGACCACCTGGGTCGGGGGGCAGCCGGGCTCGAAGCGCAGCAGGGTCCGCATGGCCTGGAAGCGGTTCAGGTAGAAGCAGAGCTCGTCGGCGAAGTCCTCGACGGCGGCCGTCGGCGGCAGCTCGCGCAGCGCGCACATGTTCATCGACGAGCCGAGGTTCCGGATCGCGCCGAAGATGTGCTGCTGGCCCCAGTTCAGGCCGCCGCTGCCGGCGTCGTCGCCGGAGAACGGCACGTCAATGGTCTGACTCGCGGCGATGAGGGACGCCAGAGAGTCCGACACCTCCGATGGCAGCTCCGAGGACAGCGGGACCGTGGTCATCCCACCCCGCCCATGCTCTTGATCGCCAGCCGCAGCCATCTACGGGTCTCCTCGGGGCCGAGCGCGGCGGCGCGCTGCTGTTCGAATGTGAGCGTGTACCGGTCTATCTCGTCGCCGCCGTCGACCAGGCACCAGCCGACGACGCCCCCGACGAACCCCACGTGCTCGGCCGGCTTGGTGGCCGGCGCGCCCTGTTTGGGGACCTGCTTGACCTGCCGGGACGACCGGGCCTGCTTCTCCCCCGAGCCGAGCGTCATCAGCGTGAACCCGGTGTGCGCACCCGGATACACCCGGCCGTCCGGGATCACCCGCACCTCGGTCCGCGGATGCCGCGAGACCTCCAGCAGGTACGCGGCCTGTCTGACCGCGACCGACCGGTCGCCCCAGCTGCGCAGCACCGCGTGCGCGTCCAGCACCACCTGCACCCGCGGCCCGGCCTCGACCGCGAGCCGGGTCTGGCGCCGGGTCAGCACCGAGGCCAGCGCCTGGCGCTCGCCGGGGTTCTTGTCGGGCCAGAGCCCCGCTATCAGCATCCTGGTATAGGCGGCGGTCTGCAGGATGTCCGGCACGAACACCGGCGCGAACACGTCGAGGGCCACGCACGTGTCCTCGTACTCCAGGTAGCGCTGGAACGGGGCCGGCAGGGACCCGGCCTCGCCCTCCTGCCACCAGGTGCGGCGCAGCGCCTGCGAGGCCTGCTCGACCAGCTCGTCGGTGGTCGAGGGGTCCAGGTCGTAGACGCGGCACAGGGCCCGCACGTCGTGCGGGTTGACGGCGTACTGCCCGTTCTCGATGCGGGAGATCTTCGCCGCCGACATGGCGTCGGCCGGGGTGAGCCGGTGGGCCACCCGCTCCAGGGTGAGTCCGGCGTTGACCCGGTGCGCCCGCAGGGCGGCCCCGATCCTACGGTGCCGCAGAGTCGCGCGTTCGGTCATGGATGTCGATCCGCCCCCTGACGTCGTCACGGCTCCATCAGGCCTCGACCTTACTGGTCCGTGCGGCCGCTGTAAACTGGAGTGAATGGAATGACAGAACTTGATTCACATCAGCTGCCGTGACGTGGTGGCCAGCCGATTCCCGCCACGGTGGCGCAGCCGCCGCAGGAAGCCCAGCACGCCCGACGTGCCTGCCGCCCAGCCTGCACTGCTCCACGTAAGTTCGACATCAGGGAAAACCGGCTGTGACCAGGTTCCCCCGCTGCGGGCCAGCACGAGCCGGGCGACCAGTGCGGCCTCGTGCCACCGGCGCTCGTCCCCGGTGGCCTCGGCCAGGTCGATGAGGAAGTCCCCGACGCCGGCCAGACCGCAGCACTGGACGACCTGCGGCATCCGCGGCGCGATGCGGACGCAGACGTCAGCACACTGATCTGCAAGCTCAAGGTATCTCAGCTCACCGACACACTCGGCGGCGCGAATCAGGACGCTGCCGATGCCGGCGAGCCCCCGGCACCACGAGCCGTGGCGCCGCGTTCCCCCGGGGGCCAGCGCCCGGGCCAGGAGCGTCGGTATCAGGGCTGCGAGACGGTCGCATGCGACACGTACCGCAGCCATCGCCTCGGCGTGCTCAGCGTTCCCGGTTCCGACTCCAACCAAGACAACCCGGCTGCTGTGTTCGGCAAGGAAGTACGCGACCCCCGCGTCCCCGTGTGCGATCCCCGCCGCGAGCGCCGCGTTGCCGGGCTTGTCCGCGTCGGTCGGGGTGAGCGTCGCGAATCCGCCGGTGATGAGCCGGTGGCATTCGGCGGCACCGGTGAGGTGGAAGTCCCGGACTCCGCTGTGCGAAGGCGAGACGAAGGCGTCCGCCAACAACAGATGACCGAGTCCGATGCCCGCCGCGCCTTCGATGAGATCGGCCTCCGGCGGCCCTCCGTCGAGCCGTCCACGCGGCAGCAGGCCGTCGTGGTCGTAGGGCAGACCGGCCTGCTGGAGGAACACCGCGACGCCCATGCGTCCGGAGTACAGGCTGGCCGACAGGTCCCGGGCCTGCCGTGTCGTCCAGCGCGCCAGCAGCTCGACGACGTCCGCGACGCCCGGCCGGTCCCGATGCTGGAGCAGTTCCCAGCCGAGCCCGGAGCTCCCGGCGTACAGATCGGTCGGCCCCGAGCCTTCCCGGACGGTGTCCCGCGCGGCTTGCACGCAGTACGCGACCGCGTCCTCGATGATCTCGTCCAGCAGATCCGCGTCCGGAATCGGCGGCAGGTGGCTGGTGTCGGAGACCTTCATCAGAGTCCGGATACGCCTGGAGACCGCGGGCGGGACGTCGGCCGCCTCCAGCCCGGCGAGTGTCCGGTCGCGGTTGACCGCGGCGTCGTCGTCGATGAGGACCGGCTCCAGACCGGTGGCGACGTCCAGCTCGGAGTCGTCCTCGGCGACGAAGGCGCGCGCCTGCTTCAGCACGACGCGCAGGTTCAGGGCGTGGTCGATCGCGCGGTAGACGTTGCCGTGCGCCGCGCGGACGATCCCGGCGGTGATCTCGTACCGGCCGCCGGCCAGCGAGGCCGAGGTGCGGGCCGGCCGGACGCCCGGCCCGTCGGGCCGGAACGGGTCGACCGCCCACGGCGGGCACCGGTGGTGCCCGGTGGCCAGACCGTCGAAGCCCTGTCCGTCAGGGCCGATCATCACCGATTCCAGGCGGCCGCCGGAGCCGGTGCGGTAGGTGGCCTCGAAGGGCCCGTAGCGGTAGTAGACCGGGGCGGAGGGCGATACCCGCATGTCACTCAGAACGCGCGGGCCGTCGATCCCGTTCAACGCCTCGACCAGGGCGGAAGCGATCTCGACGACGCTGTCGGGGGCGGGGTGGACCGTGACGGCCCTGCCGACCGCGCCGGGGCTGCGGAACCCGGAGTTGAGGGCTCGGAGGATCTCCGGGGTCCGCGCGTACTTCACATGGCAGACGTACTCGTCCAGCACCGGCAGGACCCGGGCCACGACCTCGTCCAGTGTCGCCGGGCGGGCCGAGACGTGCAGCTTCCAGCCGTGCGCCACCCCGGGCATCCGCGGATCGACACGGTGCACCCAGTTCTCGTCGGTCCGCCTTCGGCGGCCCGCGGTGGCTTCGCTCATCTGCGGAACCGGAGCGCTACAGGAGCTTGTCGAGGATCACCAGGTCCGCGTCGGCGGAGGCCAGGAGCTTGTTGGACAGCGAACGCTCGGCGTCCGCACTGGCGAGGAGCTTGTTCGAGAGGGACCGGTCCGCGTCCGCGCTCGCGAGGAGCTTGTTGGACAGCGACCGGTTGGCATCCGCGCTCGCGAGCAGCTTGTTCGAGAGCGACCGGTTCGCGTCCGCGCTCGCGAGCAGCTTGTTCGAGAGCGACCGGTTCGCGTCCGCGCAAGCGAGGAGCTTGTTGGACAGGGACCGGTCCGCGGTCCGCTTGAGCGAGTCGCGCAGGTTGGCGCGCAACGGCTCGCGGACGTTGGTGGCGCGCAGCGGCTCACGCACGTTGAGCTCACGAACGTTGGCGCTCCGCAGCGGTTCGCGCACGTTACGCTCACGGACGTTGAGCTCGCGGACGTTGGCGCTCCGCAGCGGTTCGCGGACGTTGCGCTCGCGAACGTTGCGCTCGCGGACACTGAGCTCACGCACGTTCCGCTTGAGCGAGTCGCGCAGGTTCTGCTCGGCGAGCAGCGGGCTTGCAGTGGGCATGAACGACCTCCAGGTTGGGAGGGATCAAGGAATGAGTCAGCGGTCTGACTCTTTTGCGAACCTAGAACAATTCATTCTGGCTGACAAGACCTCAAGTCGCGTCCACGACGGCTGTCGGCCGATCGATTAGCATGGACCCCGATTCGGGCTCGTGGGGGCAGGCATAGAGGGGGTCGACGGGGTGGCACATGACGGGCCTGGCGGACGAAGGACGCTCGCGGAGAAGATCGACATCCTCTTCCAGACGGTGCGGCGGCCCAACCGGGAGATGTTCAGCAACGACGAGGTCGCCACGGCCTGCCGCGAGGCGACCGGCGAGAGCTTCTCGGCGACCTATTTGTGGCAACTGCGCACGGGGCGCAGGGACAACCCCACAATGCGACATCTGGAAGCTCTGGCGCAGTTCTTCGAAGTCCCGGTAGCCTATTTTTTCGACGATGATCAGAGTACTGCCATCGCACGCGAACTGGAGCTGCTCGGCGTGCTGCGCGACGCCGGGGTGCGCAACGTCGCGCTGCGGGCGTTGACGTTGTCCCCGGAGGGCATCGACACGCTCAACGACATGATCGACGTCCTGGTACGGCACGAGGAGAAGGCCCGCACGGCGCAGGGCAAGGGCGGCGCCGACGAAGACTGACGTCGAATCATCCGGCGGCGGAGCCGGCGCGGAAGAGGTGGGCTGTGGGGACGCGCGACGGCCGGGCCGAACTGTGGCGGAGGTGTCAGGCGGTGGTGGACCGGCTGGATCTGCCGGACCCCTTCGACGCCGAGGGCTTCATCGCCGCGCTGGCCCGCAAGCGCGGCCGGCCGATCGAGCTGATCGGCGTGCCGGCCCGTCCGGACCGGCCGTGCGGCCTGCTGGTGACCACCGCGCGCACCGACCTGATCATCTACTCCAGCGACACCAGCTCGGTGCACCGGCGGCACATCCTGCTGCACGAAGCCGCGCACCTGGTCTGCGAACACGACTCGGCAGGTCCCGGGCCCGGCGGAGGCGTCGGCACGCTGCTGCCGCACCTGTCCCCCGCGCTGATCCGCAGCGTGCTCGGCCGCACCGTCTACACCGAGCCGCAGGAACGCGAGGCCGAGCTGATCGCCACGATGATCCACCACCGGGTGGCCCGCTGCCGGACCTCCCCGGCCCGGCCCGCGCCGGCCCGACCGCGGGCCGACACGGTGATCGAGACGATGTTCGGCCGCGGCGAGGTCTGACCCGCCGATGTCCGACCTCGCCGCCTACCTGGGCGCGGCGGTACTGGTGGCGCTGGCCGCCTGGGCGTTCGCGGTCGAACTGCGCGGCGGCCGGCACCCGATCCGCTGGGCCGGCCTGGCGTTCGCGCTGTTGGAGGGCTGCTCGCTGGCGCTGCTGGCCCCCGGCACCGTCGCCCTGGGCCACGCCGGCGTCGACGGGCTGTCGGTGATCGCCCTCGGCGACACCGTCCGCACCGCCGCCCTGAGCTTCCTGATGCTGCTGGCCTGCCTGCTCAACCCGCGCCCGGCCCGCCGCCGCTCGCCCTCGGGCCAGGCCGCGATCGCGGTGTCGGCGCAGGTCGTGATGGTCCTGCTGTTCCTCGCCGCGCAGCCGACGCTGACCGCCGACGGGAACCTGGTGGCCGCCGCGCACGGCCGCTGGCCGCTGGCCGCGCGGGTGGCGCTGTTCGCCGCCTACGCGGTGTGGGCGCTGGTCGAGCTGTTCATCGCGCTGTTGCCGCAGGCCCGGCTGTCCCCCACCGGCCCGCCGCGCTGGGGCGTGCGGCTGATCCTGGCCGCGGTGTGCGTCGGGGTGGTGTGGTCGCTGTGGTCGTACGACGACATCATCCGAGTGCTGCGCTACGGCACGCTGGACGGCAGCGAGGACACGGTGTCCAACATCCTGGGCGCGGTGTGCGCGACGCTGGTGGTCGCCGGAGCGCTGATCGGCAAGTGGAGCGAGGCGTTCCGGGCGACGGCCCGCTGGCTGCGGCTGTGCCGGTGCTACCTGGTGATGGGGCCGCTGTGGTCGGCGCTGCACCAGGCGATGCCGCAGATCGGGTTCCCCGGGGGCGGCCGGCCGCTGCTGGCCGGACGGCCGGCGGGGATCGAGTTCGCGCTCTACCGGCGGGTGATCGAGATCTACGACGGCCGGCTGGTGCTGCGTGCCTACCACCATCCGGCGGTGGCGGCCTGGCTGGCGCAGTCTCCGCCGGACGCCGCGCTGGTCGAGGCCGTGACGATCGCCACCGCTTTGGAGAACATGCGGCAGGGACGGCGGTTCGGCGGTTCGCGTGAGTTCGGGGCCACGACCGGTGGGGACGCCACCAGCGGGGACGCGGCCGTCGGCGGCGCAGCCAATGGCGGTGGCGTCGGGCTCATCTCGCCGGACCTGGACGCCGAAGTGCAGTGGCTGTCGCGGGTGGCGAGGGCGTTCCGGCGCTCGCCGGTGATCCCGGAGTTGCTGGAGCGGTTACGCGCGGAGGAAGGGTGAAGTGGGGACTTCCCCACTTCACCCTCGACGCTGTCAGCCCTGCTGGTTCTTCAGCAGCTGCGCGATGTCGACGGTCTGGTCGGCCGGCGGCGCGGTGACCGTGACCGGCGCGCTGCCCCAGTCGCTGTAGGTGAGGTCGCCCGCGACGGCGCCGGCGGCCGTGTTCTCGCTGAACTTGATCTCGACCGGTAGGCCGCTGCCGTCGACCCACAGGTCGTAGCTCGTGTTGGTGACGCCGGCCTGCTTGGCCGTGGCGGCCAGCGAGTCCAGGTCCTGCTGGCTCAGCCCGCTGCCGGCCGAGTCCTTGACCAGGTCGTTCGGGTCGACGGTGCCGGCGAAGTGCAGCGTCTGGACGCCGTCGCGCTGCTCCTGGCCGACCTTCTTCAGGTTCGGCGAGGCCATCAGGTCCTTGAGCTTCATACTGGGGTCGTTGTTCTTCCCCAGGTCCTTCATGAAGGAGAAGCTCGACAACCCGGGGACGCCGCTGAGGTTGTTGAAGTCGATCTTCATCCACTTCTTGCCCTGCAACGCCGACGCCCACTGCGGGCTGTTGCCCATGTTCACGTAGGCGACCGTGCCGCTCATCCGCATCTCTATCTGCCCCATCTGCGACAGCGCGGCGCCGACCTGCGAGTCGGTGGAGGACATCGCGAGGGTGAGGTTCATGGCCAGCGACGAACCGAAGGACATGGCGCCGGAAGCATCCTCCTTCAGCATCGGCATCGTGAGGGTCATGTGGACCTTCGCGCTCTGCTTCGCGGCCACCGCTTTGGTGGACTGCGCGACCGCCTGCGGCGCGGTCATCTTCGCCAGCAGGGTGATCGCCTGGTTGGAGACGGCGCCGGAGTCGCCTGAGCCACCGGAGCCGCCGCCCTGGGCGGACCCCGTCGTGCCGGACGACGCGCACGCCGTGCCGGTCACGGCGACCGCGGCTGCGACGACGAAGACCGGGATGATTCGATTCTGACGCATTTGATCCCACCCCCATGCGTGAATAACGAGGACTAAATCCTAACGCCGCGGACGGATAGTCGTGACCAGGCTATTGCGTCAGGCCCCTGCGACCGCGCGTCGATCCAGCTCTTCCCAACAACGTGTCGGCAAGTATTTGAGCAAGCCCGAATTCATCCGGCCAGCATGATGCCGACGAACAGGGACGCCAGCGCGGTGATCCCGGTGAGCGCCCCGAAGGCCGCGATCGCGCCCTTGGTCTTGGCCTGCGCGTGCATGTACGCGGTCAGGCCGGAGGCCGCCACCACGACGTACTTCACGATCAGCGTGGTGTGGTACGAGCCGTGGTCCTTGTCGTGCTCGGCGATGACGTTCCACACGCCGGTCAGGATCAGGACGGCGAAGGCCGGCCAGGCGATCCGGTTGAAGCCGTTCGCCGCCGCCTTGGTCACCTCGGACCCGGCCTTGCGCAGCACCGGCACCAGCGCGGCCAGCGTGATCTGCCCGCCGACCCAGATGGTCGCGGCCACCACGTGGAGGAACAGGCGGATCGTGTCCCAGTGCACGGCGAGCATGGCGGGCCTTCCTTCGGGGGGCGGGTCTTCGGG
>NZ_JAACYW010000097.1 GCF_015356825.1 Catenulispora rubra | reverse complement strand
GGCAGGGTGTTACGGCAGGCGGGCGCCAGTGGCGGCGGGCTGCGCAGTGGACGGCGGGGGCGGCGGCGGTGGCGCTGCTGACGGCGGCGTGCGGCGGCTCGTCGGGCGGCAAGAGCACGGGCGCGCCGGTCGGGAACGCGCAGACCGCCTCGTCCGGGGCGTCGGGCGGCGCGAGCGGGGCGAGCGGCGGCGCCAACGGGGGCGCGAACGCCGGGACCCCCTCGTCCTCCGCGCAGCAGCCGCTGGCACTCTCGGCCAATCCCGCGGACGGCGCGGCCGGCGTTGACCCGGCCAAGGGCATCCAGATCAACGCCGTCAACGGCAAGCTGGAGAGCGTCACGGCCACCGACGCCTCGGGCAAGACCGTGTCCGGCGCTCTGGCCGCCGACGGGTCCTCCTGGGCCTCCAGCGGCCCGCTGGCGATCTCCAGCACCTACACGGTGGTGGCGAAGGCGCAGGACGGCTCGGGGGCCGAGAAGACGACCACGTCGAAGTTCACGACCCTGACCCCCGGCAAGCGCCTCGGGCTGGACCACTACGTCCCGGACAACGGCACCACGGTCGGCGTCGGCCAGCCGGTGGCCGTCTTCTTCACCAACGCGCCGAACGAGAAGGACCGCGCGGCCGTGGAGAAGGCGATGACCGTCACCACCACGCCGCACGTCGACGGGGCCTGGAACTGGCGCGGCGACACCGAGGCGGACTGGCGCCCGCAGGGCTACTGGCAGCCGGGCACCAAGGTGCAGGTGCACCTGGGCCTGAACGGCGTGAAGGCGGGCCAGACCACCTACGGCTCCTTCACCAAGGACTTCTCCTTCACCGTCGGCGACTCGGTGATCAGCACCGTGGACCTGGTGAAGGACAAGATGACCGTCACCAAGAACGGCCAGGTCGTGCGCACCATCCCGGTCAGCGCCGGCGAGGTCCCCAAGCACCCGACCTGGAGCGGCAAGATGGTGGTCCTGGACAAGTTCTCCAAGCTCCAGATGACCTCCGCCTCAGTGAACTTCACCGACGCCGCGGACTTCTACAACCTCCCGGTCCAGTACGCGGTGAAGATCACCGACTCCGGCACCTTCCTACACGCCGCACCCTGGAACGACGACAAGTTCGGCCGCGTCAACGGCAGCCACGGCTGCATCGGCATGAGCCTGGACGACGCCGCCTGGTTCTTCAACACGGTGAAGATCGGCGACGTGGTGGACGTGCAGAAGTCGGCGAACACCAAGCCGAACGTCACGACGAACTCGATGCCCGGCTTCGACGACTGGAACCTGAGCTGGAGCGACTGGCTGAAGGGGTCTGCGGCGGGGGTGCAGGCGGCTCAGTAGCCTGCTGTCGCAGGTGGTAATCGGTTGGCCACGTCCTGTCAGAGGGCGTGGCTAGCCTTTGGGGTATGACAGTAGCCATGAACTACGAACCGCCGATCGAGCCCGCCGAGCTGGATGCGTCGTCCGAGCTCTGGGCCGCCTACGAGCTGGTGGAAAAGGCCGGTCTGCTCGACGGCGTCACTCTGGAGATGTGGACACACATCCCCGAGGACTTCTGCCGGGATCACGAGCTGGATCGGGGGCGGTTGATCCGGCGCCAGTCGGGATCGCCGGGGCACCAGGGCGCATCACTGTCGCTCGCGATTCTTCTGAAGAACGCAGCTCGCAGCGCAGTCGAGGCGGAGTTGTTCCCCTGCCTCCGTGCATCACAGGACCTGGACACCCGGCTGTGGGATGTCCCGGGCGCCACCGTGCGCAAGCCCGACGTCCTCGTCTACCGCTGCCTTGAGGAGGGGCGGCGTACCGTCTGGGGCTACGACCTGCTGCTCGCGGTCGAGATCGTCTCGCCGTCCAGCCGCGCCACGGACACCGGCAAGGACAACCAGCGGACCGGCTTCGAGTCGAAGATGACCCAGTACGCGCTGGCCGGGATCGAGCACTACTGGATCGTCCGGCTGAAACCGGATGACTCGGCGATCGCCAGTATCGAGCAGTGGTGGCTCGGCCCGGGCTACCGCGGTGCCTACACCAAGGTCGCAACCTGGACCAACGGCCAGACCGCCGAGGCGATCAGCACCAAACTGCCGTTCCCGATCGAGGCGACCTGGGCCGACCTCGAGTTCTGACAGCCCGAGCGCCCGCCCCGGCGACCGGCGGGCGCCTGCGTCCGGCAAAGCCCTACCGCTCCTGAACCAACCGCTCCGAGACCTCGACCCACGTCGCCAGCACCCGCTCCGCGGCCCCCGAATCGATCGCCTCCGCAGCCTTCGCCAGTCCCGCGCCGAGTCGTGCCGTCACCGGCTCGCGGGAGGGCTCCAGTGCCGCCAGGGCCGCGGCGGAGGACAGCAGGACCGCGTCGCGGACCGCGCCCTGTTCGCCGGCCAGGAGGCGGCGGGCCACGGCGGCGTTGAACTCCGGGTCGGCGCCGCGGAGGGCGCTGATGGGGGAGTAGGCGATGCCGAGGTCGCGGGGGTCGAAGACCTCGCGGGTCACCTCGCCTTCGGCGGTTGTCCAGATCGTCGTGGTGGTGGCCACCGTGATCTCGTCCAGGCCGTCGTCGCCGCGGAAGACCAGGGCCTCGACGCCGCGGCGGGCGAAGACGCCGGCCACGATCGGGGCCATGCGCTCGTCGAAGACGCCGACCGCCGAGGCGCGGGGGCGGGACGGGTTCGTCAGGGGTCCGAGGAAGTTGAAGAAGGTCGGGATCGCCAGTTCCTTGCGGGGGACGCCCGCGTGGCGCAGGGAGGCGTGGAAGACCGGGGCGAAGCAGAAGGTGATGCCCGCCTCCTTCGCGACCTGGGCGACGGCCTCGGGCGCGAGGTCCAGGCGGACGCCGAGGCGCTCCAGGACGTCCGCGGCGCCGGAGGAGGACGAGGCCGCGCGGTTGCCGTGCTTCACCACCGTCGCGCCCGCGCCGGCCGCGACGATGGCCGACATCGTCGAGATGTTCACCGTGTGCGCGCGGTCGCCGCCGGTGCCGACGATGTCCACGGTGGCTCCGGGCACGTCGATGAGCAGCGCGTGCGTGTACATCGAGCGGACGAAGCCCTCGATCTCGTCGACCGTCTCGCCCTTGGCGCGCAGCGCCACCGCCAGGCCCGCGACCTGGCTCGGGGTGGCCTCGCCGGTCATGATGCGGTCCATGGCCCAGGCGGCGTCGTCGACCGACAGGTCGTCGCGGCGCAGAGCCGCCGACAGGAGCTCGGGCCAGGTGCGCTGCTCGGTCATCGGCGGGTCGCCTCCGTCTCTACGGAACGCTCTATTGGGTGAATCTATAGAGAAGCCCAGGGCCTCTCTATAGGGGAACCCTACGCGGAGACGCGCTTGGCGAGCCGGGCCCGGACCAACTCCGCGACCGAGTCTGCCAGGGCGACCGGGTCGATCGGGTGCGGCGTCCACGCCTCGGCCCGGGACCAGGTGGCCAGCCAGCCGTCCTGCGGGCGCCCGGTGAGCACCAGGATCGGGGGGCACTCGTAGATCTCGTCCTTGAGCTGCCGGCACACGCCCATGCCGCCGGCCGGGGTGGCCTCGCCGTCCAGGATCAGCAGGTCGAAGCCGCCCTGGTCGACGGCGTTGACCACGGCGAGCGGGGTCGCGAACTCGTGGGTCTTGATCGGCGGCAGGTCGGCCGCCACCCGGCGCCCGAGCGCCAGCACGACCTTCTCCCGGGTGGTGGAGTCGTCGCTGTAGATGAGGACTTTGATGGCGGTCTCGCTGGCACTACCAGCGTTGCCGTGCACCCCTTGTTGTCCATTGTCACGAGCGTTCATGGGACGGAGCTTACTCGGCGTGGTCGCCCGGCTTCCAGACGGTCGGGGTCTCGATCTTGCCCATGATCGCCGACCATCGGAAGCGACTCCGGAAGCGACTCCGAGAGCGACCCCGCGCCCCCGCTGGGCGCGACGGCGACTGCCGTTCCGACCTTCCGGGAACTGCTTGATCCGGACCTTCGTTAACTCGTTCGGCCCCATACACACAGGACACTGGTTCCTTAACACCCACCCCCGGCGCGGAGCCGCCATGGGGTGAGGACATAATGGCGGCCGTGGCGACAGCAACTGCAACTACTCAAGCGGGGCAGGCACACCGCCTGCCCAACCGGCCGAACCTGGTCAGCGTCGGAACGATCGTCTGGCTGAGCTCGGAACTGATGTTCTTCGCGGCGCTGTTCGCGATGTACTTCACGATCCGCTCAGTGCACGGGTCGCAGTACTTCGTGGAGCAGGCCAAGCACCTGAACATGTCCCTGGCCGTGCCGAACACCACGATCCTGGTGCTGTCCTCGGTGACCTGCCAGATGGGCGTGTTCGCGGCCGAGCGTGGGGACGTGCGGAAGCTGCGGAGCTGGTTCATCCTCACGTTCATCATGGGCGCGGTCTTCGTCTCCGGGCAGATCTGGGAGTACTCGGCCCTGGTGAAGGAGAACTACACGATCGGCCACAACGCGTGGACGTCGGTGTTCTACCTCACCACCGGGTTCCACGGCATGCACGTCACCGGCGGTCTGTTCGCGTTCCTGCTGGTGCTGGGCCGGACTTATCTCGCCAAGCGCTTCACCCATGACCAGGCCACCTCCGCGATCGTCGTGTCCTACTACTGGCACTTCGTCGACGTGGTGTGGATCGGCCTGTTCTTCGTCATCTACATCATGAAGTAGTCCGGACCAGTGGAATCGGTAAGGAATCCTCTGTCGTGAACACGCTTTCGGCACGACGGCGCCATCCGCTGGCCGCGTTCGTCGTCCTCTTCCTCGCGCTGGGTGTCATCGGCGCGACCTACGCCACCCTGGGCTCCGCCAAGGCGAAGGCGTCGGCTTCGGCCGCCGTCACGCCCGAGCAGCTCACGGAGGGTCAGAAGCTCTTCCAGTCGACCTGTTCCTCGTGCCACGGCCTGCAGGGCCAGGGCGTGCAGGGCTCGGGCCCGTCGCTGATCGGAGTCGGTCCCGCCGCAGTCGACTTCCAGGTCGGCACCGGCCGCATGCCGGCGATGCAGATCGGCCCGCAGGTCACCAGCAAGCCTCCGGTCTTCACGCAGGACCAGATCGACGCGATGGCCGCCTACATCGGCGCGCTCGGTGCCGGCCCGGCCGTCCCGGACGCCTCGCTGTACGCCGCCGACCCGACCAACGCCGCCAGTGTGTCCAACGGCGGTGTGCTGTACCGCACGAACTGCGCGTCGTGCCACAACATCGCCGGCGCCGGGGGCGCGCTGACCGACGGCAAGTTCGCGCCGTCGCTGCGCGAGACCTCGCCGAAGCACATCTACGAGGCCATGCTCACCGGCCCGCAGAACATGCCGGTCTTCAACAACGACGTGATGTCCCCGCAGGACAAGAAGGACATCATCGCCTACCTGCTCCAGACCCGTTCCGGCAGCAACCCCGGCGGCCTGGACCTGGGCTCGATCGGCCCGGTCTCCGAGGGCCTGTTCGTCTGGACGATCGTGCTCGGCCTGCTGATCGTGTTCGCCTGCTGGATCGGCGCGCACACCACCAAGGCGTCCCGCGCCCGCGTCGCCCACTTCGAGGCGACCACCGGGAAGGACGCCACCGACAATGACTGATCGGGACATGGAAACGGACCACCTGCCAGAGAACACCGGTGGGGCGGGCCACGGCACCCTGACCAAGGACGCCGCGGCGGAGAACCCCTTCCAGGATCCGGGTCTGCCGGCCTACCGGCCCCGGGTCACCGACCTCGACCCCAGGGCCGCCAAGCGCGCCGAGCGCCAGGTCGCGGGCCTGTTCCTGATCGCGATCGCGGGCATCATCGGGTCGATGGCGTGCTACACCTTCATCCCGAACACCAGGATGACCAGCCACATCACCGGCCTGGGCGCGGTCAACGCCAACAACCTGGCGCTGGGCCTGTGCCTGGGTGTGGCGTTCCTGGCCCTGGGCGGCGGCGCCATCCACTGGGCCCGGACCCTGATGACCGACGTGGACCTGGTCCAGGAGCGGCACCCGATGAAGTCGGACCCCGAGTCCCGCGCCTTCGCGGTCTCGGAGTTCAAGCAGGGCGTCGCGGACTCCGGCTTCACCAAGTACCCGCTGATCCGGCGCTCCCTGCTGACCGCGATGCTGGTGCTGCCGCTGCCGGCGGTGTGGCTGCTGCGCGACCTGGGCCCGATGCCGAAGGACAGGCTGCGGCACACGCTGTGGGCGCCGGGCCAGAAGCTGGTCAACCCGAACACCGGGCAGCCGCTGAAGGCCGCCGACATCTCGGTCGGCACCCTGGCCCTGGCCAACCCGGCCGCGCTGGCCGACGACCCGGAGAACCGGATCGACAACCTGGCCAAGGCTGCGGTGCTGGTCGTCCGGCTGCCGCAGGAGGCCCTGAAGGGCTCCGAGGCACAGAAGAAGCGGCAGTGGGACTGGTCGGTGGACGGCATCATGGCGTTCTCCAAGATCTGCACCCACGTCGGCTGCCCGGTGGCGCTGTACGAGCAGCAGACGCACCACATGCTGTGCCCGTGCCACCAGTCGACCTTCGACCTGTCCGACGACGGGAAGGTCATCTTCGGCCCGGCCGCGCGCTCGCTGCCGCAGCTGCACATCACGGCTGACGCCGACGGCAACCTGGTCGCCGTGAGCGACTTCGCCGCGCCGGTCGGCCCGAGCTTCTGGGAGCGCGGATGAGCGCCACGACCGCCCCGGCGCACGGGGCCGCAGGCGATAACGAGGAAGTGCGGACCGACCCGGTCTCCAACTGGGCGGACGAGCGGCTCGGGATCTACAAGGGCTCGAAGAACCTGATCCGGAAGGTCTTCCCGGACCACTGGAGCTTCCTGCTCGGCGAGATCGCGCTGTTCTCGTTCATCCTGATCCTGCTGTCGGGCGTGTTCCTGACGCTGTGGTTCAACCCGAGCATGAGCGAGGTCGAATACCACGGCTCGTACTTCCCGCTCGACGGCGTGTCGATGTCGGACGCGTACGCCTCGACGCTGAGGATCAGCTTCGACGTGCGCGCCGGCCTGCTGATGCGCCAGGTGCACCACTGGGCCGCCCTGATCTTCATCATGGCGATCATGGTGCACATGCTGCGCATCTTCTTCACCGGTGCGTTCCGCAAGCCGCGGGAGATCAACTGGCTCATCGGCTTCACGCTGATGGTGCTGGGCCTGCTGGAAGGGTTCGCGGGCTACTCGCTGCCGGACGACCTGCTGTCCGGTACCGGTCTGCGCATCGCCTCGGGCGTCATCCTGTCGATCCCGATCGTCGGCACGTACGTGTCGTACTTCCTGTTCGGCGGCGACTTCCCCGGGCACGACTTCATCCCGCGGCTGTTCACCATCCACGTGCTCCTGATCCCGGCCCTGATCGTCGGCCTGGTGACGGCGCACCTGATCCTGGTGTTCGTGCAGAAGCACACGCAGTGGGCCGGCCCCGGCAAGACCAACGACAACGTCGTCGGCCTGCCGCTGCTGCCGGTGTACACCGCCAAGGCCGGCGGGTTCATGTTCGTGATCTTCGGCGTGGTCTTCCTGCTGGCGGGCCTGGTGCAGATCAACCCGATCTGGGCCTACGGGCCGTACACACCGGACCAGATCAGCGCGGGTTCCCAACCAGACTGGTACATCGGCTTCCTCGAAGGCTCCCTTCGCATGATGCCGAACTGGGAGTGGAACATCTGGGGCCACACGCTGTCCTTCAACGTGCTGATCCCGTCGCTGATCGTCCCGGGCGTCCTGTTCACGGCCCTGGCCGTGTGGCCGTTCCTGGAGCAGTGGATCACCGGCGACAAGCGCGAGCACCACATCCTGGACCGCCCGCGCAACCGCCCGACCCGCACCGCCCTGGGCGTCGGCGGCATCACGTTCTACGGCGTCCTGTGGCTCGGCGGCGGCAACGACCTGATCGCGACCCACTTCCACCTCTCGGTGGAAGCGCTGACCTGGACGTTCCGCGTCCTGGTGTTCCTCGGCCCGGTGATCGCCTTCTGGTGCACCAAGCGCATCGCCCTGGGCCTGCAGCGCCGCGACAAGGACAAGGTCCTCCACGGCCGCGAGACCGGCATCATCAAGGTCTCGCTGGAAGGGGAGTTCACCGAGGTCCACGAGCCGCTCTCGGCCGGCGAGCGCTACCGCCTGACCGCGCACGAGGTGCAGAAGCCGCTGGAACTCGGCCCCGCCACGGACGAGAACGGCGTCGAGCGCCCGGGCAACCGCGCGCTGAAGCTGCGGGCCAAGGCCTCGAAGGCGATGTTCTCCGACAACGTCGAGACGACGGTCGAGGAGTACAAGGAGATCGAGGCCGGGCACGGGCATCACTGAGTAAAGTAGTTCGGTTCGCTGTCACACAGCGCAGGGGCTTCGCCTTCGGGCGGGGCCCCTGCGGCTTGTGCGCCCAGAGCCTGACGAACCGCCGGATGCGTGGCCCGCATGTCCGGTGGTGTGGGAGGCGGGTCGGGCGACCGACCCGCCTACCCGATTAGTGGGGGCTTTGGGGCTTTGGTGGGCCGAACAGCTGGGGCAGGCAGGGCGGAAGAGTTTCCGGAAAGCCGAAAGGGACCGCGCATGGTGCGCGGTCCCTTGTCAGTACTCAGTCAGCCGTCAAACGTGCCCAGCGACTACCAGCGACGGTCACGCGGCGGGCGGTTGTCCCGCTGCTCGTTGCTGTAGCCGCCGCGCGGGCGGCCGAACGCGGTGCGCTCGCCGAAGGTGCGACGCTCGTCGTCGCGGCTCGGGCGACGGTCGCCGGCGGCGTCGGCGGCGCCACGGTTCTGGGCGGCGTCGCGGTCGCCGAAGGAGCGACGCTCGCCGGTGCCGCCACGGTTGTCACGGTTGTCGCGGTCGAAGCTGCGGCCCTGCGAGCCGTTGCGGTCGAAGGTGCGACGCTCGCCACTGAAGCCGCCGGTGCGGCCCTCAGAACCACGGTTGTCCCGGTTGTAGCCACCGGTGCGGCCCTGGGCGCCGTCGCGGTCGCCGAACGAGCGACGCTCGCCGGTGTACCCGCCGGTGCGGCCCTCGGACCCGCGGTTGTAGCCGCCGGTGCGACCCTCAGAGCTACGGTTGTCCCGGTTGAACCCGCCGGTGCGGTTCTCGGAACCGCCGCGGTTGTCGCGGTCGAAGCTGCGGCCCTGCGAACCGTTGCGGTCGCCGAAGGAGCGACGCTCGCCGCTGAATCCGCCGGTGCGGCCCTCGGAGCTGCGGTTGTCGCGGTTGAACCCGCCGGTGCGGCCCTGGGCGCCGTCGCGGTCGCCGAACGAGCGACGCTCGCCGGTGTACCCGCCGGTGCCGGAGCCGCGGTTGTCGCGGTTGTAGCCGCCGGTGCGGCCCTGGGCGCCGTCGCGGTCGCCGAAGGAGCGACGCTCGCCGGTGTACCCGCCGGTGCGGCCTTCGGAGCTGCGGTTGTCGCGGTTGAACCCGCCGGTGCGGCCCTGGGCCCCATCGCGGTCGCCGAACGAGCGACGCTCACCGCTGAACCCGCCGCTGCGGTTCTCGGAACCACCGCGGTTGTCGCGGTCGAAGCTGCGGCCCTGCGCACCATCCCGGTCACCGAACGAGCGACGCTCGCCGCTGAACCCGCCGGTGCGACCCTCAGAGCCACGGCTGTCCCGGTTGAACCCGCCGGTGCGGCCCTGCGCACCGTCCCGGTCGCCGAACGACCGCCGCTCGCCGCCGCCGAACCCGCCCCGACCCTCGGAGCCGCGCCTGTCGCCGCCTCCGAAGCCCGAACGCTCGCCGCCGCCGAACCCGCGGCCGTCGCGCTCCTGGAAGCGGCCGCCGCTGTGCCCGCGGTCGAAGCGGTCCCGGTCCTGCCGGAACTCGCTGCGTCCGGGGCGGAAGCCCTCGCGTCCGCCACGGAAACCGTCGCGGCTGTCGCGTCCTTCGCGGCGGTCGTCGCCGCCCAGGCGGGCCTCGCGCGCCGCGCGGCGGGTCGCGTGGTAGGCGTCGGCCTCGGCGACGTACTCCGCCACCGGGCGGCCGCCGGTCAGTTCGCGCAGCGCCTCGGAGCTCGGGGTCACCTTCGTCAGCTCGGCGTCGATGCCGGCCGACTCCAGCAGGCGCACCGTGCTCTTGCGCTGCTTGGGCAGGACCAGCGTCACGACCGTGCCGCTCTCGCCGGCGCGGGCCGTGCGGCCGGCGCGGTGCAGGTAGTCCTTGGGGTCGCCGGCCGGGTCGACGTGCAGGACCAGGTCGATGCCGTCGACGTGGATGCCGCGGGCGGCGACGTCGGTGGCGACCAGGACCGGGACCCGGCCGTCCTTGAAGTCCGCCAGGGTCTTGGTGCGGGCGCGCTGGGTCATGCCGCCGTGCAGGGCCAGGGCGGAGACGCCGGCCTCGCGGATCTTCTCGGCGATGCGGTCCGCGCCGAGCTTGGTGCGGGCGAACAGGATGGTGCGCCGGCCGTCGTCGTCGCCCGGCGTGTGCCGGGCCGCGATCTCGGCGACGACCAGGGCCTTGTCCGCCGGCTCGACGATCAGCAGGTGGTGGTCCATCTGTGCCGAGTCGTCGCTGTCCGGGGTGACCGAGTGCAGGACCGGGTCGGTCATGTACTGGCGGACCAGCTCGTCCACGGCGCCGTCCAGCGTCGCGCTGAACAGCAGGCGCTGGCCGGTCGGGTCGGTCTGCGACAGCAGCTCCGAGACGATCGGCATGAAGCCCATGTCGGCCATCTGGTCGGCCTCGTCCAGGATGGCGATCTCGACCTCGGACAGGTCGCACTCGCCCTGCTCGATCAGGTCGGTGAGCCGGCCCGGGGTGGCCACCAGCACCTCGACGCCGCGGCGCAGCGCGAAGACCTGCTTGTACATCGGCGCGCCGCCGTAGACCGAGGCGATGTCCGCGCCCACGGCGAAGCCGTACGGCTGCAGCGCGTCGCTGACCTGCATCGCCAGCTCGCGGGTCGGCACCAGGACCAGGGCCAGCGGCTTGCCCTTGCGGGCCCGCTTGCCCTTCAGGTTCGCCAGCGCCGCCAGGCCGAAGGCCAGGGTCTTGCCGGAGCCGGTGCGGGCCTTGCCCAGCACGTGCCGGCCGGCCAGGGCGTCCGGGATGGTCGCGGCCTGGATCGGGAAGGTGGTCTGCACGCCGTTCTCGGCGAGCTTCTTCACCAGTTCCTCGGGCAGGCCCAGTTCGGTGAACGCGACCGGCTCGGAGCCGGTGGTCTCGGTTTCGGTGTCGGCGATCTCAACATCGTCGTCGTCGAGAGCCTCGACAACCTCGACCTCGCCGCTCTCCAGATCCTCTTCGATCTCCAGAGCAAAAGTCTCTTCGACGTCAGCGCTTTCGCGCACGACATCATTCTCAGGGGTGATTGCAGACATGGCTGATGAAGCCCTTCTGAAAACGGACACGTTCTCAGGGGCGTGCGAGCGCATGGATTGCGCCGCAGCGGTACTACAGAACGGTCACTAAGGCGGCCTGGTCCCAGTTTTGGATGACCAGGTAGGCGATAGCCGCGCCTGAAGTGGCTGACCGGGAAACGTCCCCCGGGCCACTGCGTTCTGCGTCACATGACGGAAGCCGGTTTCCGACCGGCTTCGAGGTGACCTGTCCCGCGCAGCGTTCGCTTGGATTTCGATCCATGGTAGCGGGCAGGGTCGCGATTCCAAGAATCGCGCAGGTCAACTGTGTCAAGAGCGTGCTCAGGCGTGCCGGTTGGCGTCCTTCAGCTCGGCCGGCGGGGGCCCGTTCAGCGGGTCCACCCGCACCAGGTGGCCCCACCAGATGAGCCGGTACGTCGAGGCCCACTCCGGCGTGCACGTCGTCAGCGTGATGTACCGGCCGGGCTCGGTGAACGGCCCGCCCTTGGGGATCGGCGCGATCGTCCCGACGTTGGTCGGGTCGGTCTGCGGCAGCTCCTTGTCGAGCGCGTAGACGAACCAGCCGTGCGTGGTCTCCACCACGACGTGGTCGCCGGTTCGCAGCTGGTTGATGTACCGGAACGGCTCGCCGTACGTCCGCCGGTGCGCCGCCACCGCGAAGTTCCCGGTCGGGTCCCACGGCATCGCGGTGGCCGGCGTCGTGTAGTGCCCGACGGCGCCCTTGTCGAGCACCTTGTCCTTGTCCACGCCCTGCATCACCGGGATGTCGTCCTTCCCGATGGCCGGGATGGTCATCAGCGCGAAGCCCTCGCTCGGCGCGAACGCCGACTTCGGCGTCCCGCCGGGCGCGGCCGGCGCCAGCTGCTGCTGGATCTGGTTGGCCTCGGCGTTGGCGGCCTTGTGCGCCTCCACGTTCGTCCACCACAGCGTGTAGACGACGTACAGCGCCATCACCGCGCCGAGCGTGATGAGCACTTCGCCGATGCTGGACAGCAGCACCAGCTTCCGCTGCGCCTGCCGCGCGACCCGCGCCGAGCCGCGCGCCGAGCCGCGCGCCGACCGGGCACCGGGTTCGGGCGCTGATTCAGGCACTGATTCGGGCTGCGACGCCGGGTACCCGTTCCCGACGGGGAACTCGGACGGAGGCGGCGGCGTGAGGACGATCTTCGGGATGTACTCGGTCTGCGCCTCCGCGGGGGAGGGGGCGTCCGTGATCCGCGGGATGTACTCCGTCGGCGCCTCGTCGCCATTCATGCCGGACACGTTAGGGGAGAAACCTCTGGGTTCCTGGCGGCCCCGGTGGTTTTGCGGCATGGGCCACAACTTAGCGGACGATCATTCTTCCGGTGGGCTGTATCCCGAATGCCGGGGACCACTGGGAGCCTCCCACTCCGCCTCGGGTTTTCCGGCCGCGGCCTTGGGCTGACGCCGCCTCTGCCACAGCACGTACCCGCCACCAGCGAGGATCACGACGAACCCGATCAACAGGATCGGACTGAAGCCCCCGCCCCCGCCGCCGCTGCCCGCCGCCGCATGTGACCCGTTCGAGGGACCCGTGGGAAAGACCGGCTTGGTCGGCCAGATGTTGGCGGTGTCGGTGGTGCCCGGCGCAGAGGTCTGCGGTGTCTGCGTGGCCGAAGAAGATCCGGTGGCAGCCGTTGAGGAAGTCGACGACGGAGCGCCGGAAGCCCCTGAGGCCGCGCTCGTCGGCGCCGACCGCGTGCTCGGCGCGGCACCGGTCCGCGGCGGCTGGTTGACCGGGAACGACGCGTCGAACCCTGGCAGAGACTCGGGATCGATCGGCGGGTTCGTGCTCACTGCCTGCACCGGTTGGATGACCCCGTACCCCAGCCGGTCGTCGTGCCTGGCCCCGGACGCCCCGTAGATCGATCCCGCCATCTGTGCCACGACCTGGCGCGCCGGCCAGTCACCGTGGTCGGCGCGCAGGATCGCGGCCAGTGCCGCGACGTAACCCGCGGCGGTCGAGGTGTCGTTGCCGAACGCCGCCAACGTCATCTGCGGGCCCCAGGCGGACGAGGGCTGCGCGGTTTTGGTCACCTGCGCGGAGGCCACATTCACGACGCCCTGCGGACGCTGGGTCATCGGGCCCCCGGTGTCACCGGCCGCCGCGATCAAAAGCGCCTGGCCGCCGATCGAAGCGGGATCGACCGACGTGTCCGCGACGACCACTATCGCCCCGCTCGCCGACCCGGACGCCACCGTCGCGTCCGGTGCCAGGCCACTGATCGCGCACGCCACCTCGGCGACGCGGTCCGGGGCGCCGACCACGCCGATGGCGACGCCGCCTCCCTTGGTGCCTGCGGCATCCCACAGGCGCGAGGCCTGGAGGTCGAATCCGGGATCAGGGCACGAAGCCGCGGACGCGTGGACGGCGGCGCGGGCCGCCGCGGGCACACCGGCGGCGAGACCGGCGAGCAGCGCCGCGCACCCGAGGGCGGCCAGAGTCCTTCTCAGCACATGGTGACGCTACCCGAACCCGGGCCGCCCCAACGGTCTGCCGGGCCGTCCCTTCGCCGGCTGTCAGCGGTTCCGGTGGTCAGGACGGCTTCGGGGCGTCAGGCCTCGCGCTCTCAAGCCCCGCTGTGCCGCCCCGACCACGTCCACGCGTACCCAGGGTCCTCAGAGGCCACGCCGCCCTCGCCGATCTCCAGCGGCCGGAAGGTGTCCACCATGACCGCGAGTTCGTCGAAGAACTCCGCGCCGATCGAGCGCTCGGCTGCGCCCGGCTGAGGGCCGTGCGTCAGGCCCGAGGGGTGCAGGGAGATGGAGCCCTGCCCGATCCCGGATCCGCGCCGGGCCTCGTAGTTGCCGCCGGTGTAGAACAGGACCTCGTCGGAGTCGACGTTGTGGTGGTTGTAGGGCACCGGGATCGACAGCGGGTTGTAGTCCACCTTGCGCGGGACGAACGAGCAGATCACGAAGTTCGGGCCCTCGAAGGTCTGGTGTACCGGCGGCGGCTGGTGGACGCGGCCGGTGATGGGCTCGAAGTCGGCGATGTTGAAGGCGTACGGGTACAGGCAGCCGTCCCAGCCGACCACGTCGAACGGGTGGTGCGCGTACGTCAGCTTGGTCCCGCCGGCGCGGTGCCGGACCAGCACCTCCACGTCCGCCCCCTCGGCCAGCAGCGGCTCGCTCGGCCCGCGCAGGTCCCGCTCGCAGTACGGCGAGGACTCCAGGAACTGGCCCTTGGCCGACAGGTAGCGCTTCGGCGGGCCGATGTGCCCGGTCGCCTCGATCACGAACAGTCGCAGCGGTTCCCCGGAGCCCGCGGCGGGGACCCAGCGGTGGATCGTGGACGTCGGCAAGACCACGTAGTCGCCCTGTCCGACCGCCAGCGCGCCGAACGACGTCTCCACGACTCCGGACCCGGACTCCACGTACACGCACTCGTCGCCGATGGCGTTCCGGTACAGGGGAGACGCCTCGGTGGCCGCGACGTACGACAGCCGCACGTCCCCGTTGCCCAGCAACAAGTGCCGGCCGGTGACAGCGTCCAGCCCCGCGCCATCGAGCTTGTGCGTCAAGAAGTGCCGCGGCTTCAGCGGCCGGTTCGCGACCGCCCCGGAGATCGGCCCCGGCGGCTCCCACTCCGCGGAGTCCACGATCGCCGTGGGCAGCCCGACGTGGTAGAGCAGCGCGGATTCGGAGGAGAAGCCCTCGACGCCCATCAGCTCCTCGGAGTACAGCGCGCCGTCCGGGCGGCGGAACTGGGTGTGGCGCTTGTGCGGGATCTCGCCCACGGCGCGGTAGTAGGGCATCGCCGCCGTCCCCTTCACTGTCTCAGCCGCTCCGGGCTGGATTGTGTTCGATGCTTAAATGTGTTCGATAATCGGACGTGACTGTCCGCTCTCTTCGACCATGGGCTACCGTGGCGGTCATGTCAACCGCCGACCCCGGCGCCCTCGGCGTCCTGTTCGCAGAGCTGATCGACGACGCGGCGCTCTTCCCGCCCGGCGACGCCCCGATGCCCGAGGCGGTGCCCGCGCACCTGGCCCACGACGCGGGCGTCCACAGCGGCATGCTCGGCCGCTTCCTGTGCCCGGTCTCCCAGCTCGCCGACCTGAAACCGCTGCTGGACGAGGACGCGGGCCTGCGTCTGGGCCTGATCGCCGACACCGGCGTGGACGGTCTGCTGGCCGCCTTCGCAGAGCTCGAAGACGACGACCGGCTGATCCTGGAGACCGCGGAGATCCGCCATCCGGGCGAGCGCCTGGAGGAGCTGGAGCGGCGGCTGCCCTACGGCGTCGAGGCCTACGTCGAGATCGCGCCCGCCGACATGCGCTCCCTGCTCCCCACGCTGACCGGCCGCGAGCTGCTGCACGCCAAGCTGCGCACCGGCGGGCTGACCGCCGAGGCGTTCCCGACCCCGCTGGCCGTCGCCGAGTTCCTGGTCGGCTGCGCGGATCTGGAGGTCGGGCTGAAGTGCACGGCCGGGCTGCACAACGCGGTCCGGCACACCGACGCCGGGACCGGGTTCACCCACCACGGTTTCGTGAACGTCCTGCTGGCCGCCGAGCGCGCGAGCGACGGCGCGGAGATCGAGGACGTGGCGGCGGTCCTGGCCGGCACGGACGGCGCCGACCTGGCGGAACGTGTCAAAGCTCTGACGGTCGAGGACACGGCCCGGACCCGGGATCTGTTCCACGGCTTCGGCTCCTGTAGTTTCCAGGAGCCGATCGATGACTTGTCAAAGCTCGGCCTGCTGCCCACCGAGTAGAAGGACTGCAAGGACGGTTATGACACAGCCCACCTGGGTCCCCCTCGCGGACCCGACCGACTTCCCGGTCGAGAACCTGCCCTACGGCGTCGCGACCCACGGGGAGCGGCCGGCGCACGTGGTGACCCGGATCGGCGACTTCGTCGTCAGCCTCGGCGCGCTGGCGGCGGCCGGCCTGCTGGACGGCACCATCGAGGAGCCGGCGGCGTACTTCGCGATCGGCACGCTGAACCCGTTCATGGCGCTCGGCGCGCCGGCCTGGGCGGCGGTGCGGGCGCGGCTCACCGAGCTGTTCACCGAGCCCGAGCGCCGCAAGGCGGTCGAGCCGCTGCTGGTGCCGCTGACCGACGTGGTGCTCTATCTGCCGTTCCAGGTGGCGGACTACGTGGACTTCTACTCCTCCGAGGACCACGCCACCAACCTCGGCCGCATCTTCCGGCCGGACGCCGAGCCCCTGCTGCCGAACTGGAAGCACCTGCCGATCGGCTACCACGGCCGCTCCGGCACGATCGTGCCCTCCGGCACCCCGATCGTGCGGCCCTCCGGCCAGCGCAAGGCCCCGACCGACGCCGAGCCGCGGTTCGGGCCCAGCGTGCGCCTGGACATCGAGGCCGAGGTCGGCTTCGTGGTCGGCACGCCCTCGCCGCTCGGCGGCGGGGTGCGCGTGGAGGAGTTCCAGGACCACGTCTTCGGCGTGGTGCTGGTCAACGACTGGTCCGCACGCGACATCCAGGCCTGGGAGTACGTCCCGCTGGGGCCGTTCCTGGGCAAGTCGTTCGCGACCTCCATCTCCCCGTGGGTGGTGCCGCTGGCCGCGCTGCAGGACGCGCGCGTCGCGCCGCCGTACCAGGACCCGGTCCCGCTGCCGTACCTGCAGGGCGAGACCTGGGGCTACAACATCCACCTGGACGTCAAGCTCAACGGCCACACGGTCTCCACCCCGCCGTTCGCCGGCCTGTACTGGACCCCGGCCCAGCAGCTGGCGCACATGACGGTCAACGGCGCGAGCCTGCGCACCGGCGACTTCTACGCCTCCGGCACGGTCTCCGGCGCGCTGCCCGAACAGCGCGGCTCCTTCATCGAGCTGACCTGGAACGGCACCGAGCCCCTGGCCCTGGCCGACGGCTCGACGCGCACCTTCCTGGTCGACGGCGACACCGTCGCGATCGGCGGCGTCGCGCCGGGCCCGAACGGGACGCGGATCGGGTTCGGCGAGGTGGTCGGGACTGTTCAGTCGGCGGTGCGGCAGCCGCAGATGTAGGGCCGGGGCTTCCGTCCCGGTGCCGTGATCGGTTGCCGTGATCGGTGGATGACAGGGACAGAACCTAGGGCGAATGTCTCTATCCACAGCTTGGTGATTCTCCCCTTACGCTCGGCCGCGTAACGCACCTCTCGGGCAAGGGGAAATCATGGGACTGACACGGCTTCGGCTGGCCGGCGCGTGCGGGCTGGCGAGTTTGGTGGTGTTCGGGGCGGCGGCGTGCGCGAGTTCGGCGACGAGCCCGCCGGGCTCACCGGGCTCACCGGGCTCACCGGGCACGCCGGTCGGGGGGACGTCGAGCGCGTCCTCCACGGCCGCTGCCTCGTCTGCGTCGACCGCATCATCGGCATCGGCATCGGCCTCGGCGAAGGCATCCGGCACATCGGCCTCGGCAACTTCGGCTTCGTCGGCCGCCGCGCTTCCGGAGAGCGGCCAAGGCGACCGCCAAAAGGTCGTCGACACCATGGCCGCCGTCGCACCCTCCGGCCTGCCGATCCACCGCACCGCCGACCTCGGCTCCAAGGCCCGTGTCTACCAGGCGATCGCCGCGAACTACCGTCCGCAGCTCCTCGACCTCAGCGCGACCGGCTATGGGGACGCCGAATCCGCCGCGAGCACCTACATCGTCATCCTCGGCCAGCTGCGGCCGGTGCCGCCGCTCCCGGACGTCGTCGACGGGACGCTGACCGCGCTCGGGGCGACGGGGATCGTCGCGCAGCAGTCGTTCGACGCGCACGCGTCGGCGTCCTCGCTGGTGATGAGCTGCGGGGTGCTGCCCGACAAGTACAACCTGTGCGTGTGGACCGGTGGGACCAACGGTGACCTATTCCTCGGCGCCGTCGAGACGCCGGGCGCGATGAGCCTGTGGGACACCGCGCAGTTCGCGCAGAGCGTTTTCGGCTACATGGCGCCCTGAGTGACGTGATGTGGCCAGGCGTCAGGCGTCGCCCGGCTCTATCAGACTCCTGCGAAGCTCCGCGATCTGCTCCGCCGTCAACCCGTGCGCCAGCAGGTACCCCTCCACCGAGCCGTGCGCGGCGCGCATCCGCTCCAGCGTCGCCAGGATCAGCTCCGGCGGGCACGCCAGCGCCTGGCCGTTCAGCCGCTGGCCCAGGCCGGTGGACGCCTGCAGCTGCTCGACGGCCTGGGTGAACTCCTCGGCCAGGTAGGCGCTGGTGAGGTGGTAGTCCTCGGCTATCACCGCGTCCGGGACGCCGAGCAGCGACAGCACCACCGCGACCACCACGCCGGTGCGGTCCTTGCCGGCCGAGCAGTGCACCAGGACCGGCTGCGCCTCCGGGGCCGCGACGTGGCCGACGGCGGTGGCCAGGACCGCGCCGCAGTCGTCGACCATGTGGTCGTAGACCGACTTCAGGTCGTCGGGGGCCCGGCCGAAGGAGTCGCCGGTGAAGCGGAAGACCGGCAGGCGCAGCACGGCGATGCCGGTGCCCTCCAGCGCGTCGGGGGACAGCCGGGCTTCGAAGTCCTCACGGAGGTCCACCACCGTGCGGACCGGCAGGTCGGCCAGGGTGGCGCGGGCCGCGTCGTCGAGCCGGTGCAGGGCGTCGCCGCGCAGCAGCCGGCCGGCGCGCACGGTGCCGCCGAGGGCCGGGTAGCCGCCGACGTCCCGGACGTTGAAGGTGCCGGCCAACGGGATGCGGCGGTCGGCGCGATGAACGGTCGCGGGCTCGTCGTTCCCCTCCGAAGGTGTGGTCACGCGCACACGCTACCCGCGCCACGCTTCGCCCCACTGGCACCCCCTGACGAAGACCCGGTTACCGCAAGGTATCCTGACCCTTACCGCGTTAGGCCTTCGACCACGTCAGGGGGCTTGGGTGCCGAGGAGCTGGCGACCTGCCAAGAACCGGAAGCGCGAGCACGCCGCTTCCCGCGATGGGCTGCGCCCGGAAGGGCTCCTCGATCCGCTCGACCGGCTGGTCGCCGCGGGATTCGCGGTGGTCCCGGCGGCCGCCCCGCGCGAGGGCTCGTGCAGCTGCGACCGCCTGGGCTGCCCCACGCCGGCCGCGCATCCGCTGTCCCGCGCGTGGCAGGTCGAGGCCAGCGCCGACCCCGAACGCCTGGCGCTGTGGCGGGTCCGGCACCCCGGGGCGAACTACGTCACGCCGACCGGTAAGACCCACTCCGTCCTGGACGTCCCGGAACAGGCCGGTGCCGACGCGTTGCGCCGCATCCTGGTCGCCGGCACCGCCCCCGGACCGGTCGCCGAGGTGGACGGCCGCTACCTGTTCTTCACCGCGCCGCGTACGAACCCTGACATCGACGACGTCGACGAGGACGAGTGGTGGTCCAGCTCCCTGGACTGCCGCCCGGAGACCCTGCAGGAGCACCCCGGCCTGCGCTGGCACGACCGCGGCAGCTACGTCTTCGTGCCGCCGTCGGCGAGCATGTCCGGCCACACGGCGCGCTGGGTGTACTGGCCCGCCGACGGCACGCCGCTGCCCGACGCGGTGGTGGTGCTGGAGGTGCTGGCCGATGTGCTCGCGGAGTTCTCGGCGGCCTGAGCGCGGGCGGGCGCGGTTTGGAAGCGGCTTGGGCACCGGACGAGCGCCGCTTCGGGCGGCTTGAGCGCGGCTTGAGGTCGCGGCGGACCGGGCTGGCCGGCGGTTCGGAAATCCCGGTGTTCCTGGTGTTCCGGCGCTCCCGGCGGCTTGAGGGCGAGCGCGGCTTGAGCGCAGCTTGAGGTTGAGCGCCGCCTCACTCCCCGCTCGGCAGCGTCAGCACCTCGACGCCGTCGTTCGTCACCACCATCGTGTGCTCGAACTGCGCGGTCCGCTTCCGGTCCCGCGTCACGGCCGTCCACTTGTCGTCCCACATCTCGTAGTCGGCGGTCCCCAGCGTCAGCATCGGCTCGATGGTGAACGTCATCCCCGGCCGCATCAGCAGCGTGGCGTGCGGGTCGTCGTAGTGCGGGATGATCAGGCCGGTGTGGAAGGCCGTGGAGATGCCGTGCCCGGTGAACTCGCGGACCACGCCGTAGCCGAAGCGCTTGGCGTAGCTCTCGATCACCCGGCCGATGACGTTGATCGGCCGGCCCGGCCGGACCGCCTTGATCGCCCGGTCCAGCGACTCGCGCGTGCGCTCCACCAGCAGGTGCGACTCCTCGTCGACGGTGCCGACCTCGAAGGTGGCGTTCGTGTCGCCGTGCACGCCGCCGATGTAGGCGGTGATGTCCACGTTCACGATGTCGCCGTCCTGGAGCACCGTGGTGTCCGGGATGCCGTGGCAGATCACCTCGTTCACCGAGGTGCACATCGACTTCGGGTAGCCCTTGTAGCCCAGCGTGGAGGGGTAGGCGCGGTGGTCCAGCAGGTACTCGTGCCCGATGCGGTCCAGCTCGTCGGTGGTGATGCCCGGCTTGGCCGCCTTGCCGGTCTCCACCAGCGCGTCGGCGGCGATCCGGGAGGCCGCCCGCATCTTCTCGATCGTCTCGGCGTCCTGCACCTCACCGCCGGTGTACGGCTTGGGTCCCTTGCGTCCCACGTACTCCGGTCGCTTGATCGACGCGGGGACGGGCAGAGTGGGAGAGACGGTGCCGGGTACGAGTGTCGCCATAGTCAGACAGTCTAGGCACCCGGTGACAGCAGGGAGAGTGCGATGCGCTGGACCAAGAAGGGCGAGCCGCCGGACGACGACGGCTGGTACTACTGCGTGAAGCACGGCCTGGTCGAGCCGGCGGGCGCCTGCGCCGCCAAGGACCGCCTCGGGCCGTACGCGACCCAGGAGGAGGCCGAACACGCCTTGCAACGCGTGCAGGAGCGCAACGAGGCGTGGCGGAAGGCGGACGAGGCGGCCGACGCCGACAGCTAGCGCGGAACCGACGAGGAACCGACGAGGAAGCGACGAGCCCGGACTCCCACGCGGGGCGTCCGGGCTCTCCAGCCCCAGGTTCTCCAGCCTCCGGGCCCTCCAGCCTCCGGGCCCTCCAGCCTCCGGGCCCTCCAGCGGCCCCCGCAGCCGCTACAGCGCCTTCACCTCGTCGGCCGACAGCGCCCGGCTGAACACCTGCACATCGGAGATGTACCCCTTGAACGGGTTCGACACGAACTTCCCGTACCAGCTCCGCCCGATCGCGAACGGCCCGGTCGCGGCGTACGGCGCCGACCCGGTCTTGGCCGGCCCGCCCTGCGGCACGCCGTTGACGAAGAACGCGATCGTCCCGGCCTGCGCGTCGTAGACCCCGGTGAGCTTGACCCAGGTGTTCATCGGCGTCGGGGCGGTCGCGCCGGCGTTGACCGTCTTGGGGTTCGCGCTGTCGGCCTCCGACCGGACGAACGACCAGGTCTTGGACTCCGTCGAATAGCTGAACGTGAACGCGAAGCACTGCGGCCCGTCCTGGCTGAACGCGGCGGCGAACTTCGTCGGCGTGGTGAGCCCGGTCTGGTCCACCCACATCGAGACCGTGAAGCTCTTCGTGGTGTCGACCGCCGGGCCCTTGGTCTGGATCTGGCCGGCCTTGATCTGGTTGGCCGCACCGCTGAACTCCGCCGATCCGCCGTGCGCGGTCGAGAAGCCGGCGGCGCCGGACAGCGCGCCGGCGTGGTTCTTGCCGGAGCCGTCCGCGGCCGTGGTGCTGCCGACCTTGTCGTTCAGGCGCCAGTGCAGCAGGTCCGCGGCCGGCGCGGCGACCGGCTTCGACGGCGAGGACGACGGCGTGCCGCTCGGCACGTTCTGCCCGCTGCGGCTGGACGACGGGGTTCCCGAGCCGCTGATGTTCTGCCCGCCCGGGCCGGTCGCTTGCGCCGATCCGGACGCCGTCGGGGACGCGGGTCCCGGCTGCTTCTTGCCGTCACCGCTGGTGGCGAAGGCGATCGCGCCGGCGGCGACCCCGGCGACCGCGAGCGCCGAGGCTCCGATGAACAGAGCCCTGCGATGTTTGCCGGTCCCGCCTCCGGGCGGTGCTCCGGGCGGACCGCCCGGTCCCATCGGGCCGTAGTACTGACTGCCCGGCTCGGGCGCCATCCCCGGAACCGCGCGGAATCCGCTGGCCGACAGGTCCGCGCTGCCTTGCTGTCCGACTGCCTGGTAGGCGCCGGTCGCGGCGAGCGGGAAGGACGTCATCGGCGGCGGTGCCTGCGGTGCGGCCTGCATCGGCGGCGGTTCCGGCGGACGGACGGCCGCGTACGCGCCGGTCGCCGCGAGCGGGAACGATGTCATCGAACCCTGCGATTCCCCCGGCGACCCCCACTGCGGCGCGCCCTGCGGAGGCCCGCCCTGCTGCGGTCCGTTCGGCCCCCCGAAACGGTTGCCCTGCCAAGCATCGCCCGGCTGCGGCCCGCCGGAATCCCCCGACGTATCCGGCGGCACGCCCCACGGCGGCACACTCCGGTCCCCGTCGTCCATGTCAACCCCCTGTTCGGACCCGTAAAGGTCTTCGATCATAGGGAGGGCTCAGCGTGGGCCGCCAACCTTTCGGCCCGGACCGCGACCGCGTGCGTGTCGGTGCGCGCGTCGTAGCGCCGGAACCCGGGGAGCCACGCCGCGAGCCCCACCACCGCCCCGACGCAGGCCACGCCGCCGAATCCGACCGAGAACACCGGGCCCCGCAGCGCCGCCATCGACCCGGCCCGCACCTGTCCCAGAATCGGTCCGGTGGAGAACGACAGCATCTCGATCCCGGCCAGCCGGCCGCGCAGCGCGTCGGGGATGGTCTGGTTCCAGATCGACATCCGGAACACCCCGCTCACCGCGTCCGCCGCGCCGGCGGCGGCCAGGCAGGCCAGGACGACCCACACCTGCCGGGTCGCCGCGACCAGCGCGATCGCCGCGCCCCACGCGCCGGCCGCGTAGATCACCGCCATGCCGTGCCGGTGGACGTGCTTCGTCCAGCCGCTGGTGAGCGAGACCAGCGCCGAGCCGACCGCGGGCGCGGCGTACAGCAGTCCCAGGGACCACGAGGCGTGCAGGTGGTCGGCGAGGAACGGGAACAGAGCCGTCGGCATCGCGAAGGTCATCGCCGCGATGTCCACGACGTACGTCCCGATCAGCTCCTGGCGGCTGCGCGCGTAACGCCATCCGGCGGCTATCCCGCGCAGGCTGGCTTGCTCGGCGTCCTCGCCCTGCGGCGACGGTCTGAGCCGGAGGAGGAAGCCGACGGAGATCACGAACGTCGCCGCGTCCACCAGGTAGGAGACCGTCGGCCCCGTCGTGGCGACCAGCACCCCGCCCACGGCCGGCCCCGCGATCTGCGTGAACGACCCCAGCATCCACTGCAGCGCCCCGGCGGGCACCACCAGGTCCGGCGGCACGATGCGCGGCACGATCGCCTCCTGCGAGGGCCGCTGCAGGCCGTTCGCCGCCGCGAACGCGGCCGTCAGCGCGTAGATCGGCCACAGTGCCGGATGCGGCAGCAGCGCGTTCAGCAGCAGCAGCACCGCCAACAGCGCTGCGGCGGCCTCGGTCGCCACCACCATCTTGCGCCGGTCCATCGCGTCGGCCAGCGCGCCGCCCCACAGCCCGCACACCACCAGCGGCACCAGCTCGGTCGCGCCGAGCAGGCCGACCGCGAGCGCGGATCCGGTGAGTTCCTTGATCTGGAAGGGAACCGCGACATAGGTGAGGAAGGAGCCGAAGCCCGAGATCATCGAGGAGGCGGTGAGGAACCGATAGTCCCGCGAGACCCGCAGGGGCGTCAGGTCGACACTCAGCTCGCGCCATCGACGACGACGGGGCGTGCGGGCCTGTGGGGGCGCGTCGCCGGACGCCGCGGGTTCTCCGGTCACGCGGCCGATCGTTCGGGCCCGCGCCCACGCTCTGCAAACGACTTTCCCCGCGTGTGAGCGGAGTCACGGGTGGTCGCGCGAGTGCTCGCCACCTCTTAACAAGGGATGCGCGGCGTGAGACGATCAGCCTCGTCCGGGTACGCCGTTTCGGCGCCTCGAGTCGTCTCTTCAAGGAGAAACCAGCATGTCCGCTGAAGACAGCGCCACGCAGGAATCCGCAGTATCGCCGGCATCCACGGCCACATCCACAGCCGCATCCACATCCACAGCGCCGAAGCTCTCGCTGTACGGCGGGACCGGCACGGGGCGCCGGGTCACCGTCCGGGACCTGGCCAAGGCCAAGCGCGAGGGCGAGAAGTGGGCCATGCTCACCGCCTACGACGCCCTCACGGCCGGCGTCTTCGACGAGGCCGGGATCCCGGTCCTGCTCGTCGGGGACTCGGCGGGCAACAACCACCTCGGCTACGAGAACACGGTGCCGGTGACCGTCGACCAGCTGGTCATGCTCTCCGGCGCGGTGGTGCGCGGCACCAAGCACGCCATGGTGATCGGCGACCTGCCGTTCGGCTCCTACCAGTCCTCGCCCGCGCAGGCCCTGGAGACCGCGTCGCGGTTCATGAAGGAATCCGGGGTCGGCGCGGTGAAGCTCGAAGGCGGCCGCCGGGTGCTGCCGCAGGTCGACGCGCTGGTGCAGGCCGGCGTGCCGGTGATGGCGCACATCGGCCTGACCCCGCAGTCGGTGAACGTCCTGGGCGGCTACCGGATAGCGGGACGCGGCGACGAGGAGGCCGAGAAGCTGATCTCGGACGCCAAGGCGCTCCAGCACGCCGGCGCCTTCGCGATCGTCCTGGAGCTGGTCCCGGCCGAGCTGGCCGCCCGGGTCTCCGGCGAGATCGACATCCCCACCGTGGGCATCGGCGCCGGGGCCGGCACCGACGCGCAGGTCCTGGTCTGGACCGACATGGCGGGCCTGACGCCCGGCGGCGTGCCGAAGTTCGTGAAGCAGTACGCGGACATGCGCGCAATGCTCGGCGACGCGGCGCGGGCCTTCGCCAGCGACGTGGTCCACGGCACGTACCCGGACGAGTCGCACTCGTACCACTGAGCCCTGATCCACCCTGGTCCACACAGGTCCACACTGCTCCACACTGAATATCCCGGTCCGGGTGTCCTGGCGGCGCCCGGACCGGCAGTATGAATGCCATGGATGCCGAGCAGACCACCTTCCTCCGTGAACTCGTCAGCGGCACCCCGTGGTTCGGCGAATGTCGCGGCTTCGCCCGCAATCTCCTCCGCGCCCCGCGCAGCCCCGGCGGCCTGCTGCTGGTCGGCACCCCGGAAGAGGAGCCCTGGCACCTCGCCGCGCACCTGGACACCGAAGCGGGCCTGGCGAACCTGCCGCAGCTCGCACCGACCCTGGTGCGCCACCAGGTCCCCGACGGCGCACCCCCGCACCTGGCGGTGTCGCTGGCCCGCCTGGAACAGGCCCGCAAGGGCGAGGCGGTGTTCATCGTGGCCCCCGACGACCCCGGCGCACCGCTGCTGGAACGCGTCGACGACGCCCGCCGGCGCGGGGCGGCGATCCTGACCCTCGCAGAGAACGAAGAAACCTCCAGCGAGCTGCTGACCATCTCGCACGACGCGCTTCTGGTGCCGGAGAACGGGATCGTGCCCGGCTTCGACGCCGCGCAGCACCTGCTCGCCTCGACGGCGGGGGAGGGCGACGGCCGCCGGGGCAGCCGGGGGAATGGTCCGCGACTCGGGTTCCGCGACCGGTTGACCGCGCTGATCGACCAGGTTTCCGGCGGGTCCGCGGACACGTATCGGTAGGGCGCTGTTCTGACGCGGTGAGCCGGGCCGCTCGGGTGGCCGATATCGCGCCCGGCCCGGTTGACCCGCTCGACCGCGCCGGCACCAGCACCCACGCCGCCGCCGACATCGCCGAAGCAGGGGCCTTCCTCGCCTCGGATGCGGCGGGCTACATCAGCGGGCTCCATCGCCGGGGACAACCTGATCGTCTCCGGCGTCCTGGGCGTCCGCTCCGGCGCCTGACCAGCCCCCGCGCGCCCCTCGGAATTCAATACGGAACGGTTGCGTCTCGATAATCCCCGGCGTATTCTCGCCACAGGAAATCGATACGGGTGCGTTCCGTATCGGATCCGCACCGATCGAGGGGATAGGGGACTGTGTTGTCTATGAATGCAGTGGATCGGGAGACCCTGCAGAGGCGCCGGTGGGCGATCCTGGGTGTGCTCATCTTCAGCCTGCTCGTGGTCGTGTTGGACAACACGATCCTGAACGTCGCCCTGAAGATCATCTCGCAGCCCAAGACCGATCCGCACCAGCCGGGTCTGGGGGCGTCGCAGTCGGATCTGGAATGGGCGATCAACTCCTACACGCTGGTCTTCGCCGGCCTGCTGTTCACCTTCGGGATCGTCGGTGACCGGTTCGGGCGCAAGAAGATCCTGATGGCCGGCATGGTCGGGTTCGGCATCTCCTCGGTGCTGTGCGCGTACGCCGGGAGCCCCGGGACGCTGATCATCACCCGGGCCGCGATGGGCTTCTTCGGCGCCGCGATCATGCCGGCCACGCTGGCCATCATCGCCAACGTCTTCGAGCCCAAGGAGCAGCCCAAGGCGATCGGCATCTGGGCCGGCGGCGTGGGCCTGGGCGTGGCCATCGGCCCGGTGCTCGGCGGCCTGCTGCTGGACCACTTCTGGTGGGGCTCGGTCTTCCTGATCAACGTGCCGGTCATCATCGTGGCGCTGATCGCGATGTCGTTCCTGGTGCCGGACTCGAAGAACCCCAAGCCCGGCAAGCTGGACCCGCTGGGCGTGATCCTGTCGATGGGCGGGATCGTGGTGTTCGTCTACGGCATCATCCGCGGCGGCGACCTGGGCTGGTCCAACCCGCAGATCTGGGGCACCCTGGCCGGCGGCGTCCTGCTCAGCGCGCTGTTCGTGTTCTGGGAGCTGCGCTCGGACCACCCGGCGCTGGACGTGCGGCTGTTCCGCAGCTCGCGGCCGTTCTCCGCCTCGATCATCCTGATCGCGATGTCCTTCTTCGCGATGATGGGCGTGCTGTTCTTCCTGTCCTTCTACCTGCAGTCGGTGCTGGGTTACAGCCCGCTGAAGGCCGGTCTGTTCCTGACGCCGTTCGCGCTGGCGCAGCTGATCTTCTCGCCGATGTCGGCGCGGCTGGTGCAGCGCTTCGGGGCCCGGGCGGTGTCCACCTTCGGCATGGTGACCATCGGTGTCACGTTCCTGATGTATCAGTTCGTGAACCAGACCTCGGCGGCCTGGCTGCTGCTGCTCATCTTCTTCCTGCAGGGCATGGGCATGGCCAACGTGATGCCGCCGGCGACCACGACGATCATGACCTCGCTGCCCCGGGAGAAGGCCGGCGTCGGCTCCTCGGTGAGCAACACCGTGCGGCAGGTCGGCGGCGCGCTGGGCGTCGCGGTGCTGGGCACGCTGCTCACCACGGCGTACCGCAGCCGGATGGAGGGCCCGCTGAGGACGGTGGTCCCGAACCCCTCCGCGCTGCACAACATCGACGGCTCGATCCAGGCCACGAAGGGTGCCGGCGAGCACGTCCCGGCGCTGGTCCGCTTCTACCCGCAGGCCGACGCGGCGTTCATCCACGCGATGCACATGACCGTGACGATCTCCGCCATCGTGGCCTTCCTCGCCGCGATCGTGTCGCTGACCTGGCTGCCGCGCAAGCAGGCCGGGGCCGCGGCCGGACCGCAGCGCGGTCCGCAGTCCGGCACCGACGCTTCGGCCGCGGCCGAAGCCGCCGGAGTGGCCTGAGCGGGACGAGCGGGACGAGCGGGACGACGAACACAGCACGGAAGAACATGACCCGACCCGCCGTGACGCCCGATCATGGGCGTCCGGCGGTCGGCCGGCGGACCGGTTCGGTGCGGGCGGGAACGCCGTTTCCTCCGTGTTGTCCCCATCGGCCCCGCATCGAGGAGATGATGGAGCGCTATGACGATGACCCATGACGGCCGCCGCCCCGACGAGCGCCATCCCGGGCACATGGACGGCGCCTGCGGCGACCCGGCGTGCGCCGGCGCGCCCGACGCCCGCCGCCGGCCCGGCCGCCCGCGCAGCGAGGCCGCCGAGCGGGCCATCCTCGACGCGGTGCTGGGACTGCTCAGCGAGGGCGTGCCCTACGGCTCGCTGTCCATGGAGCAGGTCGCGACCCGGGCCGGGGTCGGCAAGGCCACCGTCTACCGGCGCTGGCCGAACAAGGAGAGCCTGGTCGTCGACGCGATGGCCACGCTGTGGCAGGAGTGCCCGCCGCCGGACCTGAGCGACGACCGCTCGACCCGCGACCGGATCGTCGAGTACCTGGACACCATGGCCGAGATCATGCACGCGGACACGGCCGGGCTGGTGTACGCCTCGGTGATGGCCGCCGCGCAGCTGCATCCGGAGCTGGTGCAGATGTACCAGCAGGTGGCGATCGAGCCCCGGCGCGAGCTGCTTCGCATGATCCTGAGGCACGGCATCGCCGCCGGGGAGCTGCGCGCCGACCTGGACGTGGAGCTCGGGGTGCGGATGTTCGCCGGGCCGATCGTGCACGCGATGAAGTCCGAGCATCCGGGCTGGCCGGTGGACGACGCGTTCGTCAGGGCGTTGGTGGACACGCTTCTGGAAGGTATCGGCGCGCGCTGAGGGCGTGCTCTGAGGGCCCGCACTGAGACGGTGCCGACGGTTGGCGCCGTCGTACGCTGAGACGGTGCCTGCGGGCGCCGTCAGGCCCCGTACTCGCCCGCCAGGTACTCCGTCCACGTGCTCTTGCCCTGCCGGCTGTCAGGGCATGTGTGCGCCCCGGCCCGGAAGGCCCGCCCGGCCTTTCCCGGCACGCGCAGCGGCACCAGCAGCCGCCGCTTCCCGGTCGCGCGCAGATACGCCCGCGCGATCTCCCCGGAGTCCAGCAGCTCCGGCCCGCCCATGTCCTCGGCGCGCCCCAGCGGCTCGCCGCCGGCCAGGTCCGCCAGGCGCACGGCGGCCTCGGCGGCGTCCAGCGGCTGGAACGGCGCCGCCGGCACCGGGACCACCGGGGACTTGGCGGCCAGCGTCAGGAACATGTCGAGCAGCTGGAACCACTGCGTGGTGCGCTGGATCGTGTGCGGCAGCCCGCTCGCCTCGATCGCCTGCTCGACCTCGTGCTTGACCCGGTAGTAGCCGAACGGGATCCGGTCGACGCCGACGATCGAGATGTACACCAGGTGCGGCCGCCGCCCGCCGCGCTTGGCGGCCTCCAGGAGCCGCCAGACCGCGTCGGTGTCGCCCCTGCCCTGCCCGCGGGTGTTGGAGGCGGCGTGCACGATCACGTCGATCCCGTCCACCGCCTCGTCCAGCCCGGCGCCGCCGGCCAGGTCCCCGACCACCCACTGGAACGAGCCGGGGCCTCCCGGACCGCTGCTGCCGCGCGTCCGGCGGCTCAGGGCGCGCACGTCCGCCCCGCGCCGGGTCAGGGTCGGGACGAGCGTCCGGCCCAGCGTGCCGCTCGCTCCGGTCACCAGGATCATGTCGGCCTCCTCGCCGTGTCCTCTACCCCGCCGGGGCGCGCTCAGCCCGCGAGCCTTGCTCCGCTCATCAATCCCGCAGCGACCGCTCCCGCCACGCGTTCGTGATCGGCAGCCGCCGGTCGCGCCCGAACGCCTTCGACGTGATCTTCGTCCCCGGCGGGTACTGCCGCCGCTTGTACTCGGCCAGGTCCACCAGCCGCAGCGTCTTGTCCACCAGCGCCTCGTCGAAGCCGGCGGCGACCAGCGCGTCGCGGCCCTGGTCCTGCTCGACGTACAGGTCCAGCATCCGATCCAGCACCGGGTAGTCCGGCAGCGAGTCGGTGTCCAGCTGGCCCGGGCGCAGCTCGGCCGACGGCGGCTTCTCGATCGAGTTCTCCGGGATCGGCGGCACCTCGCCGCGCTCGGCCGCCGCCTTGTTGCGCCAGCGGGCCAGCTCCCAGACGCGCACCTTGAACAGGTCCTTCAGCGGGGCGTAGCCGCCGACCGCGTCGCCGTACAGCGTCGAGTAGCCCACCGCGAGCTCGCTCTTGTTGCCGTTGGCCAGCACCAGGTGCCCATGCTGGTTGGACAGCGCCATCAGCGTGGTGCCGCGGACCCGGGCCTGCAGGTTCTCCTCGGCCAGGCCGGTCAGCGGGGTCACCGCCTCGCCGACGGTGGCCAGGAACGCCTTCACCATCGGCTCGATCGGCACGGTGCCGAAGTGCACGCCGGTGCGCCGGGCCATCTCGGCGGCGTCGCCCTTGGAGTGCTCCGAGGAGTACTTCGAGGGCATCGAGTAGCAGTACACGTTCTCCGCGCCGATGGCGTCGCAGGCGATCGCCGTGCTCAGCGCCGAGTCGATGCCGCCGGACAGCGCGATCACCACCGAGCGGAAGCCGTTCTTGCGGACGTAGTCGCGCAGCCCCAGGACCAGCGCGCCCCAGATCTCGGCCTCGTCGGGCAGCCGTTCGCTGATCGGGGCCGCGATCGGCTCGCGCGCCGGGGCCGGCTCGGCGGAGACCAGGACGTGGTCCACGGTCATCCCGTCGGCGACCGGGGTGGTCGGCGGCAGGCCCTCGGCGGTCGGCAGGTCCAGGTCGAAGGTCAGCAGCTCCTCGGTGAACTGGCCGCCGCGCGCCACGATCTCGCCGCCGGCGTCCACCACCACCGAGTCGCCGTCGAAGACCAGCTCGTCCTGGCCGCCGACCTGGTTGACGTAGGCCAGCCCGCAGCCGGCCTCGGCGGCCCGGCGCCGGACCAGCTCCAGGCGCGCGTCGTCCTTGTTCAGCTCGTAGGGCGAGGCGTTGATCGACAGCAGGAACCCGGCGCCGGCGTCGCGCGCGGCGCTGACCGGGCCGCCGTCCTGCCACAGGTCCTCGCAGATCACGATCGCCACGTCCACCCCGCGCACCCGCACCACCGGCAGCGTGTCGCCGGGCACGAAGTAGCGGAACTCGTCGAAGACGCCGTAGTTCGGCAGGTGGTGCTTGGTCGAGCGGGCGATCACCCGGCCCTGGTACAGCACGGCCATCGCGTCCTGCGGGGAGCCGGCCGGGCGGCCGGTGCGGCGCTCGACCCGGTCGCTGCCGTCCAGGTAGCCGACGACCGCGACCACGTCGCCGTGCCCGGCCTCGGCCAGCCGGCCGGCCAGCGCGGCCAGCGCGGCCTGCGAGGCGGTGACGAACGAGGACCGCAGCGCCAGGTCGTCGACCTGGTAGCCGACCACGGCCATCTCGGGGAAGGCGACGACGTCGGCGCCGGCGGCGGCCGCACGGCCGGTCCACTCCACGATCTTGTCGCAGTTGCCGGCGATGTCGCCGACGGAGGTGTTGAGCTGCGCCAGGGCGATGCGCAGCCGCGAGGTCGGGACGGAGCTGGTGGTCATGGGAACAGGCTACCCCGTTCTCGTCGAGGTGACGTTAAGGGGGGGTGCACACAGGTTCCACGCCGGATGCGCGGAAGCTTCGCGGGGATCGACCGGGACCCGGAAAAGGTCCGAGGCCTCACCGCACGGGGGGACGGTGAGGCCTCGGGATGGGAGACCCCATCGCACGGGGGGACGATGAGGTCTCGTTGCAGGATTATTCTCCGTTCAACAACGCTTGGCGAGGGGTTCCGGAGAGTTTTTCGGCAAAGATCTTCAGAGTTTCCTCGCGAATACCCGGTGTGACCGGATCCTGTCCGGTTCTGTCCGGATCTGTTCCGCTTTGCTGGGCGGGTATCGGAGTACGGCACGAGCCGCCATGTCGACGCGGCGTCGGTATGGCGGTCTACTCACTACATGACGACCGGGAGTAGGCATCAGGTTGCACATCGAGTGGCAATCATCGGTGCCGGGTTTTCCGGGCTGTGTATGGCGATCCAGTTGAAGCGCGACGGCGTTCGGGATTTCGTCGTGTTCGACAAGGGCTCGGACGTCGGCGGGGTCTGGCGGGACAACGTGTACCCGGGCTGCGGCTGCGACGTCCCGTCGCACCTGTACTCGTACTCCTTCGCGCGTTACTCCGGATGGACCCGCGCCTATCCCAAGCAGGAGGAGATCCTCGACTACCTGCACCGCTGTGTGAGGCGTTGGAAACTCGGACCACATCTGCACCTCGACACCGAGATCGTCTCCGCGCAATGGGAGGCGCAGGAGGGGCTGTGGCGGCTCCGGGACGCCTCGGGGTCCGAGTACACGGCCCGGGTGTTGGTGTGCGGCGTGGGACAGCTCAACAGGCCGCGGCACCCCTCTGTGCCGGGGCGGGAGGCGTTCGAGGGGGCGGCGTTCCACTCGGCGCGGTGGGATCCGGCGTGGCCGCCGGAGGCGTTCGCCGGCCGGGACGTGGCCGTCATCGGGACCGGTCCGTCGGCCGTGCAGTTCGTCCCTGAGATCGCCTCCCATGCGCGCCGCCTCTATGTGTTCCAGCGGTCCGCGAACTGGGTGATCCCCAAGTACGACTACGCCTTCGGGACGGCGGCCCGCTGGGCGTTCCGAAGGGTGCCGGGTCTGCGCCTGGCGATGCGCGGGTTCATGTATACGGTCGTTGGAGAGGCTCTGCTGTATTCCGCTATAGCGGGGAGCGCACTAGGACGCGGCGTGCAGAGGTTCTCCACGCGCCATATGCACAAGCAGATCCCCGACGACGCGGAGCTGCGCGCCAAGCTCACGCCGGACTTCCCGATCGGCTGCAAACGCATCCTGATCTCGGACGACTGGTATCCGGCGCTGGCGCGGGACAACGTGGAGGTCGTCACCGAGCCGGTGACGGAGGTGACCTCCAGCGGGGTGCGTACCGCAGACGGCCGTGAGCGTGACGCAGCGGTGCTCATCTACGGCACCGGGTTCCGGGCCACCGAGTTCCTGGCGCCGATCGACATCGTCGGGCGCGGCGGCGCGCGGCTCCACGACCGCTGGCGGGAAGGCGCCAGCGCGTACCTCGGCATGGCCGTCCCGGAGTTCCCGAACATGTTCCTGCTCTACGGACCGACCACGAACCTCGGCCACAACTCGGTGGTCTACATGATCGAGTCGCAGGTGCGGTACATCATGCGCTGGCTGCGCGCGGCCCGCGGCGGGCACGTCGAGGTGGCCGAGGAGGCGCTGGCGGAGTACGACGCGACCATGCGCAGGCTGCTGGCGCGCACCGCGTGGGAGGGTGGCTGCACGTCCTGGTACAAGACCGCAGGCGGGCGCGTCATCAACAACTGGCCGCTGCGCTCCTTCCGTTACCGCATGGCCACGAACCGTCCTCGCGCGCGGGACTTCTTAGCGCCGTAATCACACCGAAACGCACCTCGTTCATACTGTGCTCATGGAACGTCAGCAGGAGTTCGTACTCCGCACCCTCGAAGAGCGGGACATCCGCTTCGTGCGCCTATGGTTCACCGACGTCCTGGGCTTCCTGAAATCTGTGGCGATCGCCCCGGCGGAGCTTGAACAGGCGTTCAGCGAGGGCATCGGATTCGACGGCTCGTCCATCGAGGGCTTCGCCCGGGTGGCCGAGTCCGACATGCTGGCCAAGCCCGATCCCGCGACGTTCCAGATCCTGCCCTGGCGCGCGGAGTCCCCGGGCACGGCGCGCATGTTCTGCGACATCCTGATGCCGGACGGGGCGCCGAGCTACGCCGACCCCCGGTGGGTGCTCAAGCGCACGCTGGCCAAGGCGGCCGAGCGCGGGTTCACCTTCTACACGCACCCCGAGATCGAGTTCTACCTGTTCGAGGGCCAGCCCAAGCCGGGCAAGGCCCCGGAGCCGGTGGACCACTCCGGCTACTTCGACCTGACCCCGCACGGCGTCGGCCACGACTTCCGCCGCCAGGCCATCACCCACCTGGAGTCGATGGGCATCTCGGTGGAGTTCAGCCACCACGAGGGCGGCCCGGGCCAGCAGGAGATCGACCTGCGCTACGCCGACGCGCTGAGCACGGCGGACAACATCATGACCTTCCGGCACGTGATGAAGGAGGTGGCGCTGGAGCAGAACGTCTACGCCTCTTTCATGCCCAAGCCGCTGGCCGAGCACCCCGGCAGCGGCATGCACACGCACCTGTCGCTGTTCGAGGGCGACCGCAACGCCTTCCACGAGCCCGGCGCGGAGTACAGCCTGTCCAAGACCGGCCGCAGCTTCATCGCCGGCCTCCTGCACCACGCCAGCGAGTTCACGGCCGTCACCAACCAGTTCGTGAACAGCTACAAGCGCCTCTTCAGCGGCGGCGAAGCCCCCAGCTACATCAGCTGGGGCCACAACAACCGCTCGGCCCTGGTCCGCGTCCCGATGTACAAGCCCTCCAAGTCGCAGTCCAGCCGCGTCGAGGTCCGCTCCCTGGACTCGGCCTGCAACCCCTACCTCGCCTTCGCGGTGATGCTCGCCGCCGGCCTGAAGGGCGTCGAGGAGGGCTACGAACTCCCGGCCGGCGCCGAGGACAACATCTGGACCCTCACCGACGGCGAGCGGCGCGCGCTGGGCATCGAGACCCTGCCGTCGTCCCTGTCCGAGGCCATCTCCCGCATGGAGGAGAGCGAGCTGGTCGCCGAGACGCTCGGCGAGCACGTCTTCGACTTCTTCCTGCGGAACAAGCGGGCTGAGTGGCTGGACTACCGGCACCAGGTGACGCCTTTTGAGCTGAACCGGTACTTGCCGGTGCTTTAGGGCTTCGGCGAGCTTGGGGTTCGTTCGAGCGTGGGCTACGAGGAACACCGCCGGGCTGGTTCGGCTCGGCGGCCAGTTGCTCCGGCTTAGTCCACCTAGGCCGGGTGCTCGTCCGAGCTAATCCTTAGTCCAGTTCCGCAGCACCCACGAAATCGCCCCGACATCCAGCGTCCCCTCGGCCGCGTCCCCCGCGAGCCGGGCCGCCTCGCGCACGTCCGGCAGCACCTGGAGTCCGCAGGCGGCCAGGTACGCCACGGCGGTCGCGGCGGCGAACAGGCGGTTGGCGTTCTCCAGGGCCGGGACGCGGGCGAGTTGGTGCAGCATCGCGGCGGCCTGGTGGTGTGGGCGTTCGTACACGCGGCGGCCCAGGACCACGGCTTCGGCGCGGGCCAGGGCGGCGAAGAGCGCGCCGTAGTCCACGACCGCGGGGTCGCCGGGGAGGCGTTGGGCGGCGTCGAGCAGCCAGGCTATGTCGATCGGGTGATCGGGGGTCGGCTCTGGGCTCACGCGGCCGGCATGAGGTCGTCGCCGAACGCGCCGGAGGCCTTGGCGTCCTGGACGAACTGGTCGAAGACCGAGTCGAAGACCGCGCGGCGGCCCCGGGTGTCGGCGTCGATCAGCCGGGTCAGGTACTCGCCGAGGTTCACGCCGGCGTCCGCGGCGGCGGCGCGGGCGGCCTCGGCGATCGCGTCGGGGACGCGTGCGTTCAACTGTTGGTTGCCCATGCCTCCATGCTAGCGCCGCTAGCAGGAGCTGTCAGCAGTCTTAGGACGAAAGTCTCATACCGGTGCCGCCCCGGGCCGGATCCGGCGGGCGCCGCGCTCGGCGACGATCGTGTGGGGACGCGGCCCGAACCGGGCCCCGACCAGCCCGAGACCAGCCCGAGACAGCCCGAGACAGCCCGAGACCAGGAGGAACGCCCATGCGCGCGGTGTGGCTGCGAAAGTTCGGTACCCCGGCGGAGCTGCAC
>NZ_JAACYW010000096.1 GCF_015356825.1 Catenulispora rubra | reverse complement strand
CTCATGAATGCTCCCCGTTGCTGCTCGGGAGGTGGTGGAAGTCATCGGCCGGTCCCGGTCGGAGTGGGGGTCGGCGTGGTCGGAGCCGGCGTGGTCGGCAGGACCGCGGCGCCGGGGACGGCACCGTTCGCGGTCGGCGCGGAGGTCGAGGGCTTCGGGGCGGGTGTGGGCGAGCCGAGCACCGAGCCGTTCGGCGCCAGGAACGCCGGGTACGGGTTCGGCACCATGCCCATCTGCGAGGCCTTCGACGCCAGGGCACCGGGACCGTCGAGGCCGTTCAGCGACTGCTGGATCTGCTCGGACTCCTGCTGGAGCTTGGTCGCAGTGGCTTTCTGCTGCTTTATGGTGAACGCGCCCTTGTTCAGCTCAGTGTTCAGCAACAGCAGCGCCAGCAACCCGACCAGTCCGAGCACCAGCAATACCGCCACGAACGGCAGCAGCGACGGCGTCCCCTTGCGCCCGGCCAGAACCACCAGCCGCGGGGAGAGCGCACCGCCACGGCCGGAGCCACCGGACCCGCCGAACCTGCCTGCCGCGCCACCCGACTTGCCCGCAGTAGCCCCGGCCCCAGAGCCGCTCCCCGACGTCGCGCCACTCACCTCGCCGGACCGCTCAGCGCCGACCGACCGGCCTAATCGCTCCCCGCCGCCAAGGCCATCGCTACTGCCAACGCCGTCACCCGGACCCTCCGCGCCCATCGCTACCCCTCCCTCACGCGCTCGGCGCCCCGCAGCTTCGCCGAGGCCGCCCGCGGGTTCTCCGCGATCTCGGCGTCGGTCGGCGGCTCCGCGCCGCGCGTCAGCAGCCGGAACCTCGGCTGGTACTGCTCCGGCACCACCGGCAGGCCGGGCGGGGCCGTGGACTCCGACACCGCCGCGAACGCGCGCTTGACCAGGCGGTCCTCCAGCGAGTGGTACGACAGCACCGCGATGCGTCCTTCGCGGCCGGTGGCCTTGATCGCGGCCGGCAGGGCGCGCTCCAGGACCGGCAGTTCGTCGTTCACCGCGATGCGCAGGGCCTGGAACGTGCGCTTGGCCGGGTGGCCTCCGGTGCGGCGGGTGGCCGCCGGGATGGAGTCCCGCACCAGTTCGGACAGACGCGCGGTGGTGGTGAACGGTTCCCGCTCCCGTTCGGCCACGATGTTGTCAGCGATGCGGCGGGCGAAGCGCTCCTCGCCGTAGTCGCGGAGGATGCGGGCGATGTCAGGGGCCGGATACGTGTTCACGATCTCCGCCGCCGTGATGCCGCGCGAGGAGTCCATGCGCATGTCCAGCGGGGCGTCGTAGCTGTACGCGAACCCGCGTTCGCGCATGTCCAGCTGCAGCGAGGAGACTCCCAGGTCGAACAGGGTCCCGGACAGCGCCCGGACGCCGAGGCGGTCCAGCACCTCCGGGATCTCGTCGTACACCGCGTGCACGAGGGTCGCGCGGTCGCCGAACGGCGCGAGGCGCTTGCCCGCGGCGTCCAGCGCCTGCGGGTCCCGGTCCAGGCCGATCAGCCGGGCCTCCGGGAAGCGCTGGAGGAACGCCTCGCTGTGGCCGCCGAGTCCCAGGGTGGCGTCGAGCACGACCGCGCCCGGCCGCCCGAGGGCCGGGCCGAGGAGCTCGACGCAGCGTTCGAGCATGACCGGGATGTGCGTCGCGCTAGTCATCGGTGGTGGTTCCGCCTTCGAAGTCTTCTGCAGGTCCGAACCCCCACGGTATCGAGCGGGCCTCAGGAGTGGCGCACGCCGCGCGCCTTCTGGTCCCCGCCCGTCAAGGCCGGGTGCCGCCTGGCTGGCACCGGGGAAGGTGTGCCAGCCGGGCGGGCCGGTCGAGCGGGAGGAGGCCACAGGGCACGCGGCGTGCGGGAAACGGTTCGGTCGGTTCGGTCGGTTCAGTCAGTTCGGTCGGTTCAGTTGGTCTGTCTGGTTCGGCTGCCGGCGGCTACCCAGCAGCCGCCTCCGATCCGGACGCGGCGAACGCGGACTCGGCACCGTCCAGGTAGTCAGCCCACGCCTCGTTGTCCCAGATCTCCAGCCGGGTGTCGGCGCCGATCACCACGCACTCGCGCTTCAGCCCGGCGTACGCCCGCAGCGGCGGCGGGATCACGATCCGCCCCTGCGAGTCCGGCTGGCAGTCGTAGGCGCTGGCGAAGAACACACGGTGGTAGTCGCGGGAGGAGCGGCCTATCGCCGCGTCCGGCGCGCCGGGCCGCGAGGCGCTGCGCATCTGCGCCGTCAGCTCGGCGAAGCCCTCGGCGGTCCACACCGCCAGACAGCGCTCCTGCCCCTTGGTGACCACCAGGCCCGCGGCGAGCTCCTCGCGGAAGCGCGCCGGCAGGATCAGCCGCCCCTTGTCGTCGAGGGAGGGCGTGTAGGTCCCGAGGAACACTCGCGCCTCCTCCCGGCGAGTCGACATCCAGGTCGGTATCGATCGGAACACCAGGGTCCGTAAAAAATCTGCGCATTGCGCGGTAGTCCGAATCCGGACCCGGTCCCGCTCCACTTCCCCCCACTGTACTCCACCAAACTTCCCGGGCAACCCCGGATCACCGGATCCGGGCAGGTCACAGTGGCCCCGGCCACCGGGGCGGGGATTGCCCCGAACGAGGCGTGCAACGCCGGGGGTCCATCGCACGTCTTGACATCAACGGGAGCGTGACGGGGGTGGTCCAGACCAGTGCGTCAAAGTTTTGGCCGGATCTATTGCCCTAGGCGCCCCGCTGTGAGCGAAGATCTGAGGAGTACATGTTTTCGCTGGCGCGGCGTGCGATCAGCGGGAAGAGTGAACGCCCCGCGCGTGCAGGAGACGCGTGGCGGGGGCCTGGCGGCCCGGGGCCCGGAGCGAGACGCTCGGGGGGTCCGTGACGTCGGGCGGGGCGGCCGTGCGAACACCGTGCGGCCGATAGGGACAGTGTGGTGGGAGGATCCTGTGACGGTCGGCAACAGCGAGCTGGGATACACCGGGGGCGGCGGCCTGGACGCCGTCACCACTCCCGCGGTGCGTCCGCAGGGCCCGGTCGGCGGGTTGGACCTGGAGCGCCTGTCGGCCACCACCGCCCGGATCCGCGCCGCGGTGGAGACGGTCATCGAGGGCAAGCCCGAGGTGGTCAAGCTGGCCGTCACGGTGCTGCTCGCCGAGGGCCACCTGCTGCTGGAGGACGTGCCCGGAGTCGGCAAGACCATGCTCGCCAAGGCGCTGGCCAAGTCCATCGACTGCACCGTGCGCCGCATCCAGTTCACCCCGGACCTGCTGCCCTCGGACATCACCGGGGTGTCGATCTTCGACCAGCAGCGCAAGGAGTTCGAGTTCAAGCCCGGCGCGATCTTCGCCAACTTCGTGGTCGGCGACGAGATCAACCGGGCCTCCCCCAAGACCCAGTCGGCGCTGCTGGAGTCCATGGAGGAGCGGCAGGTCACGGTGGACGGCACCACGTTCCACCTGGAGTCGCCGTTCATGGTGGTGGCCACCCAGAACCCGATCGAGATGGAGGGCACCTACCCGCTGCCCGAGGCCCAGCGCGACCGGTTCATGGCCCGCATCTCGATCGGCTACCCGGCGCCGGTCGCCGAGCTGCGGATGCTGGACACCCACGGCCAGGTATCGCCGCTGGACGAGCTGCGCCCGGTGACCGACGCGCACGAGGTGGCCCTGCTGATCGACACCGCGCGGCACATCCACGTCTCCGACGAGGTCCGGCGCTACGCCGTGGACCTGGTCAACGCCTCGCGCACCTCCCCCGAACTGCGCCTGGGCGCCTCGCCCCGGGCCACGCTGCAGCTGGTCCGCGCGGCCCGCGCGGCCGCGGCCATGGAGGGCCGCGACTTCGTGCTCCCCGACGACATCCAGCACCTGGCGGTCTCGGTCCTGGCGCACCGGCTGCTGCCCACCGCCGAGACCCAGATCAGCCGCCGCACCACCGAGCAGGTGGTGGCCGGCCTGGTGTCGGCGGTGCCGGTGCCGTCGCTCGGCGGCACGCACCACGCCCGCCGCTAGGAGGGAAGGGCAACGATGTCCGCCCAACAGAATCAGAACACGGAGAACACCGACGGCCGCGGCGGGCGGCTGGCCGGGCTCACCACCCGGGGGCGGTCGTTCCTGGCCGCCGGGCTGGCCGCGATGGCCTGCGGCATGCTCTTCGACTACAAGGTACTGCTGCGGGTCGGCGCGATGCTGGCGATGCTGCCGCTGATCGCGATCATGGTGCTGGCGCGGACCCGCTACCGGGTCTCGTGCCGGCGCGCGCTGGAGCCGGCCCGGGTCGGGGTCGGCCAGGAGGCGCGCGTGCACCTGCGGCTGGAGAACGTCTCCCGGCTGCCGTCGGGCACGCTGCTGGTCGAGGACCGGGTGCCGTACGTGCTCGGCTCGCGGCCGCGTTTCGTGCTGAACAAGGTGGAGCCCAACGGCCGGCGCCGGGTGGTCTACCGGGTGCGCTCCGACGTACGCGGCCGCTACCTGCTGGGCCCGCTGGCACTGCGCCTGGCCGACCCGTTCGGGCTGGTCGAGCTGTCGCGCTCGTTCTCGGCCCAGCACGCGCTGACCGTGACGCCGCAGGTCTTCGCGCTGCCGAACGCCCCGGTCGGACAGGCCTGGAGCGGCCGCGGCGAGGGGCACGCCACGTCCGTGGCCGCCGCCGGCGAGGACGACATCGGCACCCGCGAGTACCGGCACGGCGACGACCTGCGCCGCGTGCACTGGCGCTCCACGGCCCGCACCGGCGAGCTGATGGTCCGCCGCGAGGAGCAGGTGTGGCAGAGCCGCGCGACGATCCTGCTGGACACCCGGGCGATCGCGCACCGCGGCGACGGCCCGGCCTCGTCCTTCGAGTGGGCGGTGTCCGCGGCCGCCTCGATCGCCATCCACATGGCGCGGCACGGCTACGCGGTGCGGCTGCTGACCGAGACCGGGCAGGCGGTGACCGCCGCGGCGCACGACTCCTCGGCGGCCGTCGGCCTGGACTTCGAGGGCATGCTGCTGGACGCGCTGGCCGTGGTGGAGATGAGCAACGCCGCGACGCTGTCCGGCGCGAACTCGATGCTGCGCCAGGGCGGCGGGGACAGCCTGGTGATCGCCGTGCTCGGCGACCTGTCCGGGGACGACGCCTCGGAGCTGGCCCGGGTGCGGCACTCCACGACCTCGGGCGTGGCGTTCGCGATGGACACCGCGTCCTGGCTCGGCGGACGGCCGATGGCCCAGGCGCAGGCCCGGTTCACGGGCTCGTCGCAGGTGCTGCGGGTCGGGGGCTGGCGCGTGGTGGGGGTGGAGCCGGGCGACCGGCTGCCCGAGCTGTGGGAGCAGGCGGCGCGCCGCGGCGCTGGGCTCTCCGGGATGGCCGGGACGGAAATGGGGGCGGCGCGATGACCGGAAGACTGCGCATAGGAATAGCCGCGGCCGTCGCGCTGCTGCTCACGTCCACGGGGCTGCTGCGGCTGCTGGCGTCGGGCTCGTGGGTCTGGCCGATCGTGCTGGCGGTCATCGTGTCCACCGCCTCCGGCGAGCTGTTCCGCCGGCTGATCCGGCCGCGGCCGCTGGTGGTGCTGGCCCAGACCGTCGTCGTGTTCTGGTACGACATGGTGCTGCTGGCCCACGACGAGGCGTTCGGCGGCGTGCTGCCGACCTGGGCGGTGTTCCGCCGGCTCGGCGACCTGTACTCCACCGGCGCCCACGACATCCGCGACACCGTCATCGGCGGCCAGGCCACCTCCGGCATAGCGGCGATCCTGGTGCTGTCGCTGAGCGCGCTGGCGGTGCTGGTGGACGCGCTGGCCGCGACCTACGCGGCCGCCCCGCTGGCCGGCCTGCCGCTGCTGGCGCTCTACCTGGTCCCTGCCACCCGCAGCGGCGGCGGCTACGACTGGCTGGCGTTCGCGCTGGCCGCGGGCGGCTACACCGCGCTGCTGTCCGCCGAGGGCCGCGACCGCCTGGGCCGCTGGGGCCGGCCGCTGGTGCACGCCGGACGGCAGCGGGCCGGCGCCGACGGCAAGCCGGTCGCGGCGCCCAAGGCCCGCGTGGACACCGGTCCGATCGCCGCCACCGGGCACCAGATCACGATGTACGCGCTGATCGTCGCGGTGCTCGCGCCGGTGCTGCTGCCGACGATCTCCGGCGGCCTGTTCGGGATCGGGCCGGACAGCGGCAACGGGAACGGCACCGGCCACAAGAAGAGCAACGGCCTGAGCCAGGTGCTGAACCTGAAGACGAACCTGCAGGCGGCGTCCGACGACCCGGTGCTCGACTACACGTCGAGCAAGCCGGAGTACCTGCGGTTGCAGACCCTTGACGTGTTCGACGCCAAGGGCGACGTGGCCTGGGCGCCCGACCCGAACCGGCAGCTGTCGGCGATCGGCGGCGACGGGACCGTCTCGGCGGCCGTCCCCGGGCTCGCCAGCGACATCACGCCGCCGAAGACGGTGCAGGTGCAGGTCAAGTACGTCTCCGACCAGACGACCAAGATCGACAAGACCGACATCAGCTCGCTGCCGTTGCCCTACCCGGCCCAGACGGTGAGCGTCCAGGGGTTCTCGGTGGACCGCGACTCCCTGGCACTCCTGGGCTCGGCCTCGGTCTACAAGGGCATGCAGTACAGCGCGACGGTGTTCGACACGACCTCCTTCGCCCCCGCCGACCTGGCCAAGGTCACCGGGGTGACGGCGGACGACCAGGCGGCCTACCACCTGGCGATGGACCTGAACAAGAACGGCATCCCGGCGGATGTGACCGCACAGGCCCAGGCCATCGCCAAGGGCATCGCGAACCCGGTCGCCCAGGCCCAGGCGATCCAGGACTTCTTCCAGAAGGGCAATCGCTTCACCTACTCGCTCGACGTCCCGTCCGAGAACGGCGTCGGCGGGATGGAATACCTGCTGAAGAACAACAAGGGCTTCTGCCAGTTCTACGCCGAGACCATGGCCGCGATGGCGCGCTCGCTGGGCATCCCGGCGCGGGTCGCGGTCGGCTTCACCCCGGGGCAGCCCACCACCGATGGCAACTACGAAGTCAGGATGCACGACTACCACGCCTGGCCGGAGCTGTTCTTCCACGGCATCGGCTGGCTCCGCTTCGAGCCGACGGTCGGCATCACCAACTCCGCGCAGAGCGGCGGCCACGGCGTGGTCCCGAACTACAACACCAACGCCACCGGCAACACCAACACGGGGCCGTCTCAGAGCTCGAGCAGCTCGGCGCCGTCGGGCGCCGGCGCCTCCTCGGCCGGCAACTGCCCGGTGAACATCCGCAAGTTCAACGGCTGCAACGACAACACCGACACCGGCGCCGCGGCGTCCGGCCCGAAGCCGAAGTTCAGCTGGCTGGGCTGGTTCGGCGCCGTGCCGCGCTTCCTGGAGTACTGGCTGTTCGGCGGATCCGGCTACGCCATCGCGGTGCGCTTCATCCTGCTGGCCCTGCTGCTGATCGCCTCCGTGCCGATGCTGCTGCGCATCGCCCGCCGCCGGGCCCGCGGCAAGCTGGCCGCGGGCCTGAGCCGCCGCGCGGGACGGCGCGGCAAATCCGGCGCCGCGGACGGGGACGGGGACGGCCTGGAATGGGAGTCCGCGGACGCCCCCACGACCGGCCGGCCCGAGGAGGACCGGGAGCGCCGCCAGATCCTCGCGGCCTGGGACGAGGTCCGGGACAGCGCCACCGACCTGGGCTACAGCTGGCCCACGTCGGAGACCCCGCGCCGCAGCGCCGAGCGCATCATCAAGCAGGCGCACCTCTCGCGCCCGGCCCAGGACGCGATGGGCCGCGTCACCGGCCTGGCCGAACGCGCCAACTACGCCCGCACCCTGCGCCGCCCGACGAACTCCGGCGCCGCGCCGATGCCGGACCTGATGGACGACGTGAAGGAGATCCGCGCCGGCCTGGCCGAACCGGTCTCCCGCCGCACCCGCATCCGGGCCACGGTGATGCCCCCCTCGGCGCTGGCCGCACTGCGCGAGCGCCGCGAGGACTTCACCGGCCGGATGTACGAGCGGGTGCAGGGCGCCGGCACGCTGCTGCGGACGCGGGCGCCGCGCGGTCGGCGGCCTTCGGGCTCATCGGAGGAGAAGACTCGGCAATAGCGGGGAGATGACGAGGCCGGCGCGGTTGATCTCAGGATCGGCCGCGTCGGCTTTATGTCTGCCGACGGAGTTGGCGCCCCAGTCAGCAGATGCGGGACCGGGGCCTGGTCGGCGGGCATTTGGGCAGCGAGCGTGCAGCGCGGCCGGCGAGCATGCACAGGGCGAGCGTGCGGCGCGGTCGGCGAGCATGCTGGCGGCGTGGTCGGCAGGTGCCCGGTCGGCAGATCTTGCGCAAAACAAAAAGCCGGGCCCCATTCCGGGACCCGGCCGTCAAGCTCTCAGAGATTGCCCTCGTCTCTCCGCCGCTGCCAGCGCTCCTCGAAGCGCCGCATCGTCGGTTGGCGGGGCTGGCCCGGCGAGCGGCCGGGCTTTCGGGCGGCGGCGCGCACCTTGCGGCGGGCCACCGGGACGATCTCGCCGGGGGCGGGGATCCGGCGCCAGCTCGCGTAGGCCAGCCAGGCACAGCCCAGCATCACCACGAAGCCGGCCACGCTGAGCGGGATCTGGGAGATCACGACGCCGGCCACCAGTGCGCCGATGCCGAGCACGAACCCGATCACGGCCAGCAGGGCGCGGCGCCGGAACAGCGCGCGCAGATCCGCTCCCTGCAGCGCGGAGGCGAACTTGGGGTCCTCCGCGTGCAGCGCGCGCTCCATCTGCTCCAGCAGGCGCTGCTCATGATCAGACAGCGGCACTTGGCCTATCCTCCCAGCATCCACAGCCACCCATCGGCGGTGACTGTCTTAAGAATAAGCAGACCCTGGGGTCTACGAAAGCTCCCATCAAAGACGGATCCCTTGACCCCTTCACCCGAACGATGCCCTGGTATGCGCTGCGCTACGCATGGGGTGATCTCGGTGTCGGGGGTGCTTTCGGATCCACCCCTTACAAGAACGTTCCCGGACCGGAAAAGGTTCGCCGCCGGGGGCCGGGAGATCGGTTGTCAGCAATTATCAAGAAGTGATCTTGTGAGTCCACCGGGAAGGCTGAGAACGCTGAGAAGGCCGGCACGGGCCGAGCCGCCTACGCCGCGCTCTTGCGCGCCAGCACGTGCAGCCGGCCGGCCACCGCGCGGAACTCCGGGCGGTCGGCGACCGCCGCCTCCAGCGCCGCGAGGTCGGAGGCGGCCTGCGGGTCGGCGTCCACCAGCGCCCCGGGCACCAGGTCCGTGAAGACTCGCACGCCGTGCACCGACTGCACCACCAGCCCCGCGTCGCCCAGCAGCCGGGTGAGCTGCTCCTCGTCGAAGCGGGCGGCCAGCGGATCCTGGGGGCCGAAGCGGCCGGTCGGGTCGGCCAGCGCGCGCCGGGCCTCCGCGAAGTGGCCGCCGAGCGCGCGGGCCACCACGGCGGCGGCGCGGTTGGCCGCCAGCACGCTCACCACGCCGCCGGGGCGCAGCACGTCGGCGACCGTCGCCAGGCCGGCCGCCGGATCGTCGGCCATCTCCAGGACGCCGTGGCACAGGACCAGGTCCACGCTCGCGGGCTCGACGTGCTCCAGCAGCCCGGCCAGGTCGCCCTGGACGGCGCGCAGCGCCTCCTTGGGCACGCCGGACTCGGCGGCGCGGCGCTCCAGCGCGGCCAGCGCGTCGGGGCTGGGGTCGACGACGGTGACCCGGTGCCCGAGCTCGGCGATCGGCACGGCGAAGCCGCCGGTGCCGCCGCCGACGTCGAGCACGTCGCGGGGCGCGGAGTCGTCGAGGACGGTGCGCACGGCCTGCCACAGCACCGCGGTGCGGGCCTGGGCGCGGCGGGCCGCGGCCGGACCGGCGGATCCGCCCGGTCCCGCGGCGGCGCCTTCGGGTCCCTGGGCGGCGGGCGTGGCGGTCGCGCTGGCGGCGCTGTCGGCCATGAGGGGTGCACTCCTGCGGGTCGGCTCGGGCTCGGCGGGGCCTCGGACGGTTTGCTGTCTCGGTGAAGCCTGGTCCGGTGTCTGGGTGAAACCGGTCGGGGTCACGGTGGAGCTTTCTGGTGTCACGGTGAAGCCTGCTGAGGCCTCAGTGCCAGCGTAGTGGACCGAGCGGACACCGGTCTGGGGTGTCTCGCGGGGCGTCATGGCCGGTCGCGGGCCCCGGGTCACCCGAGCGGACCCGCGGCGCCCCGCCCCACCTGTCACTCCTGTCCGCTCCTGTCACTGCCAGCAGATGTCAGTGGCCCGGTGCACGATGGAGACGTGCGCCGGCTGCCCTCGATCTTCCACGTCGACCTGGACGCGTTCTACGCGTCGGTGGAGCAGCTGCACAAGCCGAGCCTGCGCGGCAAGCCGGTGGTGGTCGGCGGGATCGGGAACCGGGGCGTGGTGTCGACGGCGTCGTACGAGGCACGGGCCTTCGGCGTGCACTCGGCCCTGGCCACCGGCATCGCCCGCCGCCGCGCGCCGAACGCCGCGTACCTGATCCCCCGCTTCGGCGCGTACCAGGCGTACAGCGAGCGGGTCATGGCCCTGATGCACGAGCTGTCGCCGCTGGTCGAGCCGCTCAGCCTGGACGAGGCGTTCATCGACATATCACACTTATTCGAACCACTTGACAGCGAAAGCACGCATTCTGCGACACTGAGAGCACAGCAGATAGCAGCAGAACTGCGGGACCGCATCAAGACCGAGACCGGCCTGACCGCCTCCGTCGGTGCCGGGACCAGCAAACTCATCGCCAAGATCGCCTCGGACGCCGAGAAGCCGGACGGTCTGGTCGTCATCGAACCCGGGACCGAGCAGACCTGGCTGGACCCGCTGCCGGTCCGCGCCCTGTGGGGCGTCGGCCCGGCCACCGCGGACCGGCTCCGGAAGATCGGCGCCACCACGGTCGCCGAGCTGCGCACCCTGAGCCGGAACGAACTGACCGCCGTCGTGGGCGCCTCCTACGGCGGCACCCTCTACGCGATCGCCCGAGGTCAGGACGACCGCGACATCAGCACCGACCGCGAGATGAAATCGGTGAGCGTCGAGGACACCTACGCCGAGGACCTGCTCGACCCCGCGACCATCACCGCGCACATGGACGACCTGGTGACCCGGCTGGGCAGCCGGATCCGCAAGGCCGGCCGCTCGGGGCGGACCATCACGATCAAGGTGCGGGGCCACGACTTCACGACCGTGTCCCGCAGCGAGACCACGCCCAACCCGACCGACGACCCCGCGACCATCCGCGCGGCCACGCACCGCATGCTCCCCGGCGCGGTGGCCGCCGCCACCCAGACCGTCCCGGGCGTCCGGCTGCTCGGCGTGGGCCTGTCCGGCCTGGCCGAGTGGGCCCAGCTCGACCTGTTCGCCGCCGACGACGAGCTGGAGACCGCGCTGGACTTCTGGGACCAGGCGGCGGAGCCGGGGCCGGCGGCCGAGGACGGCGACTTCGACATGCCGCGGGGCACGGTCATCGAACCCGGACCTGAACCCGAACCAGACCCCGAATCCGAATCCGAATCCGAATCCGAACCGGCACCCGAGCCGGATCCCGGACCCGACCCGGCCGACGTCACGACCCCGGTCGACACCGTCGAGGGCGAACGCTCGCCGCGCCAGTTCGGCCCGCTGCCGCCCGGGACGCGCGGTGCGGTCGAGACGGCGGTCAGCGAGCGCCGCTTCCTGCCGGGGCAGGACGTCGCGCACGACGAGTTCGGCAGCGGCTGGGTCCAGGGCAGCGGTCTGGGCCGGGTGACCGTGCGCTTCGAGAGACCGTGGACCGAGCCCGGCCGGATCAAGACCGTGTGGGCCAGCGATCCGGCGCTGCACCTCGTCGACGCGGCCGCCGTCGCCCGCGAAGCCTTGGCGCTGCTCGCCGAGGCACACCCCGACCCTCAGCGTTAGCATCGGCATCATGACTGAAGAGCCCACACTGGTTGACGAGGCGGTACAGCCCGAGGTCGTCGACAACGAACTCGACGACCGCTTCGAGATCTGGTACGGCGACGAACTGGCGGGCTTCGCCGCCTACCGGCGCCGCGCCGGGGGCACGGTCTTCGTGCACACCGAGATCGAGCCGAAGTTCGAGGGCAAGGGCCTGGGGTCGGTGCTGGCGCGGCAGGCGCTGGACGCGACCGTGGCGCGCGGGGAGCAGATCATCCCGGTGTGCCCCTTCATCGCCGCCTACCTGCGCAAGCACCCCGAGTACGACCAGCACGTGGAGTGGCCCGCGCCGTGAGCGACCTGGAAGCGAACCCCGCCGAGCAGGACTGCCCGGCCAAGGACGACCCGGGCCCGGTCGTCGAGTTCCACGAAGCCCGCGACGTCCCGCTCGGCGGCGTCCGGGGCGTGCACGTGATGCGCGCCCTGCCCCAGCGCGTGCTGCCCACCGTCGGCGCCTGGTGCTTCCTGGACCACTTCGGACCGCAGGCCTCGGCGATGAACGTCAACCCGCACCCGCACATCGGCCTGCAGACCGTCACCTGGCCGTTCCAGGGCGACGTGCGGCACCGCGACAGCGTCGGCTCCGACGTCGTGGTGCGGCCGCGCCAGCTGAACATCATGACCGCCGGCCGCGGCATCGCGCACTCGGAGATTGGTATCGAGGCCGGCCAAGTGGGACACGGCCTGCAGTTGTGGACCGCGCTGCCGCGCGAGCACCGCGACACCGCACCGCACTTCGAGCAGCACCGGGAACTGCCGGTCTACGAACTCCCCGGCCTGCGCGCCCTGGTCTTCCTCGGCACGCTGGACGACGTCACCTCCCCGGCGACCACCTACTCCCCGATCCTCGGCGCCGACATCACCCTCAACCCCGGCGCGGCGGCGACGATCCCGCTGACCCACTACCACGAGCACGCCGTGATGGTGATCGACGGCGACCTGAGCGTGGTCAATGCCGACGCTGACGCCGACGCCGACGCAGAGACCGACGTCCCGCCAGGGCCGCTCCTCTACCTGGGCACCGGACGCAGCGAGCTGACGCTCACCAGCCGCGCCGGCGCGCACCTGATCCTGCTGGGCGGCGAACCGTTCCGCGAGGACATCGTCATGTGGTGGAACTTCGTGGGGCGCTCCCACGAGGACATCGAGGAAGCCCGCGACGACTGGGAGAAGCGCAACCTGGAGCGCTTCCCGGACATCGCAGGGCACACAGTCGAGGAGCGCATCCCCGCGCCGCCGTTACCAGGAATCCGCCTCAAGCCGCGCAGCCGCCCATCCCGCTGAAACGCTGAGGGGCGCCCACACCTGTGGGCGCCCCTCAGTCGTAAATCAGACCGCTGCCCAACCCGGCATCGGGTACTGCGCCATCAGCTCGCGCACCTGCCCGGCGATCCGCGGGTACGCCTCGGTGTCGCCCTTGGCCGCGGCCTGCACGGTCTCGTCCATCCACTGCGCGACCTGCCCCATCTGCTCCGGCTTCAGCCCGCGCGTGGTGATCGCGGCGGCGCCGAGCCGGATGCCCGAGGGGTCGAAGGGCTTGCGCGGGTCGAACGGCACCGAGTTGTAGTTCAGCTCGATCCCGGCCGCGTCCAGCGCCTTGGCGGCCACCTTGCCGGTGACGCCCTTGGGCGTCAGGTCGGCCAGGATCAGGTGGTTGTCCGTGCCGCCGGACACCAGGTCCCAGCCGCGCTCGGTGAGCCCGGCGGCCAGCGCCTTGGCGTTCGCCACGACGGTCGCCGCGTAGGTCTTGAACTCCGGCTGCGCGGCCTCCTTCAGCGCCACCGCGATGCCGGCCGTGGTGTGGTTGTGCGGGCCGCCCTGCAGGCCGGGGAACACGGCCTTGTCGATCGGCGTCGCGTACTCCTCGGTGGTCAGGATCATCGCGCCGCGCGGACCGCGCAGGGTCTTGTGCGTGGTCGTGGTGATGACGTCCGCGTAGCCCACCGGCGAGGGGTGCGCGCCGCCGGCGACCAGGCCGGCGATGTGCGCGATGTCGGAGACCAGGATCGCGCCGATCTCCTTGGCGATCTCGGCGAAGGCCGGGAAGTCGATGGTGCGCGGGATCGCGGTGCCGCCGCAGAAGATCAGCTTCGGGCGCTCCTTCAGGGCCAGGTCGCGGACCTCGTTCATGTCCACGATGCCGGTCTCGCGGGAGACCCCGTAGGCCACCGGGTTGAACCACTTGCCGGTCACCGACACCGGCGAGCCGTGCGTGAGGTGGCCGCCGGCGGCCAGGCCGGCCCCCATGAAGGTGTCGCCGGGCTTGAGGAACGCCAGGTACACCGCGAGGTTCGCCGGCGAGCCGGAGTACGGCTGCACGTTGGCGTGGTCCGCGCCGAACAGCTCCTTGGCCCGCTCGATCGCGATGTTCTCGATCGGGTCGATGAACTGCTGGCCCTCGTAATAGCGGCGGCCGGCGTAGCCCTCGGAGTACTTGTTGGTCAGGACCGTGCCGGAAGCCTCCAGGACCGCGGCGGAGACGTAGTTCTCCGACGCGATCATGCGGATCTTCTCGAACTGGCGGCGCGCTTCGTCCTCGATCAGACCGGCGATCTGCGGGTCTTCCTGGGCGAGCTCGGGAATGGCGGGCGAGTGCATGTGATGCCTCCTCGGGCGTCATCGTCCGGAAGGACACCCAGGCGCGCGGTGCCCGCTACATCGATCGCTTCCCGGTGGTCGCTTCCACCTCCACACCCTCCGCCCCGGAGACATCCCCGGAGAAAAGCGTGCGTTCTGCGCCAGTCGCGATGGGTAGATGCTATCGCTGCGCGGGTTCCAAGAGCGCCACGCATTCCACATGCCGAGTCATGGGGAACAGATCGAAGGCGCGCAGGTTCGTCAACTCATAGCCGGCGTCCGCGAAATAGGCGACGTCCCGCGCCAGGGCAGCCGGGTCACAGGCCACGTAGGCCACGGCACGCGGCGCCAGAGCGGCGATCCGGGCGCAGACGTCACGTCCGGCGCCGGCGCGCGGCGGGTCCAGGACCACGAGGTCGGCGCTGTCCGGCGCATAACTGTCGTCGGCGAGGACCTCGTCCACAGAGCCTTCCACGAGGTCCACCCACGGGAACTCCGTGCTCTCCTCTTCGTCCTCCACGAACCCGAGGTTGTGCGCGGCGTCCTTGACCGCCTGCCGGTCCAGCTCCACGGCCAGCACGGTGCCGTCCTCGCCGACCGCCTCCGCCAGCGGCACCGCGAACAAGCCGACACCGCAGTAAAGGTCCAACGCGGACTCACCCGCGCGCGGCTTCAGAAAGTCCAGAACCGCTTCCGTCAGGACATCCGGAGCCGCCGGGTGCACCTGCCAGAAGCCGCTTCCGCTGACCCGCCAGGTGCGGCCCTCGGCGACCTCGCGTACATAAGGACGTCCATGGATGCGCTGCACACCGGAGATGTGCGTGTTCCTGGAGACGCCCCGGAGAACGGACACCTTTACGTCAGCATCCACATAGGGCATCTGCTCGCCGCGCTTGGGCGTGACCACCAGAGCCCGGTCCGCGGAGCCCGTCGCGGCGATCACCTCGACCGTCTCCATGCCCGGCCAGTTCCTCTGCAGAGCGCCGACCTCGTCCACACCGGAGGACGCAATAGCGCACTCCTCAACAGGGACCACCTCATGGGAGCGGTGCTTGCGGAATCCCAGGCTCCCCTCGGGATCCACCGCGAACTGCACCCGGGTCCGCCAGCCGAACGGCGAGGCGACCTCCTCGACGACGACCTCGCGCTCCAGCTTCGCCAGCCGCCGCAGCTGCTCGGCGACGACCTCGCCCTTGATCCGCAGCTGCGCCTCGTAGCTCGCGTGCTGCCAGTCGCAGCCGCCGCACAGGCCCGGCCCCGCGTACTCGCACGGCGCCTCCACGCGGTCCTCGGAGGCCTCCAGGACCTCGACCGCGTCGGCGCGCCAGAACGAGTCCTTGGAGTCCCCCTCGGTCACCTCCGCGACCACCCGCTCGCCGGGCAGCGCGTGCCGCACGAACACCGCACGCCCCTCGTGCCGCGCGACGCAGAAACCGCCGTGTCCGGGCGCCCCGACCTCGACCTCGATCCGGGTCCCGACCGCGTCGCCGGGACCGCGCTCCACGGAGGCGCGGCGGGCGCCGCCGTGACCTCCGGAACGGCGTTCGGGGGCGGCGGGAGCGGCGGTGCGGCGGTCAGCAGGTCGTTTCACATCGCCAGCCTAGGGGTAGTCGGGTCCGCTCACCGCGCGATGATTGATTCCCGGGGGTTCCGGCAAGCAGGACCGCCGCCGGACATCGAGGCCCGGAAACAGGGGCTCACGCCCCGTAGTACCGTCGAGTTACGAACATCGAAAATCCGTCGTCCGAAGTCTCCCGAGAGGGTCGAACGTGCACGTCGTCATCATGGGGTGCGGCCGGGTGGGCTCCACCCTGGCGCACAGCCTGGAGGATCTCGGCCACACGGTCGCGGTCATCGATCAGGACCCCGGGGCCTTCCGCAGGCTCAGCCCGCACTTCGGCGGCCGCCGGGTGACCGGGGCCGGATTCGACCGCGACACCCTCGCCGAGGCGGGGATAGGGGACGCCGGCGCCTTCGCGGCGGTGTCCAGCGGCGACAACTCGAACATCATCGCCGCGCGGGTGGCCCGCGAGAACTTCGGCGTGGAGAACGTCTGCGCGCGCATCTACGACCCGCGCCGCGCGGAGATATACCAGCGCCTGGGCATCCCCACGGTGGCCACCGTGCGCTGGACCGCCGACCAGATGCTGCGCCGGCTGCTGCCCACCGGCTCCACCGAGATCTGGCGCGACCCCAGCGGCCAGGTGGCGCTGGTCGAGGTGCACACCTCGCCGGCGTGGATGGGCCACCGGGTGGTCAAGCTGGAGGACTCCACCGGCCAGCGGGTGGCGTTCCTGACCCGGCTCGGCGAGGCCGTGCTGCCCGCCTCCGACACCGTCCTGCAGGACGGCGACCTGGTCCAGGTCATGGTGCACCCGGCGGACGTCGCCCGGGTCGAGGAAGCTTTCGCGAAGGGACCGGGCGCCTGATGCGTGTCGCAATCGCCGGAGCCGGCAACGTCGGCAACTCCATCGCCAAGGAGCTGCTGGAGAACGGCCACGAGGTCCTGCTGATCGACCGCGACCCGTCGCGGATCGCCGTGGAGGGCCTGCCGACGGCCGAGTGGCTGCTGGCCGACGCCTGCGAGATCTCCTCGCTGGACGAGGCGGCCCTGCAGCGCTGCAACGTGGTGGTCGCGGCCACCGGCGACGACAAGGCCAACCTGGTCGTGTCGCTGCTGGCCAAGACCGAGTACGGGGTGCCGCGCGTGGTGGCGCGCATCAACCACCCCAAGAACGAGTGGATGTTCGACGAGAAGTGGGGCGTGGACGTCGCCGTCTCCACCCCGCGCCTGCTCTCGGCGCTGGTCGAGGAGGCGGTCTCGGTCGGCGACCTGGTGCGCCTGCTCCGCTTCAGCCAGGGCGACGCGAACCTGGTCGAGCTGACCCTGCCGAAGGACACCGCGCTGGTCGGCGTCACGGTCGGCGAGGTCGACTGGCCCGAGGACACCGCGCTGGTGACCATCATCCGCGGCGGCCGGGTGCTGATCCCGACGGCCGAGGAGCCGCTGGCGGCGCTGGACGAGCTGCTGTTCGTGGCGCATGTGGACCGCGAGGAAGAACTCGAGGAACTGCTCTCCCCCGCTGCGGCGCCCGCGTCCTGAGCGGAAACGCTATAGCGATGTACACGTAAAGGTCCGCAGGAGTTCGCTCCTGCGGACCTTTGCTTCTGTACGGTGGCAAATGAGATGGAACCACACCAACTGGGCGCTCCCCACCGGCGGATCCTCCTGGCCGCGGCCCGCGTCCTGGCCGACGATCCGGCGGCGAGCATGCAGCAGGTCGCCGACGAGGCCCAGCTGGCCCGCCCGACCGTCTACGGCTGCTACCCGACCAGGGTGGCGCTGGTCGAGGCGATCGGCCACGAGGCGGCCAAGGAGTTCGCGGCGGCCCTCGGCCACGCGCGGGCCGCCGGCGACGGCGCGGCCGCGACGCTGGCGCGCCTGATCCGGGAGCTGGCCAGGATCGGCGCCGACTACCCGATCGTGTTGCAGACTCCGCACACCCAGGACGTCGACGGCCTCGTCGCCCGCGTCGACGAGCTGATCGAGGACGGCCAGGCGGCCGGCGAACTCCGCGGCGACGTGGCCTCCGACGTCCTGCGCCACGCACTGTTCGGCGCGCTGTCGGCGGGACTGCGGCTGGCCCGCGACCCGGAGCGGCCGCAGGTGGACTCCGACGTTGTCGGGACCCAGATCGCCGCGGTCCTCGTGGAGGGGATGCGCGTGGGGGTGCGCGAAAAGGGAGCCCCTGCGTAGGGACTCCCTGTGCGGTTCGCTTAAGCGTTGGCGAGCTATTGCTCTGCCGCGGTCATTCCCGCGGTCTCCGCAGCCGCCCCGCCGTCGGACTCGTCCTCGTCCTCGTCGGTCACCGGCATCACCGGCGGCGGCGCGTTCTTGATCCACTGCCACGCGATGTACAGGCACGCGAGGTACGGCGGGTAACCCAGCGCGAGCCGGGCCACGCCGAGCGCCGTCGTGTGGTGCGTCAGGTACAGCGGCACCTGCACCGCCAGCTTCACCGCGAACAGCCCGGCCAGCAGCCACGTGGCCTTGGTGAACGCCTTCAGCCGTCCCGGCACCTGGCGCCAGGTGGTCATCTCGCCGGTGATCGGGCCGATCATCAGGCCCGCGATCGGCCAGCGCACCAGCGCGGTGATCGAGAAGAGCAGGAACGAGCCGAGGTTGATCAGGATGCCCGGCAGGTAGTAGTTCTGCGCATGACCGGAGAACTTCGCGAACGCCGCGCACACGATGACGCCGAACAGGCCGGACAGCGCGTGCTGCAGGGTCTCCTTGCGCAGCAGCCGGATGACGAACATCACCAGCGCCACGGCCACCGAGCCGATGACCGCGGGGTTGAGGTGGTTGGTCGCGGTGTAGACGATCAGGAAGCAGATCGCCGGGAGCCCGGCGTCGGCCATCCCCATCTTGCCGCCGAACGCCTTCTTGACGGCGTCCTCATAGGCCTTGGTCTCGGCCTGCTTGGCCTGCGCGTCCCGCTCGGCCTGGCTGAGGGCTCCGTCGCCGGCCAGGACCTCGGTGCCCGGCGCCGCGTGCCGGGGCCGGCTCATCGGTTCGGCACGCTGGCCGCTCTCCAAGGACATACTGCGAACTGTAGCGGGCCGAGCTGTACCGAACAGGACTGCTCGGCCCACCAATCACTCCGGGGAGCGGATTGCCGCCGCCCGATAAGCCCGGATTACCGCCACGCGGTGAGCTCCGCCTATCGCCGCTCGGTGAGCTCTGTCTACCGCCGCTCGGTAATCTCCGGCCCGCGCTGGAACGGGTCCAGGTCGCCCTGCGTGTACTGGTTGCCCTCGGCGTCCTCCGGCGCGGCCTGCTGCTGCATGGCCTGCTGCGCCTCGGCGGGCATCCGCAGCGGGATCGGGTCGCGCGGGGCCATCGGGGAGTTGCCGCGGCTGACCACGGTGTCGCGGAACACGTGCTCTATGTCCAGGGCCTCCTTGGGCTGCACCGCGCCCTGCCCGGAGACCACGCCGCGCAGGAACCACCGCGGGCCGTCCACGCCGATGAAGCGGACCAGCTGGATGCCGCGGCTGCCGTCCGGCGCCTGCACCGGCACCTGGGCCCGCAGCTCGATGCCGAAGGGTCCCTCGCGCTCGTCGACGGTGCCGCCCTGCTTGGAGATCTCCAGAGCGATCTCCGCGCGGACCTCGGCCCAGATGCCCTCGCTGCGCGGCGCGGCGAACGCCTGCAGCTGCACCGCGGACTGCCGGGCCACGACCGTGGCCGCGATCACCTGCTCGGCGTCGGCCATCTCCAGCCGCAGTTCCATGCCCTCCACGGCCGGCACCAGGAGCGCGCCGAGGTCGACACGGCCGGCCTTGGGGTCCTCGACCTCGTTGAAGTCCCAGGGGCCCGCAGCCCGCGAGACGTCGGCGAGGCTGATCTTGCGCTCCTCGTCCTTGATCTCGCTCAGGTCGCCGTAGGCGTCCGCCTCGCTCACTTTGTCGCGGCGGTCCGCGTCGCCCTTCTGTCCGCGTCGGAAAACCACGGCTTCCCACTCTCTCTATCTCTGCGCCCTGAGACGCAACGCTCTACTCCACGGGGCGCCACCCGCCCCGGCCGCCAGGGCCGGCAAGGCCACGCCGACGGACACGGTTCTACCCCGGCCCACTCCAGGGCCGGTTTGGTGCACGGTCGTCACGCGAGACCTCGGTGAGAGTACCGTCACTCGGCCTCTCCCCGGGAACGCACGGGATCTGTATCCATTGAACTAACAGAACCTAGGCAGGTGTTCCCGCAGCCGTGCCCGTCGAACCGAAACCACCCTCACCGCGATGCGAGCCCGGGAGTTCGGCGACCTCGTGGAAGACCGCCCTCTCGACCCTTTGTACTACAAGCTGCGCCACCCGGTCGCCCCGCTTGAGCGTCACCGGGTGCACCGGGTCCAGGTTCACCAGGATGACCTTGATCTCGCCGCGGTACCCGGCGTCCACCGTGCCCGGGGCGTTGACCAGCGCGACCCCGCAGCGCGCGGCCAGGCCCGAGCGCGGGTGCACGAAGGCGGCGTAGCCGTCGGGCAGCGCGATGGCCACGCCGGTGGGCAGCACGGCCCGCTCGCCGGGGGCCAGGGTGGCGTCCACGGTGGTCAGCAGATCGGCCCCGGCGTCCCCCGGATGGGCGTACGAGGGCAGCGGCAGGGCGTCGTCGAGCCGCCGGATGAGGACGTCGACCCCGGGCACTACGGGTTGACCTCGAAAGCGCGCGCCGCCCGGAGCTGCTCGGGGTCGTGCATGGCCTCCTGCACGTCCTCCAGGCGGCCGTTGTTCAGGAAGTGGTCGACCTCGACCCGGATGAAGATCGCGGTCGCCCGGACCGCGACCTCGCCCTCGGGCCCGTCCAGGCGGCCGACGGCCGAGGTGTAGATCTTGCGGCCGGAGATGCCGTCGCACTGCGCGGTGATGTGCAGCGTGGTCCCGACCGGGACCGGCAGCAGGTAGTCGGTCTCCAGGCGGCCGGTGACGGCGATCGCGCCGATCAGCCAGTTCACGGCGCCCAGCGCCTCGTCGAAGGCGAGGGCGAGCAGGCCGCCGTGGGCCAGGCCCGGTGCGCCCTGGTGGTTGTCGGTGACGGTGAACTCGGTGGTGACGCTCAGTCCCTCGCCGACCGTCGAGGACACCCGCAGGCCGCCCAGCGCGTCGTCGCCGCAGCCGAAGCAGCGCGAGTAGTGCGAGCCGAGCTTGGTTCCCGGTGCGGGGGCGTTCGGGTGCTTGTCCGGCATCACAGCGTCGGCCGGCGGAGTCGTGGAGGCAGGTCTCACGATGAGGAATCTACCGGCACGACCGCGGCGCGTCTGATCGGCGTGGCCACGCTCACACCCGGACGGGAGGCCGACCGTGGCCCCCGGCGGACACCCTCCGTATCCGTCTCGTATCACCGTGGCTGATATCCAGGTCGCGGCCGCGTCCTACCTTCCTGGGTATGAAGTCCATGAAGAGCCCTGAAACGGACGACCTCCCGGAGATCGGCGCCCTCGTCCGCGACGCCGGCGGCCGGATCGGCCGACTGATGGCCTACACCCGGGCCCGGGCCTGGCTCCGCCCGCCCGGCGGCGGCCGGGAGTGGGATGTGGAGCCGGATTCCATCACCGAGATCCCCGGATGGGACGCGGCCGGCGCCGGAAGGGAGGGGGCGGTCCAGGACCGGTGACGGTCTCCTCAGAAGGATGTGGGAGATTGTCGGCATGGCAGACAAGGCCAAGGCCAGCACTGAGGTCGGCTCTGAGGTCGGCTCTGAGGTCAGCACCAAGGCCGGCACTTTCGAGGAGCACCTCACCGCGCCCGCCGGCTGGTGGGCGGTCACCGCGATGGCCGGCATCATGGGCGGGCTCGTCTTTCTCCGCGTGAACCCGGCCGCGGCCCTGGCGGCGGCGATCGTCACGGCGGCACTGTGCGGTGCGCTGGTCGTCGCCTACGGACGCGTCGGAGTGCGCGTCCACGACGGGTTCCTGGAAGCCGGCCCGGCACGTCTGCCCCTCACGGCGCTCGGGGCTGCCACCGCCCTGGACGCCGAGGCAGCACGACGGCTGCGGACCACAGAAGCCGACGCGCGCGCGTTCATGTTGTTACGCGGCTACGTGAGTACCGCCGTAAAGGTGGACGTCACAGACCCCGAGGACCCGACGCCGTACCTGTACCTGTCGACGCGGCGGCCGGAAAAGCTCGTGAAGGTGCTCTCCGCACGCTGAGGTCCGCGGCCGGGCTCACCGACCCCCCACGCGTTACTCGCCCGTTCGCAGCAACTTCCGTCGGCATTCCTTGACCCGCGCCGGGTCCGGCACAGATCCTGGGCGAGGCCCTCTCCCCGATGGAGCCTCCAGACCGTCCGCTACGGGCTCCGCAGAGCCCGTAGAGCCCTCTCAGAGCCCATATTAGGCGCCACAAAGGTAAAGGCCCCGCGAACGCGGGGCCCAGGGGCGCAGAGACTACCTCGCGACGACGCGGTCAGGCGCAGTCCTTGCAGATCATCTCGTTGCCCTTCTCACGCGCGAGCTGGCTGCGGTGGTGCACCAGGAAGCAGCTGGTGCACGTGAACTCGTCCGCCTGCCGTGGCAGCACTCGCACCGACAGTTCCTCGTTGGACAGATCAGCGCCGGGGAGTTCGAGCGACTCGTTGTCGCCCTCGTCCAGGTCGGCCAGGCCCGCAGCCTTGTCGGTGCGGCGGGCCTTCAACTCCTCCAGGCTGTCCTCGTTGAGGTCGTCGTCGGTCTTGCGCGGTGTGTCGTAGTCGGTAGCCATTGTTGATCCCTCTCCCCTGACGGCTGTTTCGTCGTCGTGTTGGTGCTGTGTTCAGTGCGGCGACGGCGGTGGCGCCCCGACGCGGCCGGCACAAGCGGTGCGCTACCGTCTGCGCTCGGGCGCCGTCGGCGTTTCGCCGTCAGCGCAGTAACGCGGAAAGGAGCGCAATTGTGCCCGCTGAAGCGCAGATTGTGCCGTACTTCAAGACCCGTTACGCAATCGACACCCCGGAACAGACCCGAACAGGTGATCCGGAGGGCTGACCCGCGGCCCCGTGCGTCCCATCTCGTCCCGTTTCGTTCCGGACATCACAGCAGCCACGCCCAGGAAGGATGACGAACCATGGCCGTCTACGCAATCGGCGACGCAGTGCCGGAAATCCACCCCGAGGCCTACATCCACCCGGACGCGACCGTCATCGGCCAGGTCAGCGTCGGTGCCGGCAGCACAGTATGGCCTGGTGCGGTACTGCGCGGCGACTACGGACGGATCACCGTGGGCGACCGTACGTCGATTCAGGACGGCACGGTGGTGCACGCCACTGAGACCTTGCCCACAGTGATCGGATCGGACTGTGTCGTTGGTCACATCGCCCATCTGGAGGGGTGCGTGGTGGAGGACGGCTGTCTGATCGGATCGGGTTCCGTGGTGCTGCACCGGGCCGTGGTGCGCAAAGGGGCGCTGGTGGGGGCGAACGCTGTCGTGAGCAACAACGTGGAAGTCCCCTCCGGCGCCATGGCCCTCGGCGTCCCGGCGAAGATCCGCGAGAACGCGGTGCCCCCGGGCAGTTTCGACGACGCGGTCGCCCGGTACGTGGCCAACGGGAAGCGGTACCGCGAGGAACTGCGGCGCATCGACTGACAGGGCGGATGGTCATCCCGCGCTCATAGAGCGACCCGCTGCGCGCCTTCTCCCTGGACGCGCTCCCGAAACCGCTTCAAGAGATGTGCATCCGCCCCGCCATGCGCCGCAGCCGCTCCCGCTGGCTGCGCCGCTCGTGGCTCAGCAGCGAGCGCACGGCGGCCTTCGCGACCGGGTTGTTGCGCACCAGCAGCGGTGCGATGCGCTCGGCCCGCTCGATCTCGTCCAGCGCCTGGTCGTAGCCGCCGTAGTAGATCCAGCCGCGGGCGGCGTCCAGGTGGAAGCGGCCGCGGCGGGAGGCCGGGAAGTTCGCCGGCATCCTGGTCTGGGACGCCAGCGCGACGGCGCGCGCCCCATCCCGGATCTCCACGGCCACGGCGAGCTTGTGCAGTTCGACGTTGGCCGGGCAGAAGGCGAGCTTGTACGGGTCGTACCCCTCGCCGAGGCGGTGCGCGGTCTCGTCGGCCAGGCGGATCCGCTGCCAGGCCTCGTCCTCCTTGGACGACAGCGCCGCGGTGATCGCCGCGCGGAGTTGGAGCGAGCCCCACACCGACGCCTGCTCCTTCTGGCGCGGTTCGCCGACGAAACCGATCGCGCCGTCGATCAGGTCCAGCGCGTCGGGCCACAGGTCAGCGGCCCACAGATCGCGCACCCGGAGGTAGTCGAAGACCGCTGACAGGCACGGGTCCCCGGCGCGGTCCGCCGCGGCGCGGAAACGCTCTGTGGTGAGCGTGGAGAGGTCGTCGTAGCCCAGTTCGTGGGCGACCGTGTCGGCTTCCTTGTAAGCGCGCGCGAGGAGGCCGTGTAATCGCTCCGATTCCTCGCCTGCCGGGGCCACGTAGGCCGCCGCGTGGATCTCCCGGATGAGGTTCGGCGCGGCCTCCCCGAGGTCGGCGTAGCGCGCCGCCATGCGCAGCACCGCCAGGTGCTCCACCGCGGCCTCCAGCTCCCGGCGCGACCGCGGTTCCACCGGCCAGTCCGGCGGGAGGTCGTGCCGCGAGACCACGCGCCGGATGGCGGGGATCGCGCGGTGCCCGCGGTCCTCGGCGGGGGTGCCGGGGTCGTAGGGGCGGCCGGTGATTTCGTTGGGATAGACCTTCAGGACACTCGCGGCGCGTACGATCAGGGTCACCGAATCGAGCTCCAGGTCGCCGTTCTCGATGCCCGACACCCAGCCCTGGGACCGACCCATGAGCTGTCCGAACTCGGACTGCGTCAGGCCGGCGCGTCTGCGCAGCCGGCGGATCCGCCCGCCGTCGGGTTCCTGCTCGTAGGTCACCATGCCAGGCCTCACAATGCGGTCAATGAGGAACATCCCGAATGCGGGTCCATCGTCCGCCCCGGCGCCGTGGCGTTCGCGTACGGACGACAGAATGTCCCCGACGAGCCGGGAGGTTCCCTGTGCCAGTGCTCTACCTCGTCGCCTGCGGCGCCCCGCCCGCGGCCGAGCTGTTGTCCCACCCCGAGGCGGTGCCGGGCCTGCAGGCCGACGGCTGGACCGTGTGCGTGCTGTGCACGCCGGCCGGAGAGCGTTTCCTGGACCCCGCGGCGGTCTCGATCGCGACCGGCTATCCGGTCCGCGTGGAGCAGCGCCAGCCCGGGGAACCGGACGTGCTGCCGTCACCGGACGCGATCATGGTCGCGCCGGCGACGTTCAACACCCTCAACAAGTGGGCCCTGGGCATCTCCGACACCCTGGTCCTGGGAATCCTCAACGAGAACCTGGGCGCGGGCCTTCCCATCGCGGCGACGGTGTGGGCCAAGGACGAGCTGCAGAAGCACCCGGCGTTCGACGGCCACGCGCAGTTGCTCTTCGAGAGCGGCGTCCGCTTCATCCAGCCGGAAGACGGCGTTGCGCAGTTCCCTTGGGGGCAACTGCGCAACGCCATGGCGGAACTCCTCACGGACTGAGGAAGCCGCCGAGAGGATCACACAGGATCAACCGAGGACCGTCAGCCCGACGACCATCCCCATGGCCGCGTGCGGCAGCCCGGTCTTGTCGTCCGGCACCAGGCAGAAGGCGATGTAGCGCCCCGGGTCGGCCTGGACCTTGAACCAGCCGCCGTGCCCCGGCGCCACGGCCCCGTGCCCGCCCTCGAAGACGAACGGCGGCGGACCCGGGTCCACCGGCGGCGTCGCGGAGGAGGCGACGAACCACGCCTTCGCGTCGTCGACCGTCTTGCCCGGCAGCAGCCGGCCGAGGTTGACCTCGTGGTAGTCGGTGGCGTCGGTGTCCTCGAACCGGACCACGGTGCCGTGCACCAGGTACCGCGGCATCGTGTAGGTCAGGTCGTGGCCCCGGATCACGAAGGACGACTCCGCGGCCTCCCGGTCGTCGGCCGCGGCCCACTCCGGCACCGTGCCCTGCACGTCGAAGGACTTGTACATGCCCAGGAAGATGTGCGGCACGCCGCCCGGGCCGGGCACGAAGCAGGTCACGACGTAGGTGCCGCCCTGCAGGACGTCCCACACGTCCTGCCGGCCGTGCGGCGGGACGACGGGGTTCGCGCCGCCGGCCGGCACGCCGTCCGCGAACAGCGCCGCGTTCGCGTTCGGGCCGTGGATGTCCGCCTGCCACTGCGCGAACGTGACACCGTCGTTGAGCCGGAACAGCTGCGCCTGGTGCAGATCGGAGCCGTGGTTCTCGAACCGGAGGTGGACGACGCCGGCGGCCAGGGCGCCGTGCGTGTCGACGTCGTAGGTCAGCGGCTCCACGGCCGTGATGTCGACCTGGTGCGAGAGCCGCACGTGCGCGTCGGCGGGACCTGCGATGCCGACGAACGCCAGGGCCGCGGCCACCGCGGCGACGACGGCCCGCCGGACCCGGCGCGGGATGGGGTGAAGGTGATTCAGCACACTGCCGATCATCGCGCCGAAGCGGACATATAGGGAAAATGCCGCTCCGCACAGTCACCCGTTCGCGAGGCGGAGCCGGCGCCGCCACGCTCAAAGACCACCGGATCGGAGTATTCCGCCGATCTGTGGCCGACCACCGGCGCAGCGCCCGCGCATCCCCGGCGCATCTCCGGCCCGCCGCCAGCACATCGCCGGGGCACCTCCAGCGCGTCTCCGGCCCACCTCTGGCGTATCCCCCGGCCTATCTTCGGCACGCCGCCGGGGCACCATCGCGCGTCAGCGACGCACAGTCAGTGCGCCGCTAGTGCATCCCGGCGCACCGCCAGCGCATCCCCAGCGAATCAGCCCTCGGCGAGCTTCGCCTCGACCGCGGCCACCTTCGCCGTCAGGCCATCGGTGACGCCGGCCCGGATGTCCGCCTTCAGCACCACGCTCACCCGCGGCGCCTTGGCGGCCACCGCGTCCACGGCGGCCTTCACCACCGCCATCACCTCGTCCCACTCGCCCTCGATGCTCGTGAACATCGCGTCGGTGGAGTTGGGCAGGCCGCTCTCGCGCACCACCCGCACCGCGTCAGCCACATACTCGCTGACGCCTTCGCCGACACCGATCGGAGTCACAGAGAACGCGATAATCATGCCTCGATCTTAGGCCGCGCGGTCACACCCGCACCGGCAGCCACACCCGCACGATGAGCCCGCCGCCGGGCCGCGGCTCGGCGGCGACCCGGCCGCCGTGCGCCCGCACCACGGAGCGCACTATCGACAGCCCCAGCCCGACGCCCTTGTCCTTCGGGTCGCGCGCCGCGGAGGCGCCCGAGGGCTGCGAGCCGCGCTTGAACGGCTCGAACAGCGTCTCCACCGCGTAGGGCGGCACCTCCGGGCCGGTGTTCGCGACCACCAGCAGACCGTGGCCGGGGACGTCGTGCGAGCGGTCGTAGCTGAGCACGTCCACCCAGCCGCCGGCGCCGATGTTGTGGCGCAGCGCGTTCTGGATCAGGTTCATCGCGATCCGCTCGATCAGGATCCCGTCGCCGGAGACCGGCGCCGGCTGCAGCGACGTGCGGATCGCGACGTGCCGCTCGGCCGCCTCCATCTCGCACTGCGTCACCGACCGGTACGCCACCTCCGCGAGGTCGATGTCCTCCCGGTTGGTCGGCTCGTTGTCCGCCCTCGCCAGCAGCAGCAGGCCCTCGATCATGCGCTCGCTGCGCTCGTTGGTGGCCAGCAGCGTGTGGCACAGCTGCCGGGTCTGCTCGGAGGCGTCGGGGTCCATCAGCGTCACTTCGAGCAGCGTGCGGTTGATCGCCAGCGGGGTGCGCAGCTCGTGCGAGGCGTTGCCGACGAACCGCCGCTGGCCCTCGAAAGCGTGGTCCAGCCGGTCCAGCATGCCGTCGAAGGTCTGCGCCAGGGTGACGAGCTCGTCGTCCTGCGGGCCGTCCATGTCGATGCGGGCGTGCAGGGCGCGGTCCGGACGGCTGGCGACCCGGCGCGCGGTGCGCGTGATCTGGTTGATCGGCCGCAGGAACCGACCGGCCAGGAAGTAGCCGATCAGGACCGCCACCACGGCGGAGACCAGCAGCACGACGATCAACGGCTTGTCGATCTGACTGAGGATCTCCTTGTTCCGCACGGAGTTGCAGTACGCCGCCTGCCCCGGAAACTTCCTGGGGTTCGGCTCCGGGCACCCCGGAGGGTCGGCCAGGTTCTGGTTCATGTGCGACAGGCGCCACCGGAACAGCGAGTAGGCCGTGTAGATCAGCACCGCGCCGGTGACGAACACCGCCGCGCCGTAGGCGATGGTCATCCGCAGCCGGATGGTGAGCCCGCGGCGCCCGCCGCGGGGAAGCTCCGGCGCCGGTCCGGCCTCGCCGCCGTAGGTGCTGTCGACTGCTCCCGCGTCGCCCGCCATCAGGCCTTGTATTCCTTGAACGTCCTGCATCACGGAATCCGGTATCCGGCGCCCGGGACTGTCAACACCACCGGCGGCTCACCGAGCTTGCGTCGCAGGGTCATCACCGTCACGCGCACCACGTTCGTGAACGGATCGGCGTTCTCGTCCCAGGCCTTCTCCAGCAACTGCTCAGAACTCACAGCAGCACCATCGGCACGCATGAGCACCTCCAGTACCGCGAACTCCTTAGGCGACAGCGGCACCAGCCGACCGTCGCGCAACACCTCTCGCCGGCTCGGGTCCACGCGGATCCCCGCGCGCTCCAGCACCGGCGGCAGCGCGGGGACCGCGCGGCGGCCCAGAGCGCGGATGCGCGCTATAAGCTCCGGAAACGCAAAGGGTTTGGAGAGATAGTCGTCGGCGCCGAGGGTCAGCCCCTCGACCCGGTCCGCGACGTCGCCGGCCGCCGTCAGCATCAAGACCCTGGTCGACAGGCCGCTGTGCACGATGTGCCGGCAGACGTCGTCGCCGTGCACCAGCGGCAGGTCGCGGTCCAGCACGACCACGTCGTAGTCGTTGACGGCTATACGTTCCAGCGCGGCGTCGCCGTCGTAGACGACGTCCACGGCCATGGAATCCCGGCGCAGCCCGGTGGCCACGGCGTCGGCCAGCACCTGCTCGTCCTCAACGACCAGCACCCGCACAGCGCGCTCTCCCTAAGTACGGCAAGCAATCTTCGGTCCTGAGGTCATCATGCCTGGTCATCGCGTAAACACCGAGTAAGTGAGAAACGTCTCATGATCACAGGGTTTTCTCAGGTGATCCAAAGTTTCCCTGCTGAAAATGGCGGGCAGAAGGCACGAAGCCCCCTAGCGTCACCCCCGCAGGAGAGAGACCATGCTCGAATTCGTCACCGGCCTGACCCAGCGTATCCGCGAGACGAAGTCCCGCCTGCAAGGTGCGATGATCGCCGAGGACGCGTACGCGGTCCAGGTGGAACAGGCCGAGTTGGACAACCTGCTCCGGATCGCCGCGAACCACCACGTGGAGGTCCGCGACGACCTCCCCCGCGCCGCCTGACCGGATACCCCGGCAGGAAGGCGGGGACTCACACCCTCAACCCCTCAGGAGTCCCGCGCCGCGTCGTGTCCTTCGAGAAAACCGCACAGCGCCTCGAACAGCCCGTCAGCGGCCGCCACCGTCATCTCGTCGGAGGCGGCCGCTCCGTGTAGTCCCCCGACCTTGGCGCCGGCCTCCTGCGCGATCAGCGCGCCGGCCGACAGGTCCCACGGCTTGGCGCCGCGCTCGAAGTAGCCGTCCACGCGCCCGCACGCCACCGAGCACAGGTCGAGCGCCGCGGAGCCGCCGCGCCGGATGTCCCGCACCTTCGGAAGAAGGTCGGCGACGATCGCGCCCTGCACCGCACGCCGCTGGGCCGCGTACCCGAAGCCCGTCGCGATCAGCGCGCGGTCCATCGGGACCGGCTTCCCCTCGGACTGCGCACTGAACGCACGGATCGCCTGACCGTTGCGGTAGGCGCCGTGCCCGCGCAGAGCGGTGAAGGTCTCGCGCAGCATCGGGATCTCGACCACCCCGGCGACCGTCTCGCCGTCGACCTCCACGCCGATGGAGACGCCCCACAGGGGGATCTCATAGAGGTAGTTCACAGTGCCGTCGATGGGATCGATCACCCAGCGCACCCCGGAGGTGCCCTCGTGGTCCGAGCCCTCCTCGCCGAGGATGCCGTCGTCGGGGCGCTCGGCGAGGATGCCCTCGACGATCAGCTTCTCCGAACGCTGATCCATGACGGTGACGATGTCGGTGGGGCTGGACTTGGTGTCGGCCACACCGAGGTCGCGCGGACGCTCCTGGACCAGGAGGCGTCCCGCTTCGGCGGCCAGCCGCACCGCCAGTTCCAGCAGGTCCTTGGGATTGGGGGAATCGGCGTTCTCAGACATGAGTGGGCAGGGCCTTCCTGGGTTCGGTGCGTGGTGCGCAGCGAGGGAGTACAGGGAGTACTCAGTCCTCCCCCGCCACCGCCGGGAGCGGCGCGCGCGGATTCGGGCAGCAGTTCAGGGGGCACACGTCCGGGAACGCCCGCAGCCGGCCGACCACGTTCGACAGCGAGTCGCCCTCGCTGTCCCCGCGCGCCACCGCCGCCCGCTCCAGCACCAGGCGCCGCAGCGCGGCCACGAAGCGCGGGTCGGTGCCGACCGTGGCGGCGCGCGCCGCCGGCAGCCCGATCTCCTGCGCGGTCTCGGCGGCCTGCGTGTCGAGGTCGTAGATGACCTCCATGTGGTCGGACACGAAGCCGATCGGGGCGAGCACCGCGCCGGTGGCGCCCTGCGCCTTGATGTCGCGCAGGTGGTCGTTGACGTCCGGCTCCAGCCACGGCGTCTGCGGCGGGCCGCTGCGCGAGCAGAAGACGAGTTCGTGCGGCAGCACCAGGCCGGTGCGGCGGCTGACGCCCTCGGCCACGAGGCGCGCGACTTCCAGGTGCTGGGAGACGTACGCGCCGCCGATCGGACCCGAGGTCTCGGCGTACGTGCGCGGCAGAGAGTGCGTGACGAACACCAGACGCGGCGCCAGGCGCGCGCTCTCGGGGAGTCCGGCGACCGCTGCCGCGACGGCGTCGGCCATCGGCTCCACGAACCCGGGGTCATTGAAGTACGGCCGGATCTTGTCGAACTGGATCGACGTGCCGGACTGCTCCAGGGCGCGCGCCAGGTCCTCGCGGTACTGCCGGCAGCCGGAGTAGGAGGAGTACGCGCTGGTGAACACCACGAGCGCGCGCCGCACGCCGTCGGCCGCCATCTCGGCCAGGGTGTCGGCGAGGAACGGCGTCCAGTTCCGGTTGCCCCAGTAGATCGGCAGCTTCAGTCCGGTCTCGGCGAAGTCCTGGCGCAGCGCGGCGATCAGGTCGCGGCACTGCTGGTTGATCGGACTCACGCCGCCGAACTCGAAGTAGTGGGCGCCGACCTCCTTCAGCCGCTCCGGCGGGATGCCGCGGCCGCGGGTCACGTTCTCCAGGAAGGGCACCACGTCGTCCGGTCCTTCGGGACCGCCGAAGGACAGCAGGAGCAGAGCGTCGTACGGAGCGGTGTTCGACATGTCAGCGGGACTCCATGATGTCGAAGACCAGCGCCGCCGGGCCGGTCATCTCCAGGTGGCCGTCGGCGCGCTCGACGAAGCGCAGCCGGCCGCCGGGGACGTCAACGGTGTACTCGGTTCCGGCTTCCGCGGCGTCGCGGCGCGCGGCGGCGATCATCACCGCGCAGGCTCCGGTGCCGCAGGAGCGGGTCTCGCCGACGCCGCGTTCGTAGACGCGCATAGCGAGGTGGTGCGGAGAGACATCTGCGGCGAACTCCACGTTGACGCCCTCTGCGTAGATCCCTGTAGGGAGAACTGTGGGCATCTCATAGAGGGGTCCGGCATCGTCTGTGGAGTCCACGAAGACGACAGCGTGCGGATTCCCCATGTCCACATCCACGGCCGACTTAGGCGTTCCCTTCACGTCGACCGTCACGGCGCCGCGCTCTGTGGGGAACACCGGGACACCCATATCGACGGTGACGTCTGCGGTGTTCTCACCGGTTGCCTTCAGCGTCACTCGCTTGATTCCGCCGCGCGTCCCCACGGCGAACTCCACCGGCTCCCCTAAAGCGCCGCCCTTAACGTAGCCGCGCGCAGTGAGGAACAGTGCGAAGACGCGGACTCCGTTCCCGCACATCTCGGCCACGCTGCCGTCGCCGTTGCGGTAGTCCATGAAGAACTCCGCCTCCGCCGCCAAGTCTTCGTAACCGGGCAGCGGCTCTTGTTCCAGAAACCGCTCCGTGCGGACCACACGCAGCACACCGTCCGCGCCGATCCCGGCCCGCCGGTCGCACAGCGCCGCGACCAGCGCGGGCGTGATCTGTTCCGACAGGGTGCCGTCCGGGTCCGGGACGATGACGAAGTCGTTCTCGGTGCCGTGCCCCTTGGTCAGCGGGGTGTGGGCCGGCAGGCCGTCGAGGATCATGCTCCGATCCTATCGAGTGCGGCCTCCACCAGGTCGGACCGGTCGTATCGCAACCAGTGCACGCGCGGGTCCCGGCGGAACCAGGAGTCCTGCCGCCGCGCGAACCGCTTGGTGGCGCGGATCGTCTCCTCCTTGGCCTGCTCCTCGGTGCACTCCCCCGCCAGGAATCGCAGGACCTGGGCATAGCCGAGCGCGCGGCTCGCGGTGAGGCCGTCGCGCAGGCCCTGCGCCTCCAGGTCCCGCACCTCCTGCACGAACCCGGCGTCCCACATGCGGTCCACGCGCAGCGCGATGCGCTCGTCCAGCGCGGGGCGGTCGACGTCCAGGCCGACGTGCACGGTGCGCGGATAGTGGTCGGTGTGCTCGGGCAGCGTCGCGGTGAACCGGCCGCCGGTCAGCTCGATCACCTCCAGCGCGCGCACGACGCGCCGGCCGTTCGAGGGCAGGATCGTCTCGGCCGCCTGCGGATCCCGCTCCTTCAGCCGCTGGTGCAGGACGAACGGGCCGACCTCGGCGAGTTCGGCCTCCAGGCGCTCGCGGATCAGGCCGTCGGTGCCGGGGAACTCGAACTCGTCCAGGGCACCGCGCAGGTACAGGCCGGAGCCGCCGACGAAGACCGGCGGACGGTCCCGGGCGATCAGCCGGTCCGCCTCGACCCGCGCCAGGGTCTGGTACTCCGCGACGTTCGCGGTGCGGGTCACCGGCCAGACGTCGAGCAGGTGGTGCGGCACGCCGTGGCGCTCGGCCGCGGTCAGCTTCGCGGTGCCCACGTCCATGCCCTGGTACAGCTGCATCGAGTCGGCGTTGACCACCTCGCCGTGCAGCGCCTCGGCCAGCGCGACCCCGAGGTCGGACTTGCCGGAGGCGGTCGGGCCGACGACGGCGATCACCGGGACTGTGGCTGAGGCTGTGACTGAGGCTGTGACTGTGTTCATGCTGCGCTCACGGCCCCGATTCTCCCATCCCGCCCCGGACCCGCAGGCCAGGCACCCGAGCACTGTCACACACCGTGACAGACTCGGCTCGACAGGTGACCAGTGTCGTGATCCACTTGGGGGAAGGTTCCCCGTTCACGGAAGGAAACGCAGGCGACATGGGCATCTTCGATGTTTTCAAGAGCAAGGTGAGCGAAGCCGCGGACAAGGCGGGCGACGTGGCGGGGCAGGCCTGGGACAAGGCCGGGGACGTGGCCGGTCAGGCCAAGGACAAGGTCTCCGACATGATGGACAAGGACAAGAAGAAGGGTGACGAGGCCGACGGGCCCGCCGCCCAGGCCCCGGCGAACGCCGCCGGCGGCGTCGGGGGCGAGGCGGCCGACATGGTGTCCGAAGGCGCGCCGGTCGCGGCGACCGGCGAGGCGGCTCCCGGCGCCGGCGACGACGGAGCCCCGACCCAGGACTCCTCCAGCGGTGGGATGACCCAGAGCATCAAGGACAATGTCGGTCAGGGCGCCGACAAGGCCGGCGAGATGGCCAAGGGCGCCACCGGGAACCGCTTCGACGAGAAGATCGACTCCGGAGTCCAGCAGGCGAAGGACCGGCTGGACTGACACGCCTGCGGCGCCGGTTCAGCGGCGGGCGCCGTCGCGGGGGATGGAACACGGCCGCGGCCGCCAGCGATGGTGGCCGCGGCCGTTGCTATCTAAAAGGTCCGGGTCAGCGCGCGAGCCAGGTGGCGACGAAGTAGCCGACGCCGTAAGGCGCCTGGTCGTAGATCAGGTCGGCATCGTATTCGACTCCTGACGCGGTCGCCGCGGCGGCCAGGACCCTCCACGCCGGGAGCCCCGCGACGTGCAGTTCGCGCGACAGCCCGGGTTCGAGGGCGGCGAGCGCCGCGGCGTCGGCCGTGCCCAGGGCCCGCGCGACCGCCGCGTCATAGGCTTCGGCGCGCTCGTCGAAGTGGCCGGGGGCCTGCGGGGTGCGGGAGGCGCTTCCGTCGCCCAGGACCAGCATCGCTTGACGCCCGCCGGCGATCGCGGGCGACGCCCCGCTGTGTTCGTCCACCATCACCGGTCGCCGTACCGGCTCGGCCGGCCGGTCGCGCAGCAGCCAGGCGGCGATCAGGAACGGCAGCGTCATCGGTGCGGCGCCCTGCGTGACCGGACCCCACTGGCCGTCGACATCCAGATCGACGCCGTAGGCCCTGAAGCTCCCCCGCGAGACGACCTCGGTACCCTGCTGAGGTCCGGCCCCTACAATCAGCACTTCGTCGGCTCCGGCCGCGTACAGGCGGCCGACCGCGGTGCCGCAGGCGGCGCGCAACGAGTCGAGGTCCGGGGAAAAACCCTGCGCGACCTCGGGCACGAGGACCGGGGGATGCGGCACGACAGCGGCGGCGATCAACACCCGTCCAGGGTAGGACACAGGTGGGGCACATGGTCGCGGCTACCGGCCGGTGCTGCCACACTGGTCTGCGTAAAGTCGGATTACGGAGGGGCCAGCGGTGGCTGGGGATCAAGAGAACGTGGCTGGGGAGCAAGAGAAAACCGAAGACAGCCACGGCACGGAGGGGATCCTGGTGGCCGGGCGGTACCGGCTTCTCGAACGGCTCGGGGCCGGCGGCATGGGGCGGGTCTGGAAGGCCTACGACGAGTCGCTGGACTGCGAGGTGGCCGTCAAGGAGGTCTGGCTGCCGCCGATGCTCTCGGACGCCGAGCGCGCCGACCGGCTGGCCCGCGCCCAGCGCGAGGCCCGCAACGCCGCGCGCATGCGCAACCACCCGCACATCGTCTCCGTCCACGACATGGTGTCCGACCAGGGCATGCCGTGGATCGTCATGGACCTGATCCCCTCGCAGAACCTGATGCAGGCGGTCGAGCAGTACGGGCCGCTGCCGCAGGAGCAGGTCGCCAAGATCGGCCTGGGCGTGCTGGACGCGCTGACGGCGAGCCACGCGGCCGGGATCCTGCACCGCGATGTGAAGCCGGCGAACGTCCTGCTCACCACGGACGGCCGGGTGCTGCTCACCGACTTCGGCATCGCGGTCCAGGAGTCGGACCTGACGATGACGGCCTCCGGCGTCCTGGTCGGCTCGCCGGAGTTCGTGGCGCCCGAGCGCGCGCGGGGCGAGGCCAGCAACGGTTCCTCCGACCTGTTCTCGCTCGGCGCCACGCTGTTCTTCGCCGCCGAGGGCCGCTCGCCGTTCAGCCGGGACACGGCGGTCGGCGTGCTGACCGCGATCCTGTTCGAGGAGACGGCGCCGGTCACGCGGGCGCCCGCACTGGCGCCGCTGATCAGCGGACTGCTGACGAAGGACCCCGTGGCGCGCTGGGACGCGGCGCGGGCGCGGCCGGAGTTGGAGCGGCTGGGCGGGGCGACGCCGGGCTCGGGGACGCGGCTGGAGGGGATACCCGGGGCGACGAATCCCTTCGTCGTGCCGGCGACGATGGTCGCGGGGACGAACGGGGACAGCAGCACGCCGGGGTCGGGGACTGCGG
>NZ_JAACYW010000095.1 GCF_015356825.1 Catenulispora rubra | reverse complement strand
GCATTGGCGATCAGGTTCTGCTGCGGCTCGATTCCGGCGCCGTAAAGCGTGGCGAGCTGATGCACCATCTCCGGGATGTCCAGCGCCGACTCGTGCTGCAGAAGCCGGGTGGTCACATCGTTGGCCGCGGTTGAGTCAGCCGCCGGGTCGGCGGTTGAGTCAGTGGCCTGATCAGCGGCCGGGCCGGCGGTGTGGCCGGTCAGCGTGAGGAAGACCTCGTCGAGGCTGGGCTGGCCGAGCGCGAAGTCGGCGACCGCGACCCCGGCCTCGGCGAGCCGGACCAGGGCCTGGCCGACCAGCCGGTTGGCGTCGGTGGGGTCGGCCGGCGTGCCCAGCAGGGCGGACAGGGCCAGCGGGTCGGGGTCGAGGTGGACCGTCGCGCCCAGCGCCCTGGTCAGGATCTCCTGCGCCAGCGCGCGCCGGCCGCCGTCCAGCAGCCGCAGGTGCAGCGCGCCGGAGCCGACGCGCGCCTTGAGCTGCGTCGCCGTGCCCTGGGCCACGATCCGGCCCTGGTCGATGATCGCGATCTGCTCGGCGAGCTGGTCGGCCTCCTCCAGGTACTGGGTGGTCAGCAGGACGGTGGTCCCGGCCGCGGCGATCCGGCGGACCAGCTCCCAGACCTGGTTGCGGCTGCGCGGGTCCAGCCCGGTGGTCGGCTCGTCGAGGAAGAGCAGGTCGGGCGTCACGATCAGGCTCGCGGCGATGTCGAGCCGGCGGCGCATCCCGCCGGAGTAGCCGCGCACCGGCCGGCCGGCCGCCGCGGTCAGGTCGAAGGCGTCCAGCAGGTCGTCGGCCCGCGCTCGGCCGGCGGCCCGGGACAGGCCCTGGAGCCGGCCGAGGATCAGCAGGTTCTCGGACCCGGTCAGGTCCTCGTCCAGGGAGGCGAACTGGCCGGTGACCGAGATCCGGGCGCGGATGGCGTCGGCCTCGGTCGTCACGTCGTGGCCCAGGACGCGCGCGGTGCCGCCGGTGGGCCGGGTCAGCGTGGCCAGGATGCGGATGGTGGTGGTCTTGCCCGCCCCGTTGGGGCCGAGGAAGCCGAACACCTGGCCGGCCGGGATCGTGAGATCGATACCGTCCAGCGCGCGCTTCTCGCCGTAGGCCTTGACCAGGCCACGCATCTCGATCGCCGGACGGCCCTCGTCAGCGTTCTTCGTTGGCATGCTGCCAGCGTTCTCTATCTCTTACGCGCTGTCAAGGTTATTGGCGGCTTATCTCTGACTCGTTGTCAAAGTTATGCACCCCGGGATACCCTTCGGAAGATGGCTGACCTGCGCGACACCACCAGCAACGGCGCCGGCAACAGCAATGGCGCCGGCACCGGCACCGGCACGCCGACCCGGCGCCGCCGAGCCGACGCCCGGCAGAACATCGACGCGATCCTCACCGCGGCCCGCGTCGTCCTCGGCCGCCAGCCCGACGCCGGCATGGAGGAGATCGCCGCCACGGCAGGCGTCACCCGCCAGACCGTCTACGCGCACTTCCCCTCGCGCGACGCCCTACTGGCGACCGTCGTGCAGACGGCGGCCGCCGAATACGCGGCCCTCCTCGACGACGCGGACCTGGACACAGCCCCGCCCGCCGAGGCACTGGCCCGCTTCCTCGCCGCGGGCTGGGAATTCATGCACCGCTACCCGCTGCTGCTCACCGCCGCCGCGTCCTCGGTCCCCCGGCCGACGAGCGACGACCCGCACGACGTCGTGCCGCCGAGGCTGGAGCGGATCATCGAGCGCGGGCAGGAAGGCGGCGAGTTCGACGCCGCACTGCCCGCGACGTGGCTCGCCGCCGCCGTCCTGGGGCTGCACCACACGGCTGCGGCGCAGGTCGCGGGTGGGCAGCTGAGTGCGGAGGAGGCTCAGTCGCTGTGTTTGGAGAGCACGCTGCGGGTTTGCGGTGCGGCGGCTGCGGGATCGAGCTGAAGCAGGGCTCGAAAATGCCAGACCGGCGCTAACCTGCCTGGCCGCACAAACAACCGGGCCGGCGCCAGATCACCATCGGTCGCCGCCGCATCAGCCAGGGCAGCAAGCCTCGCGCGCCATTCGCGCGGCGGCACTGTTCGCCAGAGGTCAGACTGCCTGGCCGGCAGCGATCGGGTCGGCGCCACATCTCCATCCGCCGCCGCTCGCCGGGACCCGACTCGCCCTGGCCGCACAAGCACACCGGGCCGGCGCGCATCCCAGCTGCGCGCCGACCCGGTGTGTTGTTGGGGCGTCAGGTCACTCGGTGCCGGTGACACCTCCGTCGATGAGCGCGAACAGCTCGTCGTCGGTCGCGGAATCGACGGCGATCTCCTCGCCGGGCAGTTCGCCGCTCGCTGGCTGGGCTTCGTTCCATCGGCTCAGTAGTGCCTGGAGGCGTCGGGTGACTCCGTCGCGGAGGTCCGGCTCGTCGCGCAGGCGCAGGAGGGTTTTCTCAAGGTTCTCGATCTCGTCGAGGACCGGCGGTGACTTGGGTGCCCCCGCCTCGGGGACGACCTTGGTGCGCACGTAGGCGGCGAGTTCGGCCGGGGTGGGGTGGTCGAAGACCACCGTCGCCGGGAAGCGGCAGCCGGTCGCGCCCGACAGCCTGTTGCGGAGGTCGACTGCGGTGAGGGAGTCGAAGCCGAAGTCGCGGAACGGGCTGTTGGCGTCCATGGCTGCCGCTTCCCCTCCGCCGAGTGCGGCGGCGGCGTGCGAGCGGACCAGGTTGAGCAGGAACTCCTGCTGGTCGCTCTCGCTCAGCGAGGACAGGCGGCGCGCCAGGTCCGCGGCGGGGTCGGCGGAGGCGGAGTGCGTTCGGGCGGTCGGCACGGTGACCAGTCCGCTCCACAGCGCCGGGAGTGAGCCCTCGCGCGCCAGCGAGCGGAGCCGGGCCGCGCGGACGGGGGCCGCCAGCAGGACCGGTTCGGCGCTGCCGCGCGCGGCGTCGAACAGGGCCAGCGCCTGCTCGGTGGACAAGGCGCCGAAGTACCCGCCGACGCGTGCCCGGTGCGAGCCGGTCATGTCCGCGGTCAGCTCGCTGGTCTGCGCCCAAAGCCCCCACGCGATCGACGTCCCCGGCAGGCCCTCGGCCCTCCGGTGGCCGGCGAGCGCGTCGAGGAAGACGTTCGCCGCCGCGTAGTTGCCCTGCCCGGGAGCCCCGGTCAGTCCGGCGCCGGAGGAGAACAGCACGAACTCGGCAAGGTCTGCCTCAGCAGTGAGCTCATGAAGATGCAGTGCGGCGTCGACCTTGGGCCGCATCACCGCGTCGATCTTCTCCGGCGTGAGAGACGACAGGACCCCGTCGTCCAGAACACCGGCGGCATGTACCACCGAGGTCAGCGGATGCGCGGCCGGAACCAACGCCAGCGCCCGAGCCAGGTCCGCGCGGTCCGCGACGTCGCAGGCCACGATCTGCGCCTCGGCACCCAGCTCAGCCAGCTCGGCCCGAAGCTCCTGCGCACCGGACGCCTCAAGCCCGCGCCGGCTCAGCAGCATCAGATGCCGCGCACCCCGCTCGGCGAGATGCCGCGCGACGACGCCGCCCAGCGTGCCGGTGCCGCCGGTGACGAGCACCGTCCCCTCGGGGTCCGGCGCCGCCGGAATGGTCAGCACGATCTTGCCGACGTGCCGCGCCTGGCTCATATACCGGAACGCCGCAACCGCGTCGCGGACGTCCCAGGTGGTCACCTTCGGCAACGTCAGCGCGCCGGCGCGGAACAGGTCCAGGATTTCGACCAGCATCTCGCGGACCCGATCCGGTCCGGCCTGGCGCAGGTCAAAGGCCTGATAATCGATGCCGGGGTGGGCGGCCGCGACGTCGGCGGCGGAGCGGATGTCCGTCTTCCCCATCTCGATGAAGTGCCCGCCCGGCCTCACCAGCCGCAGCGAGGCGTCGACGAAGTCCCCGGCCAGCGAGTTCAGCACCACATCGATGCCACCAGCGGCGGTCGCCTCGCCGAAACGCTGCTCGAAGTCGAGCGTCCGGCTGGACGCGATGTGCGCGTCATCGAGCCCTGCGTCCCGCAGCACCGGCCACTTGCGCTCACTCGCGGTCGCGAACACCTGCGCGCCACGGTGCCGCGCCAACTGCACCGCCGCCGAACCGACGCCACCGGCCCCGGCGTGGATGAGCGCCGACTGTCCGGCGGCCAGTCCACCGAGGTCGAAGAGCCCGTAGTACGCGGTGAGGAACGCCACCGGCATCGACGCGGCCTGCTCGAAGGACCAGCCCTCGGGGACCTTGGCGAGCAGCCGGTGATCGGTCACGGCCACCGGGCTGAACGCGTTGGTCCAGAACCCCAGGACTCGGTCTCCGGGCGCCAGGTCGGTCACGTCCGCGCCGACCGCGGTGACCACGCCCGCGCCCTCGCTGCCGAGCTCCTTCTCGCCGGGGATCATCCCCAGCGCGGTGACCACATCACGGAAGTTCAGCGCGGCGGCACGCACGGCGACCCGCACCTCGTCCGGGCCCAGCGGAGCGTCGAGCGCCGGGCACTCGGTCAGCGTCAGGCCCTCCAGCGTCCGGGCGTCGGTGGCTTCCAGACGCCAGGACGCGGCGCGCGCCGGCGGCAGAAGACGTTCGCCGCTCTCGGCGTCGGCCAGGCGCGGTGCGAGCAGTTCCCCGGAGCGGATGGCTACCTGGGGTTCATCGGACGCCGCCACCGCCGACCAATCGGTGCCCGATCCGTCGTCGTCGGCCAGGACGAATCGGCCCGGGTGCTCGGTCTGCGCGGTGCGGATCAGGCCCCACACGGCGGCCGAGGCCAGGTTCGCCGTTTCGGCTCCCGCAGTGACAGCACCCTGCGTTCGGATGACCAACCGCGCCGCGCCGAAGCCGTCATCGGCCAGCCATGCCTGAGCGACCTCCAGCGCGGCGGCGGTCACCGTCCGGGCTGAGGCGGCGATGTCGTCGGTGGTCTCAGGCACCGTCCACACCACAAGATCCGGCGCCGACACGCCCGCCGCGATAGCCGCGCGCAGGTCCGCCAGATCGCGGTAGTCGCTACCGAGCACCGCGCAGCTCTGTCGGGCTGCCTGTACCGCGGCGACCGGCACCCACGTAAGCCGGAACAGCGCATCGCGCAGCGCGGTCGACGTCGCGGCCCGCTGCTGCCAAGTCGAGGCCGGCCGCACCACGATCGCCCCCACCGACACCACCGGCCGTCCGCCGAGGTCCGCGGCGGCCAGCGCGACCCGGTCCGGGCCGATCCGCCGGACCCGGACCCGCAGGTCGGTCGCGCCGGGAGTTGCCAGCGCCACGTCGCCGAACACAAACGGCAGCACGAGCCCCTCCCCCGGCACGGCCAGCCCGGCCACCTGCGCGGCCGCGTCCAGCAGCGCCGGGTGGACGCCGAACCGCTCGGCGTCGCCGCGCAGCTCGGAGGGCAGCCCGACCTCGGCGTAGACGTCGTCGCCGAGCCGCCAGGCCCGGCTGATCAGCTGGAAGCTCGGGCCGAAGCCGTATCCGTGCTCTGCGAATCCTGCGTAGAGCTGGTCCGTGGGCAGCTCTTCGGCGCCGGCCGGCGGCCAGATCACGAAGTCGCCGAAACCTTCCTCGGACATGTCGGTCGAGCCGGTCAATTCACCAACAGCGTGCGCAGTCCACTCGCCGTCAAGCGAGGCTTCCTCAGGCCTCGAATACACCGTCACCGGACGCCTGCCGAGCTCATCCGGCGTTCCTGCAACGACCTGGAGCCGGACCGCGCCCGCCGACGGAAGGATGAGCGGCGCCTGAAGCGTCAGCTCCTCAATCCCCTGACACCCGGCCTCGGTAGCAGCCCGCAGCGCAAGCTCGACGAACGCCGTCCCGGGCAGCAGCGCCTGGCCCGCGACCTGGTGGTCGGCCAGCCACCGCTGCCCGTGCAGCGCGAGACGGCCGGTCAGCACCACGGCCTCGCTGCCGGCGACGTCGACCGCCGCGCCGAGCAGCGGATGCGCACCGGCACGCAGCCCCGCCCTGCCGAGCGCATCGCCCGACGGCGCCTTGGGCTCCTGCCAGTAACGCTTCCGCTGGAAGGCGTACGTCGGAAGGCTGACGAAGTGGTCCGGCTGCGGACCCAGCAGCTTCTGCCAAGCGACCGGCACGCCGCCGGCCCAAGCCTGCGCCACCGAACCGAGGAAGTCGTCCTGGCCGCCACGGTCGCGATGCAACGTGCCGACGGCGATCGCCGCGGCCTGCGCCTGCTCGATCGATTCCTGCAAAGCCACCGTCAGCACCGGATGCGGGCTCGCCTCGACGAACAACCCGTAACCCCGGTCGAGCAGGGTCCGGGTCACCTCGTCGAAGCGCACAGGCTCACGCAGGTTGCGGTACCAGTACTCCGCGTCGAGCCCGGCGGTGTCCAGCTGCGTGCCGGTGACTGCCGAGTAGAAGGGGATGTGCGAAGCAACCGCGTCGATGCCCTTCAGCTGCGCCAGCAGCTCCTCGCGGATCCGCTCGACGTGCGGGGAATGCGAGGCGTAGTCGACCGGGAGACGCCGAACCCTGATCTCCGAGTCCTGATATTCGGCGACCAGTTCCTCGATCGCGTCGATGTCGCCGGACACGACCACCGATCCGGGACCGTTCACCACCGCGATCGACAGCTTGCCCGTCCACCGCGCGAGCAACGCGTCGGCCGCCTCGGGCGCCACACCCAACGACGCCATCGCACCCTGCCCCGACAGCGACCCCAACGCACGGCTGCGCAAGCAGACCACGCGCGCCGCATCCCGCAGCGACAACGCGCCGGCCACGCACGCGGCGGCGATCTCGCCCTGCGAGTGCCCGACCACCGCGGCCGGCACGATGCCCGCCTCCCGCCACAGCTCGGCCAGCGACACCATGACCGCGAACAACACCGGCTGGACGACGTCCACCCGGTCCAGGTCCGGCGCCCCGGGCGTCTCGCGCAGCACGTCGCGCACCGACCAGCCGGTGACCGCCGCGACCGCCTCGTCGCATTCGGCGAGCCGGTCACGGAAGACCGGGGACGCGTCGAGCAGCCCGAGGGCCATCCCCCGCCACTGCGTTCCCTGGCCGGGGAACACCAGCACCGCCTCGCCCGGACGGTTGCGCGCCAGGCCCTGGACCAGTCCGGCGCCGGGCCGTTCCTCGGCCAGATCGCTCAGCCCGGCAAGCAGTTCGGCGCGGTCAGCGCCCAGGACGACAGCCCGGTGGGTCAGCGCCGAGCGCCGGATCAACGCGCTCGCAACATCGAGCGGTTCCAGTTCGGGACGGTCCTGAAGGAACCGGGCCAACTGCGCGGCCTGCGCACGCAGCGCGGCCTCTCCCCGCCCCGACAGGACCCAGGGCACAGGACCGCCGACAGGCGGTGTATCAGTCTGCTGTGACTCCAGCGCAGTCTCTTCTGTCGCTTCCGGCTCAGGGGCCTGCTCAAGGATCAGGTGAGCATTGGTCCCGCTGATACCAAAGGACGAAACCCCGGCCCGGCGCGGACGACCCGTCTCAGGCCACTGCTGTGCCCGGACCGCCAGCCGCACCGCGCCCGACGTCCAGTCCACGTGCGGACTCGGCTCGTCCGCGTGCAGCGTCGCCGGCACCACGCCGTGCCGCATCGCCAGCACCAGCTTGATCACGCTCGCCACACCCGCGGCCGCCTGCGTGTGGCCGATGTTCGACTTCACCGATCCCAGCAGCATCGGCGCGGCGCCGGCGTGCGCCTGGCCGTACGTCTCCAGCAGAGCCTGCGCCTCAAGCGGGTCGCCGAGCCCGGTGCCGGTCCCGTGCGCCTCCACCACGTCCACCTCGGACGCCGCGACCCCGGCGCTCGCCAGCGCCGCCTGGATCACCCGGCGCTGCGAGGGGCCGTTCGGGGCGGTCAGCCCGCTGGACGCGCCGTCCTGGTTCGTGGCCGACCCGCGGATGACGGCGAGCACTTCGTGCCCGCGCCGCCGCGCCTGCGACAGGGTCTCGACCAGCACCAGGCCGACGCCCTCGGCGAACCCGAACCCGTCGGCACCGGCGGCGAACGCCTTGGAGCGGCCGTCCGGGGCCAGCGCCCGCATCCGGCTGAACTCGATGAACACCTTCGGGCTCGACATCATCGCCGCGCCGCCGGCCACCGCCATGGTGCACTCGCCGGTCCGCACCGCGTGCACGGCCTGGTGCAGCGCCACCAGCGACGACGAGCACGCCGTGTCGACGGTGACGGCCGCGCCCTCCAGCCCGAACACGTACGCCAGCCGCCCGGAGACGACGCTCGGCGTGGTCCCGGTGACGACGTATCCCTCCACGCCGGTCGGGTAGTCCGAGGGACCGGCGCCGACGAAGACCCCTGTCTTGCTCCCCTTCAGGGTCGCGGCGTCGACACCGGCGTCTTCGAACAGCTCCCAGCAGGTCTCCAGCAGCAGTCTCTGCCGCGGGTCCATGGACAGCGCCTCACGCGCGGAGATCCCGAAGAAGCCCGCGTCGAATTCCGTGGCTCCCTGCAGGAATCCGCCCTCGGAGACGTAGGAGGTGCCCGAGTGGTCGGGGTCCGGGTCGAAGAGCTCTGACAGGTCCCACCCTCGGTCCTGCGGGAAGCTGTCGATGGCGTCGCGGCCCTCGGTCAGCAGCTGCCACAGCCCCTCCGGGGACACCACGCCCCCGGGATAGCGGCACGCCATGCCGACGATCGCGACCGGCTCGCCGAGCTTGGCCTCGAGTTCGTCGTTGCGCCGGCGCAGCCGCCGGGTCTCCTTCACCGATTCCCGCAGGGCGCCGGTGATTTCTTCGATCGATGCGCTCATGGAAGCCTTTACTCCTCGGTGCTGTGAACGGCGCGGATGAGTTCGCCGAGATCCATGTCGTCCACGGCGTCGATCTCGTCTTCACGGTCCTGCTGGTCCTCGCCGCCGTCGTCCGCCGCGTCCGGCACCTCGTCGGCCGGACCGGACAGTTCGCCGAGGCGTTGGGCCAGCGCGGTCGGGGTCGGGCAGTCGAAGATGAGCGTCGCGGGCAGCCGCAGGCCGGTCGCGGCGGCGAGCCGGTTGCGCAGCTCGACCGCCGTCAGGGAGTCGAAGCCGACGTCCAGGAAGCCGCGTTCGGCGTCGACGGCGGCCACCGAACCGTGCCCGAGCACCGCCGCGGCGTGCTTGCGGACCAGGTTCACCAAAGCCTGGCGCCGCTCGGCCGGGGCCAGCCCGGCGAGCAGTTCGGTGAGTCCTCCGGCGGACTGGTCCGACCTCGTCTCAGCGCTCTGACGGGCGCCGCCGCGCGGCACCAGCCGGCTCAGCACGGCCGGGAGCGTGCCGGCCTCGGCCTGGGCACGCAGCGCGCCCCGGTCGATGTGGGCGCCGACGACCATCGGCAGCCCGGACTCGATCGCCTCGTCGAGCATGGCGAGCGCCTCGGGCACGGACATGGACTGTGCCCCGGCCCGGGCCAGCCGCTCCCGGTCCTGCTCGTCGAGTTTGCCGGTCATCCCGCTGTCCGGCGCCCACAGACCCCAGGCGACCGATGTTCCGGCCTGCCCGCGAGCGCGCCGGGCGGCGGCGAGCGAGTCGAGGAAGACGTTGGCGGCGGAGTAGTTGGCCTGCCCCGGGTTGCCGATCACGCCGGCGGCCGAGGAGAACGTGACGAACATGCCCAGCGGCAGGTCGTCGGTCAGCTCGTGGAGGTGTGCGGCGGCGTCGACCTTGGGGCGCAGGACCCGGGCCAGCCGGTCCTCGGTGAGCGCGGTGAACACCACGTCGTCCAGCACACCCGCGAGGTGGACCACCGCGGTGAGCGGATGCTCGGCCGGGATGTCGGCCAGCAGGCCGGCCACCGCCGCGCGGTCGGCGACGTCGCATGCTGCGACGCGCACGTCCGCGCCGAGCTCGGTGAGCTCAGCGGTGAGCTCTCCGACGCCCTCGGCCTCGGCACCCCGACGGCTCGCCAGGACGATGTTGCGCATCCCCCACGGACCGGCAAGGTGCTTGGCGACCAGGCCGCCGAGGGTTCCGGTGCCTCCGGTGATCAGCACCGTGCCCGCGGGGTCGGGGGTCGGCGGGATCGTCAGGACCAGCTTGCCGACGTGCCGGGCCTGGGCCATGTAGCGGAAGGCTTCGGGCGCTTCGCGGATGTCCCAGTCGCGGGTCGGCAGCTCGGTCAGCGTGCCCTGCTCCAGCAGCGGGACGACGTCGTCGAGCAGCGAGCGCATCACCGCCGGGGTGGTGTCCCGCACCAGGTCGATCTGCTCGTAGAGCACGCCGGGGTAGTCCTGCGCGACCTCCTCCGGGCTGCGCACGTCGGTCTTGCCCAGCTCGATGAACCGGCCGCCCTTGGGCAGCAGCCGCAGCGAGGCGTCGACGAGCTCGCCGACCAGCGAGTTCAGGACCACGTCCACGCCCGCGCCGTCGGTGGCTTCGAGCATCTGGTCGGCGAAGGCCGCGTCGCGGGAGGACGCGATGTGGTCGTCGTCCAGGCCCAGCTCCCGGAGCACGTCCTGCTTGGCCGGGCTGGTGGTGGCGAAGACCTCGGCGCCGAGGTGGCGGGCGATCTGGATCGCCGCCATACCGACGCCGCCGGTGCCGGCGTGGATCAGGACCCGTTGTCCGGCGCTCAGCACTGCGGTCTCGACGAGGGCGTAGTAGGCGGTCAGGAACGCCGAGGGGATCGCGGCCGCCTGCTCGAAGGACCAGCTCTCGGGCATCGGGGCGAGCCAGCGGTAGTCGGTCACCGCCTCGGTGGCGAAGGCCGCCGGGATCATGCCCAGGACCGGGTCGCCAGGCTTCATCCCGATGACGTCGGGGCCGACCGCCTGGACGACGCCCGCGCCCTCGCCGCCGATGAAGTCGCCGCCGCCCGGGGCCATCCCGAGCGCCACCATGACGTCGCGGAAGCCGATGCCAACCGCCCGCATCCGCACCCTGACCTGGCCGGACGCCAGCGGTTCGGGGCTGGCCGGGAACGGCTTGAGCGCCATGGCGTCGAGCACGCCGGACGGGTCCGGCTCCAGCCGCCACCGGCCTCCGGGCGGCGCGGTCAGCGCGTGCCGCGAGGTGGCCAGGGGTGCCAGGCGCGGAATCAGGGCGACGCCGCGACGGATCGCGAGCTGCGGCTCGTCGCCGGCCAGCGCCTGCACCAACGGGACGACGGCGTCGGGCCCGTCGAGGTCGGCCAGGACGATCCGGCCGGGGTTCTCGGTCTGCGCCGAGCGGAGCAGGCCCCAGACGGGAGCGGTGGTCAGGTCCGGTGCGCCGTCGCCGGGTGCGGTCGCGACCGCGTCGCCGGTGACGACGACCAGCCGGGAGTCGGCGGTGCGGTCGTCGGCGAGCCAAGCCTGGACGTCGCGCAGGACGCCGGCGGTCGTGGCGAAGGCTGAGCCGGGCAGAGCGGCGTCGGCGGCCGAGCTGACGGGCAGCACGACGATGCTCGGGCACGGCTGACTTTCGGCCAACAGAGCACTGAGATCGGGATAGCTCTGCGGAGAGATTCCGGCCTCCGCCAATCCAGCGATCAGACCGAACGGATCAGCACCGAGCAAGTCAGCACCATGCACGCCCGCGCCGATCAGGCCGTTGCCATACAAGCCCGCGCCGAGCAGCACCCAATCCGTGGCGACCTGGCCGGTGGGCCGCGCCGGCGGCGCGATCCACTCCAGCTCGAACAGCGACCGGTCGGCCGGGGCCGCGGCCAGCGCCAGCTGCTCGGCCGGCACCTGGCGGCTGACCAGGCGCTCGATCACCAGGACCGGGTCGCCGTTCTCGTCCGTCGCGGTGATCGACACGGTGTCCGGGCCGATCGGCGAGATCCGCGCCCGCAGGTCGCGCGCGCCAGGGGCGAACAGCGACACGCCGGTCAGGCTGAACGGCAGCCGGACCATCTTGCCCGCACCCGCGCCCTCGGCCTGTCCCATCGCCGGGGCGAGCATCATCGCCTGGAACGCCGCGTCGAGCAGCGCGGGGTGCACGCCGTAGCGGTCCGCCTCGTCGCGGACCCCGGCGGGCAGCGACACCTCGGCGTACACGTCGTTGCCGTGCTGCCAGGCCTGGCGCAGGCCGCGGAACGAGGGCCCGTAGACGTACCCGCCTTCGGTCTCGGCCTTCGTGTAGAAGGCGTCAGGGTCCTGCAACACCGGCTCGGCTCCGGCCGGGGGCCATTCGCTGGTCCGGGCCGGGGCGGGAAGGCTGTCGGTGGTCAGGACCGCCGAGGCGTGCCGCGTCCAGCCGCCGGGCTCGCCGTCCCCGGCCTCGGGCCGGGTGTAGACGGCCAGCGGACGGCGTCCCGGATCGCTCGGCGGGCCGACAATCAGCTGGATGCTCACCGCCTCGGCGTCGCTGAGGAACAGCGGCGCCTCCAGCGTCAGCTCCTCGACCCGGGGGTGCCGGGCCTGGCTGCCGGCCCGCAGGGCCAGTTCGGCGAACCCGGTCGCGGGCAGCAGCCGCGCCCCGGTGACCCCGTGGTCGGCCAGCCAGGGCCGGGTGCCGGCGGACAGCCGTCCGGTGAGCACCAGGCTGTCGCTGTCGGCGAGCTCCACCGCCGCACCGAGCAGCGGATGGGTCGAGGCCTGCACGCCGAGCGCCGCCGGGTCCGCGGCGGTGGGCGCCTGGCCGCGCCAGAACCGCTGCCGGTCGAAGGCGTAGGTGGGGAGCGGGACCTGCTCACCGCCGGGGATCAGCTTGGCCCAGTCCAGGTCCACGCCGTTCACCCAGGCCTGCGCCAGCGAGGCGACGAAGCGGGCCAGGCCGCCGTCGTCACGCCGCAGCGAGCCCACCGTCAACGGCTCGGCCAGGCCCTCCACCGCCATGGCGGTCTCGGTCACCGCGGAGGTCAGCACGGAGTGCGGGCTCGCCTCGATGAAGGTGGTGAAGCCGTTGTCGAGCAGCTTGCGGGTGGCGTGCGTGAACAGCACCGGCTCGCGCAGGTTGCGGAACCAGTACTCCGCGTCGAGCCCCGTGGTGTCGATCGGCTCCCCGGTCACCGCGGAGTAGAACGGGATCCGCGAGCGCTGCGGCGTGATGTCAGCGAGCTGCTTCAGCAGGTCCTCGTGCATCGGCTCGACCTGCGGCGAGTGCGAGGCGTAGCTGACCTCGATGCGGCGGATGCGGATGCCGCGCCGCTCGCACTCGTCGGTCAGCTCGTCCAGCGCGGCGGTGTCGCCGGCGACGACGACCTGCGTCGGGCTGTTGACGGTCGCGATCGTGACACGCTCGCGCCACGGGGTCAGGAGTGTGGTGACCTGCTGCTCGTCAGCGTGCAGCGACGCCATGCCGGCCGAACCGGTCAGGCGGGTGATCGCCTGGGCCCGCAGGGCCACGATCTTGGCGGCGTCCTCCAGCGACAGCGCGCCGGCCACGTGAGCGGCCGCGATCTCGCCCTGCGAGTGACCGACGACCGCCGCCGGGCTGACTCCGTAGTGCTGCCACAGCCGGGCCAGCGAGACCATCACCGCGAACAGCGCGGGCTGCACGACATCGACCCGCTCGAAGCCGGGCGCGCCGTCGACCCGGCGCAGCACGTCGGTCAGCGACCAGTCGGTGTAAGGCGCCAGGGCCTGCTCGCATTCGCGGATGGACTCAGCGAACTCCGGGCTCGCGTCAAGCAGTTCGGCGGCCATACCAGACCACTGACTGCCCTGGCCGGGGAAGACGAAAGCGATGCGCGGCTTGTTCCGCGCGGTGCCGCTGACCAGTGCCGCGTCCGGCTCGCCGTCGGCGAGCGCGGTCAGCAGGCTGTCGTAGTCGTCCCGGTCGGCCCCGAGGACGACCGCGCGATGCTGAAGCGCGGCCCGGCTGGAGGCCAGGCTCCAACCGATGTCGCGCGGCGACGCTGCGGAGTCCGCAGTCTCGTCCGCAACCAACCGGCGCAGCTTGACGGCCTGCCGACGCAGCGATTCCGAGGTGGCTGCCGAAATCGGCCAAGGAATCGGAGCGGTCGGGGCCTCGGGCTCTCGCACCGGCATCTCTTCCAGCGCCGGTGCCTGTTCGAGAATGATGTGGGTATTGGTGCCGCTCATCCCGAACGCGGACACGCCAGCCCGGCGCGGACGACCCGTCTCAGGCCACTGCTGCTGCTCGACCGCCAGCCGCACCGCGCCCGAGGACCAGTCGACGTGGGCGCTCGGCGCGTCCACGTGCAGGGTCGCGGGCACCAGGCCGTGCTGCATCGAGAGCACGAGCTTCATCACGCCAGCCGCGCCCGCGGCGGCCTGGGTGTGGCCGATGTTCGACTTGATCGACCCCAGCAGCACCGGCCGGTTCGCATCCCGGCCCTGGCCGTAGGTCTCCAGCAGGGCCTGCGCCTCGATCGGGTCGCCGAGCGAGGTGCCGGTGCCGTGCGCCTCCACCACGTCCACCTCGGACGCGGTGACGCCGGCGCGCGCCAGCGCGGCCTGGATCACCCGACGCTGCGACGGGCCGTTCGGCGCGGTCAGTCCGTTCGACGCGCCGTCCTGGTTGACCGCGGAGCCGCGGATCACGGCGTGCACGTAGTGGCCGTTGCGCCGCGCGTCGGACAGCCGCTCGACGAGGAACAGCCCGACGCCCTCGGCCAGCGCCATGCCGTCGGCGGCGTCGGCGAACGCCTTGCAGCGTCCGTCCGGCGCCAGCGCGCCGAGCCGGCTGAACTCGGTCAGCTCCTTCGGGCTGGCCATCACCGCCGCGCCGCCGGCCACGGCCATCGTGCACTCGCCCGAGCGCAGCGCCTGGGAGGCCAGGTGCAGCGCGACCAGAGAGGAGGAACAGGCGGCGTCGAGGGTCAGGGCCGGGCCTTCCAGTCCGAACACGTAGGACAGCCGCCCGGACATCACGCTGCCGGTGGTGCCGGTCGCGGCGTAGCCCTCGGCCCAGTCCGGCACCTGGATCGCCGCCGACGCGTAGTCCGTGGGGTTGCCGCCGATGTAGACGCCGGTACGGCTGCCCTTCAGGCTCGGTGCGGCGATGCCCGCGTTCTCGAACAGCTCCCAGCAGGTCTCCAGCAGCAGCCGCTGCCGGGGGTCCATGGCCAGGGCTTCACGCGGGGAGATAGCGAAGAACTGCGCGTCGAAGTCGGCTATGTCCTCCAGGAATCCGCCCTCGCGAACGTAGGCCGTCCCCGAGCGGTCGGGATCGGCGTCGAACAGCTCGGCCAGGTCCCATTCCCGGTTCTCCGGCAGGCCGCCGATGGCGTCGCGGCCCTCGACGAGCAGCCGCCACAGCTCGTCCGGCGACTCCACGCCGCCGGGGTACCGGCAGGCCATGCCGACGATCGCGATCGGCTCACCGTCGTCGGCGACGAATCCGATACCGCCGTCGTTGGTGTCGGCCGCCGGACCGGCCAACTCGCCGAGGACCAGCTCCAGCAGGTGCTCGGCGACGGCGGTCGCGGTGGGGTAGTCGAAGGCGATGGACGCCGGGAGGTGCATGCCGGTGGCCGCGTTCAGCCGGGTACGGAACTCGACCGCGGTCACGGAGTCCGAGCCCATGTCGGTGAAGGGCCGGTCCGGGTCCACGTCCGAGGCGCGGTCGTAGCCCAGGACGGCTGCGGCCTCGGTCCGGACCACGTCCAGGACCGCCCATTCGCGTTCGGACTCGGTCACTCCGGACAGCAGCCGGCCCAGCGCGGTCGCCCCGTCCACGCCGTCGCCGCCTGCCGCTGCCCGGGCTTCGGGGATGTCATCGAACAACGGCTGCGGACGGATCGAGGTGAACAGCGACGCGAACCGGTCCCATTCCACGTCGCCGACCACGACAGAGGTCTCGTCCTGGTCGAGCACCCGCTGCAGGGAGCGCAGCGCCTGCTCCGGATCCAGCAGCGGCAGGCCCTGACGTTGCGACTGGCCGGCGAGCATCGCCAGCAGTTCCGGATCGTCGTCCTGTTCCCCGAACGGGTTCCAGACACCCCACGCGACGGAGGTTCCGGCCAGGCCGCGCGCGCGGCGCTGGGTGGCCAGGGCCTCCAGGTGTGCGTCGGCGGCGGCGAAGACGCCGTGGTCGCCCGCACCCCAGACGCCTGCGACGGAGGAGTACAGGACGAAGGCGTCGACGGTGTCTTCGGCGTCCGGGCCGAGCAGGTCGTCGAGGACCTGCGCGCCGGTGACCTTGGCATGGAGCGCATTGGCGAGTTGGGCTGTCGTGGTCGTCGACAGCGGGTCGCGCTCAGGGGACACGGCCGTGTGGATGACGCTGCGCACCGGCCTCCCTGCGACCCGCGCTTCGCGCAGGACATCCGCCATGGCATCGCGGTCCGCGACGTCGCAGGCCGCGAACGTCACTGCCCCTCCGGCGCGCACCAGTTCGGCCTCGAGCTCGCGCGCGCCCGGCGCGTCCGGACCGCGGCGGCCGACCAGGATGAGGTGTCCGGCGCCCCGCGACGCCAGCCACCGGGCGAGCCGGCGGCCGAGCCGTCCGGTACCGCCGGTGATCAGAGTGCTGCCGCCGGGCTGCCAGCTCCGCGCGGCCGGGACGTCGGTCACCGGGTCGCGGACCAGTCGGCGCACGTGCACGGCGCCGTCCCTGATCGCCACTTGGTCCTCGTCGCCCAGGGCGCCGCCGAGCACCGCGCACAGCTGCTCCAGGGCCTCCGCGCCGAGCGCGCCCGGCAGGTCGATCAGGCCGCCCCAACGCTGCGGGGACTCCAACCCCGCCACTCGTCCCATACCCCAGACCTGGGCCTGCGTCGGCGACGCCGGATCACTGTCGGCCACGGCCACGGCGCCGGCGGTCGCCAACCACATCGGGATGTCGGCTTCGAGGTCGCCGAGGGCCTGGATCAGGGCCAGGGTGGCCGCCGTGCCGGCCGGGGCGTCCGGGAACTCTTGATGCGGACGCTCGTCCAGCGCCAGCAGGGAGAGCACTCCGGCGGCCGCTGTGGCAGTCGCGTTCCGAAGCAGGTCGGCGATGTGCTCCCGGCCGTGGCAGGTCGGATCGAGGGCAAGTAGCTTCGCGTCCACGTGCCTCGCGACAAGCGCCGCGCACACGTCGGATGCGGCGGCGGCTCCCGGGCCGTTGTCGGGCGCCAGGATCAGCCAGGTTCCGGTCAGCCCAGTCGGCGCGATCGGCCCAGTCGGCCCAGTCGGCGCGGCGGCGGCGCTTCCAGCGGCGAGACCGTCAACGGGCCGCCAGGCGATGCGGTACCGCCAGGCGTCGAGTTCGTGGCCTGCGATGTCCGGGATCGCGGTGGCCTCGGCGGTGTCCGGCGCGAAGGCCGGCTGCCAGTCCACGTCGGCGCCCCGGGTGTAGGCCTCGGCCAGGGAGGTCAGGAGGCGTCCGGTGCCGCCATCGTTGCGGCGCAGCGTGCCCAGCGCTCTGGCATTGCTGCCGGTCTGCTCGATCGTCTCCTCGACGGCCGGGGTGAGCACCGGGTGCGGGCTCGTCTCGATGAACAGGTCGTGGCCGTCGGCCAGCAGCGCGCTCACCGCGTCCTGGAACCGCACGCGCTCGCGGAGGCTGCGATACCAGTACTCCGGGCCGAGCTCGGCGGTGTCGAGCAGGCCGCCGGTCGCCGAGGAGTAGAACGGCGTCGTCGAACGGCGCGGCGTGATCCCGGCCAGGACGTGTCCGAGCCGTTCCCGGATCTGCTCGACGTGCGGCGAGTGCGAGGCGTAGTCCACCTCTACGCGCCGGAAGCGAACTCCGTCGGCGTCGCAGATCGCCGCCAACTCGTCCAGGGCTGCCACGTCGCCGGCGACCACGACGCTGCTCGGGCCGTTGATCGCGGCGATCGACACCCGGCCGGTGAAGGGATCCAGCACGCGGCCGACCGTTTCGGAGTCCAGGGCGATGGAGGCCATGCCGCCCTGCCCGGACAGCCGGGTCAGCTCGGCGCTGCGCAGGGCCACGACGCGCGCCGCGTCCCGCAGCGACAGCGCGCCGGCGATGTACGCGGCGGCGATCTCGCCCTGCGAGTGACCGACCACGGCCGAGGGCACGACCCCGCGCGAGCGCCAGAGCTCTGCCAGCGAGACCATCATCGCGAAGAGCGTGGGCTGCACGACGTCGACCCGGTCCAGCGACGCCGCTCCCGGCGCGCCGGCGATCACGTCGGCGAGCGACCAGTCCGTGAACTCCGCCAGGGCCTGGTCGCACGCGCGCATCTGGTCGGCGAAGGCAGGCTCGGCGGCCATGAGTTCGGTGGCCATCCCGGGCCACTGCGCACCCTGGCCCGGGAAGACCAGGGCGATCTTCGCGGCGTCGGTGACAGTGCCCTGAATCAGGCTCGCGGTGCTCTTGCCGTCCGTGAGCGCACTCAACCCGTCGCCGAAGCCCGCCGACTCCTTGGCCAGCACGACGGCCCGGTGTTCGGCCGAGCCCGGCAGGGCGGCGAGGGCGGATCCCACCTTCTGCGGGTTGAGGTCCGCCTCGCGGGCGGTGTGGTCCCGCAGGGCCGCGGCGCGTGCACGCAGACCGGTGGCGCTGGCCGCAGACAGGACCCAGGGGACGTCCGGCAGGCCGGAGGTGTCGGCGAACTCGCGGTACCAGAACCGGCGGCGCTGCCACGGGTAGGCGGGCAGGCTGACGGGTCGGCGCGAGCCGGGAGCCGGGGCGGGGACGGCACCGGCGGCGAAGAGCTCGGCCGCGGTGGCGGCGATCTCATCAGCATCCTGAGGCAGGACGTCGACGAAGACGTCGGCGTCGCTGTCCCAGCTGTCGACCGCACCGTCTACGGCAGCGAGCCGCAGGGCCTCGTCCAGCTCCAGCACTCCGGCGGCCCAGGCGGCTGCGATCCGGCCGGAGCCCTCGCCGACCGCCGCGTCCGGGACGAGCCCGACTGTGGCCCACAACCGGGTCGCCGCAACCTGGTGGCAGAACAAGTACGCCGCATCGACTGGCAGCGCGGCGGTCAGCTCAGTAGCGCGCGCCACAACGGAACTCAGCGCACTGGCATACTCCGGCAGCTCTGCGAGGCGCGCTCGCACCTCCGCAGAGGGCAGCTCACTACCGAATCGGAACCCGACAGTGTTCTCGACGCCTTCGGCAACCGTCGCCATCCGGCCGGCCGGCGTAGCATGGCCGCGCGCCGCCGCCTCCAGCGTGGCCACGATGGCCGCGGCATCCGTCCCAGTGACGGCGAGCCGGTGTCCCAGCCAGGTACGGCGGTAGGCGCTCGTGTAGACGATGTCGTCGAGCTCGTCCGGTGCCGCGCGCAACCGCGCGGCGAGCCGTCCCGCCGCCTGACGCAACGCCGGCTCGGAGCCGGCCGTCACCATCAGGACGTAAGGCGCCCGACGCGGCGCGCCGCTCGTCTCGTGCTCCGGCTCGACCTCCGGCGCCTGCTCGACCACCACGTGCGCGTTGCTGCCGCTGAACCCGAACGAGCTCACTCCCGCGCGCCGCGGGCGGTCGCGCTGCGGCCAGGGCCGCAGCTCGGTCACCACCGAGACCGGGAGCCGGTCCCAGTCGATCTCCTTCGACGGGCTGCTCATCAGATGCGGCGGCAGCTCGCCGTGGTGCAGTGCGAGGACCACCTTGAGCAGGCCGGTGACGCCGGCCGCGGCCTCCAGGTGGCCGATGTTGGCCTTGGCCGCGCCGATCAGCACCGCCTCGTCCGCGGCCCGGCCCGGGCCCAGGGCCTCGGCGAGGGCGCGGACCTCGATCGGGTCGCCGAGCGGCGTGCCGGTGCCGTGCGCCTCGACGTAGTCGACGTCGCGCGGTGCCCAGCCCGCGGTCGCGACCGCCTGCTTGATGACGTCGACCTGCGCGGAGGCGTTGGGCACGGTCATGCCGCCGCTGGCGCCGTCCTGGTTGACCGCGGTCCCGCGGATCACCGCGTAGACGCGGTCGCCATCGCGCTTCGCGGCGCTCAGCGGCTTCAGGATCAGCGCCGCCGCGCCCTCGCCGCGGCCGTAGCCGTCGGCCGCGGCGTCAAAGGTCTTACACCGTCCGTCGGGGGCCAGGGCGCCGGCCGCGGACATCGAGACCGACACCGTCGGCGCGACGATGACGTTGGCCCCGCCGACGATCGCGATCCCGCAGTCCCCCTGCCGCAGTCCCTGGCACGCCAGGTGGACGGCGGTCAGCGAGGAGGAGCACGCGGTGTCGACGGCGATGGAGGGCCCGTTCAGTCCCAGGAAGTACGACAGGTGCCCGACCGCCGCGGCGAAGGTCGTGCCGGTCCCGAAGAAGTGGTTGACCTCGGCCATGTCCCGGGTGAGCAGCTGCTGGTAGTCGGCGGTGTTGAGGCCGAAGTAGACGCCCGCGGCCTGGCCTTCGAGGCGTGCCGCGCTCTGGCCGCCGTCCTGGAGCGCCTCCCAGGCGACTTCGAGCAGCAGGCGGTGCTGCGGGTCGAGCGCCTTGGCCTCGCGCGGGGAGACCCGGAAGAAGTCGGCGTCGAAGCCCTCGATCTCGTCGAGGTAGCCGCCGCGGGTCGGGACGCCGGCGCCGGCCTCGGCCCAGATCGGGTCGGCCCGGCGGCTGGAGGGCAGGTCGCGGACCGCGTTGCGGCCCTCGGCCAGCAGCGACCAGAACTGCTCGGGCGAGTCCGCCCCGGGCAGCCGGCACGCCATGCCGATGATCGCGACGGCGTCGTCGGACTCCTCGGGTGCCCCGCCGGACGCCACCGACGAGACACCAGCCTGATCGCGCGCGCCGGCGTCGGCGAAGAACGCGCTCAGCGCCTCGATGGTCGGCTTCTCGAAGACGATCGTCGAGGGCAGTTCCATGCCGAACTCGGCCGACAGCCGGTCCCGCAGCTCGACCGCGGTCAGCGAGTCGAGGCCCTGGTCGAACAGGCCGCGGCGGCGGGGCAGGATCTGCCCGGCGGGCAATCCGAGGACCGCCGCGACGTGTGCCTCGACGCGCTGCACCAGACCGCGATCGGACTTCGCGCCGGCCTTCGGCGCAGCGGCCGAAGCCGGGACGACGGCGGGCACGGGCGAAAGCGTGGGGGTAGCCCGCGCGCCGCCGTCGTCGGGTGCCACGGTGCCGGCCGGGTGCGCCAGCACCTCGCCGACCACGTGGCCGTCACTGTCGACCAGGCTCAGCCGGACCGGCTCGGAGGCCGCTCCAGCCGTCCCGGTCGCTCCGGTCGCTCCGGTCGCTCCGGTCCGTCCAGTCGCCGGGCCGCTCCCCTGGTCGCCGAGATCGACGCCCGGCAGCCAGTAGGAATCGCCGCCCCAGGAAGGCACGGGCAGAGTCCGGTAGCGCCCCGGCCGGCCGGTGATCGCCGTCCAGTCCACCCCGACGCCGGCGACGTGCAGCTGCGCGAGGGTCTTGCGCAGCGAAAGCTCTCCGGGCTCGTCCCGGCGCAGCGTCGCCACCGCCGGTCCGCGCCGCTCGCGCAGGCGGCCGGCGTCAGCGAGCTGACGGATCAGGGTCGGGTGCGGGCCGATCTCGACGAACGCCCGGTCGCCCCCGGCGAGCAGCCGGTCCACGGCCGGCCACAGGAGCACGGGGTCGGTGAGGTTGCGCTCCCAGTACGCGGCGTCGAAGCGCACGTCGGACTCGTCGGGCAGCACGCTGGAAACGATCGGCACCGAAGGCGTGAGGGCGGTCAGCTCGGCCAGAGCCTGGCGCAGCCGCGGGCCGCATTCGGCGACCACCGGGCTGTGGAACCCGTATCCGCCGGCCAGCGCCTTGCAGCGCAGGCCCCGGTGCTCGAGCACCGCCGCAGCCGATTCGACGGCCTTCACCGGACCGCTGAGCACCACCGCGCCGGGCCCGTTCACGGCGGCGACGACCACCGGCAGGCCGGCCTCGGCGATCAGCGCCTCGGCCATGGCGCGGTCCGCGCGGACCGCGAGCATGGCGCCGCGACCCGCCGTCTCCTGCAGGATCAGGCCGCGCCGGACCGCCAGCCGGACGGCGTCGGCACGGGACAGCGCGCCGGCCGCGTGCGCGGCGGCGATCTCGCCGACGCTGTGTCCGACCACTGCGACCGGCCGGACGCCGGACTCGGCCAGCCAGCCGGTCACCGCGGTCTGCACCGCGAGCAGCGCGGGCTGGACGATGTCGGTGAGTTCGAGCCGACCGTCCGAGGTGCGCAGCACGTCCAGCAGCGACCACGACACGTCCCGGCGGATCAGCGCGTCGCACTCGTCGAGGACGTCGCGCACCACCGGCGAGGTCTCATACAGGTCCGCAGCCATACCGGCCCACTGCGAGCCCTGGCCGGAATAGACGAACACGGTCTCGGGGGCGTCGTCGGGATCGACCTCGCCGACGTAGACGCCGTCCGGCGCTTCCTCGACCTCACCGAGCACCGCGGCGAGTTCCTGCGGTTCCGTGACGACGGCGGCAAACCGGTGCCGCTCATGGGTACGCCGGGTAGCAGCCGAGGCGAGGAGATCGTCGAGCGCGTCTTCATCGGCCGTCGCTCTGGCACCGATGCCGGCGACCTGCTCGGCCATCCCCGCCTCGTGGAACGCCGACGCGAGCAGCACGTAGGGACCGGCCGGCCGAGCACCGACGGGCTCGACCTCCGGAACCGCGAACCCTTCGGCGATCACGTGCACGTTCGTTCCACTGAGCCCCGAAGAACTCACCGCAATCCGCACCGGCCGGTCCAGTGCTTCCAGGCTCACCGCTTGGATCGGCACCGCCATCCGGCCCCGGTCCCAGGCCACCGCCGAGGTGAGCCGGCCGGGATCGGGCTGCGCGGGCACCTGGCGCGTGTTGATGACGTACAGGCCCTTGAGCAGCCCGGCGATTCCCGCCGCGGCGTCGGTGTGTCCGAACACTGCCTTGTTGGAGCCCACGTACAGCGCCGGCCGGTCCGCGTCGCGCGGCCGGCCGTAGACCTCGTCCAGCGCCATCAGCTCGACCTGGTCGCCGAGCGGGGTCCCGGTGCCGTGGGCCTCGACGTAGTCCAGGTCCGACGGGCCGATCCCGGCGGCGCCGAGGGCGGTGCGCAGCAACTCGGCCTGCGCGGCGCCGTTGGGCGCGGTGATGCCGAGGCTGCGGCCGTCGTGGTTGGCCGCCGAGGCGCGCAGGACGGCGTAGACCCGGTCGTGGTCGGCCAGCGCGTCGGAGAGCCGCTTGAGCACCAGCACGCCGCAGCCGTCGCCGCGCAGGATGCCGTCGGCGTCGGCGGCGAAGGGCCGGCACCGGCCGGTCGGCGAGATCGCGCCGATCTGGTTCATGAAGGCGGTCAGCTCGGGGGTGAGCATCAGGCTGACGCCGCCGGCCAGCGCGACGTCGCTCTCGCCGCTGCGCAGGCTCTGGCCCGCCAGGTGCACGGCCAGCAGCGAGGACGAGCAGGCCGTGGTCAGCGAGGCCATGGGGCCGCGCAGGTCGAAGGTGTAGGCCAGACGGCCGGCCACGAAGCTGAACTCGTTGCCGCTGCCGTAGTGCGGCCCGACGCCACCAAGCCCGAGCGTCTTGGTGTGCAGGGTCAGGTAGTCGTGGGAGAAGACGCCGAAGAAGGCCGCGGTGCGCGTGCCACGCCAGGCGTCGGCGGGGCGGCCGGAGTCGCTCATCGCCTCCCAGGCGACCTCCAGCATCAACCGCTGCTGCGGGTCCATCGCGCCGGCCTCGCGCGGCGCGATGCCGAAGTAGGAGGCGTCGAAGCGGTCGATCTCGTCCAGGAAGCCGCCGCGGCTGCCGTCGAGACCGCTGTCCCAGCGGGTCGCGGGCACGTCGCGGAAGACGCCGGTCCCGGCCGTGAGCGCCGCGCCGAAGTCGTCCAGGGAGCGGACGCCGCCGGGGAACCGGCAGCCGAGGCCGACGACGGCGATCGCGTCGTCGGCCGGGTTCATCGTCAGTAGTTCTACCATCGGAGCTGTTCCTCGCTCTGCAGTGAACGTCCGCACGTCGGCGTCGGGATACCGGGAGGGTGACCGATGGGTGAGCCGCACCCCTCGGGGTCTGGCCAGGTGGCCGTCTGGGTGGCGGCCGGCCCGGCGCCCGGGGACCGGTCGCCGGGCCTGGAAGAGCGCGCTCGGCGGCACCGTGAGATCCGGGACGCCGCGCGCCGGTTCGGCCGGGAGCTCGTGCGGGCGTACACCTCATGCCCGCCCGAGCGGCAGCGCTGGGACCGCGACGAGCGGGGGCGTCCGCTGGTCGTCGAGCCCGGCGGCGTGCACGTGAGCCTGAGCCACGCCGAGACGGTCGTCGCCGCCGCGGTGTCCCGGGACGCCCCGGTCGGGGTCGACGTCGAACGGCTGCGGCCGCTGCCCGACCGCGACGCGCTGGCCCGGACGGCGTTGTCCGCGAGCGAGCGGCACGCCCTGGACGCCCTGCCGGACGAGCTCAGGGACGCCCAGCTGCTCCGTTTCTGGACCCGGAAGGAGGCGGTGGCCAAGGCCCTGGGCACCGGACTCGCCACACACCTGCGCGAGGTGGTCACCACTGCCGGAGGTGACCTGGTCTCGCTTCCCGCCGGGTTCGGCGGGGTCGGTGCGTGGTCGTTGACCGATCTCGCCGTCCAGGACGAGGTGATCGCCTGCGTCGCGGTCCAGGCGCCGGGGATCAGGGTGCTGACCCGGACGCTCGGACTCCCCGCGGAGCACGGCGGGCCCTTCTCGGACGGCGATGCCGGTCACGGTCACGGTCGCGATCGCTAGGGCTACGCGTTCGGGATCACGCGTCCACCGGGGCGACCCGCAGGTTGCCCAGGTGCGGGTGCCACAGGTGGGTCGGGTCGGCCTCGACCGCGGCCACCGTCTCCTGCATGACGCGCAGCGCCTCGGGCTTGCCGCCGTCGTACATCTCGCCCTGCAGCATCTTGATGACGTCCAGCCGGTACCGCGGGTCCGCCACGAACGTGGTGAACAGGATGTTCAGCCGGTAGTAGACCGAGATGAACTCGTACCAGTTGCGCACGCCGTTGCGGATCGTCTTCTCGTAGGTGGCGAAGGACGCCTTGGAGAAGTCGTCGTTCGCGAAGGCCTTGAGGATGTCGTCGGTGACCAGCCGCGCGCTGTTCAGCGCGACGCTCACCCCGGAGGAGAAGATCGGGTCGACGAAGCGCGCGGCGTCGCCGATCAGCACGTACCGGTCGCCGCAGATCTCCTTCATCGCGTAGCTGTAGTCGGCCTCGACCTTGAAGTCGGTGACGCGCTCGGTCTTGCGCAGCGCCGCGGCCAGGTCGGGCCGGCTCTCCACGAACTTCCAGAAGAAGGCCTCGCGGTCCAGGTTCGCCTCGGCGAACTGCTTCTTCTGCGTCACGACCCCGATGCTGGTGACGGTGTCGGTGATCGGGATCTGCCACACCCAGGTGTCGGTGATCGGCAGGAAGTGGATGTAGATGTAGTCGACCTTCTCGGGGCTGTTGGCGACCTCGCTGCGGTCCAGGCCCTCGAACCAGGTGTGGATCGCGTACTGGTCGAAGACCGGGTCCGACTCCTTGGTCCCGAGCTGCCGGCCCAGGAAGGTCTGCCGGCCCGAGGCGTCGATCACCAGCTTCGCGGTGACGCCCACCTCGTGGCGGCCCATCCGGGCGGTCACGGTGACCTGGTCCGGGTCGTCGAAGTCCGCGCGCAGCACCCGGATGCCCTGGAACACCTTGGCGCCCAGGCTCTCGGCGTGCTTGAGCAGGATCAGGTCGAACTTGCTGCGGTCGACGTGGAACGTGTAGTCCCGGTCGGTGCCGGGCTGGTCGCGCTCCTTGAACAGGATGTCGGCGGTGCCGAGCTCGTGGGTGAGCGTGGCGGCCAGGTCGGCGTTGATGTTCGGCGAGGTGGTGGCGGTCCAGGCGGCGCCGTACTTCTTCGGGAAGCCGGCCGCCTCCACCTTGTCCATGGCGCCGGTCTCCAGCAGACACCGGGTGGTGGCCGGCACCAGCGACTCGCCGACGTGTGGCCGCGGGAAGTTGTCGCCCTCGAACACGGCCACCGACAGGCCGGCCTTGGCCAGGTAGGCCGCGGCGGTGGACCCGGCCGGACCGCCGCCGACGATCACGACGTCGTAGTCGACACTCATGGCTGTCAGACACCTTCCACGGAGTCGGCCGTCAGGCCGGAGACGAGCAGGCTGATGGCGGCGACGGTCCGGAAGTTCGCGGCGTTGATCGACGCCAGCGGGACGTCGACGCGCAGCTCCTCGCGCAGGTAGTTCAGCAGGAGCGCGCTGTTCATCGAGTTCAGGACGTCCCACTCCAGCAGCGGGGTGGTCTCCGTCAGCTCGCCCTTGGGGTCGCCCTCCAGGAAGCTCTCGCTGATGAATTTCATGATCCTTGGTGTGACCTCGTCGAGGGTCATCGCACCGGCCTTTCGGTTGGGAGGTTGGGGACGGCGCGCGCCGCCAGCGCGGTCCGGTCGATCTTGCCGTTGCCGTTCCTGGGCAGCGGGGACAGGAAGCGCACCTCGTCGGCGACCATGTAGCGCGGCAGATGCTCGGCGAGGTGCCGGCGCAGAGCCAGGACTCCGGGGTCGGCGCCGGGCCGGGCGGCGACGAACGCCACCAGGCGGGTGTCGACCCCCTCCCCGACCGTCACGGCCGCGGCCTCGGCGACGTCGGCGTGGTTCTCCAGCACCGCCTCGACCTCGCCGAGCTCGACCCGGTGGCCGCGGACCTTGACCATGTGGTCGCGGCGCCCGACGTAGTCCAGGGTGCCGTCGGCCAGCACCTTGACGATGTCGCCGGTGCTGTAGGGGCCGCGCTGCGGCGGGTGTCCCCAGTAGCCGGGCATCACGGTGGGGCCGTCCACGAGCAGTTCGCCCTCTTCGCCGACGGTCGCGATGATCCCGTCGTCGCGCACCACCCAGACCCGGTCCCCGGAGGCCGCGACGCCGATCGGCACCGGCCGGTCCCGGCCCAGGTCCTCTTTGCGGACCACGTGATAGGTGCACACGTTGGTCTCGGTCGGGCCGTAGAGGTTCATCATGCGGGCGTTCGTCCAGGCGGCCAGGTCGCGCAGCTGCGCGATGGCGAACGGCTCGCCGGCGAACAGCACCGTGTGCAGCGATTCGGGCGCCGGGCGGTCGAGCAGGCCGCCGTGCCGCATCATCACGGCCAGCGCGGAGGGCACCGAGTACCAGATGGTGATCTGCTGCTCGTGGACGAACTCCACGAGCTGCTTCGGTGCGAACGACAGCTCGGCCGGTATCAGGTGTACCGAGGCGCCGGCGCGGAACGCCGCGTAGAGGTCGAGGACCGACAGGTCGAAGGTGAACGGCGCGTGGTTGGCGAAGCGGTCGTCCGGCTCCGGGGCCAGCACGTCGTAGGCCCAGTCGACGAAGGCCCGCGCGTTCTCGTGGGTCAGGCACACGCCCTTGGGCACGCCGGTCGATCCCGACGTGTAGAGGATGTACGCGAGGTCTTCCGGGGCCGTTTCGACGTTGACGGCCGGTGCGGGGTCGTAGGGACCGTCAAGGTCCTCATAGCGGACCTGCTCGCCCAGTTCGGCGGAGATCCGCGGGATCTTCTCGCCGTTGGTCAGGACGACGGCCGCCGCGCAGTCCCGGACGATGGTCGCGACCCGGGCCGGCGGGCTGCTGCCGTCCACCGGCACGTAGGCCGCGCCGAGCCGCAGGACGGCCTGCATCGCCGCGACCGTCGCAGGGCTCTTGCCCGCCCACAGCACGACCCGGTCGCCGCGGCCCACGCCGTGCCGGCCGAGCCGGGCCGCGATCGCGTCGGCCGCGGCGTCCAGCTCGGCGTAGCTGAGCGATCCGGACGGCGCGCTCACCGCCAGGGCGTCGGGCCGGCCGGCGGCGGCGTCGATGGCGAGCTGGTGCAGGCTCACAGGCCCGTCCCCCTCGCGATGAGTTCCATCTGGATCTCCGTGGTCCCGGAGAAGATGGTGGTGGGCAGGCTGTCGCGCAGCTGCCCCTCGATCCCGGCGTCGACCAGGTAGCCCATCGAGCCGAACAGCTGCATGGCGTCCAGGCTGTTGGCGATCGCGGCCTCGGACACCGCGGTCTTCGCCATGGCGATCGCGACGACGTCGGTACGGCCCTGGTCGAGCAGCCAGCAGGCGCGGTAGAGCATCAGGCGCGCGCTCTCCAGCCGCTGCCGCATCCGGGCGATCTTGTGGGAGACGGCCTGGAAGCCGCCGATCTTCTGGCCGAACTGGCGCCGGTTGTTCGCGTGGTCCACGCACTCGGCGAGCTGCCGTGCCATCTGCCCGAGGTAGCCGGCGAACAGCACGCCGCGCTCCCAGGCCATGGAGTGCTGGAAGATCGCGCCGCCGCCGCCCTCGGACCCGAGCAGGTACTCGGCCGGCACGACGCAGCCCTCGAAGCGCACGCGCGCCGCCAGGCAGCCGTCCAGGCCCATCTTGCGCAGCGGCTCGCCGACGACCACGCCGTCGAGCTCGCGCGGGACGGCGAACGCCGAGACACCCAGGAAGCCGGCGGTGGGATCGGTGACCGCGTAGGTCACGAACACGTCCGAGATCGGGCCGTTGCTGACGAAGGACTTCTCGCCGTGGAGCACGTAGCCCTCGTCGGTGAGCGTGGCGGTGGAGCGGATCCGGCCGATGTCCGAGCCGGCCTCGTCCTCGGTCATGGCGTTGCCGGCGACCACGTCGCCGGCGGCCATGCCGGCCAGCAGCTCCTTGGCCGCGGCCGTGCCGAAGTCCTGGACGGGCACCGCGCAGGACAGCAGGTGCGCCGCGACGCCGAACACCAGGCCCATGTCGGTGCAGGAACGACCGAACGCCTCCAGGGCCAGCGCGGTGTCCAGGGCCCGCAGGCCGGCCCCGCCGTACTCCTGCGACACGCACAGCCCCGTGAGGCCGGCGGCCGCCGCGTCCTTCCACGCCAGGCGGACCTGCTCGGGGTCGGTGGACGTCTCGTGCTCGGCGAACCGCTCGAGCACGGCCGCGCTGATCTCGGCGCAGCGTTCACGCTGAATCGGTGACGGCTCGAAGTCCATCAGAGGTTTTCCGATATGTCGTCGACCGTTTCCATTTCAATCCCGCCTCGGTGATGGTGGTGATGGTCGGTGAAGGTCGTACTCGGAAGTGACAGCGCCCTGGCATTCGATTATTCTCGCCCCCGACACTTCGGCAACGTTAGGTTCCCCGCGGGCCGGCTCCAACCCTTATCGCACCCTTATGCGAAAAGGAGCTGCGATTAGGGGGCGGATAAGGGTGTCGGCCGGGACACCGCCGCCGTATCCTGCGCGAGACGGGGCGGACCCCACCTCCCGCTCGAAGCCGGGGTCCGGTAGGGGTGCGAGTGGGGTGTCGGCGATCAGGGCCGCCGCGTAGGGTCAACCGGGAATCTGGAATGGCACGACAACTCCGTCCCGGTTCCGAGAATTACTTTACCAATCGCAGGGGGCCGCACCAGTCATGGCCGATGAAGAAAAGTTGCGCCAGTACCTGAAGAAGGCCACCGGCGAACTCCAGCAAACCGCCCGGAGACTGCGCGAGGTCGAGCTGCGGGATTCCGAGCCGATCGCCGTCGTCGGCATGGGCTGCGTCTTTCCGCCCGATCTGCGCTCTCCGGCGGAGCTGTGGCGGTTCGTGGCCGGTGAGGGCGACGGGATCTCGGCGTTTCCCGAGGACCGGGGCTGGGGTTCTGGCTCCGGTTCCGGCTCTGGTTCTGGTTCTGGTTCTGTGGCAAAGTCCGGCGCCGGCTCTGGTTCCGGCGCGGGCCGGGGCGGCTTCATCACCGGAGCCGACCTGTTCGACGCCGAGTTCTTCGGGATCGGAGAACACGAGGCGCTGGCGATGGATCCGCAGCAGCGACTGCTGTTGGAGACCGCGTGGTCAGCGCTCGAAGACGCCGGCGTGGACCCGGCCGGTCTGCGCGGATCCCAGACCGGCGTCTACGCCGGCGTGTCCTACTGCGACTACGGCGCGGGGCCGCGGGAAGCGCTCCCGGCGAGCGTCGCGGACCAGCTGATCGTCGGCAGTTCGCCGAGCACGGCCTCGGGCCGCATCTCCCACACCCTGGGCCTGCGCGGGCCGGCCATCAGCATCGACACGGCCTGCTCCTCCGCCCTGGTGGCCATCCACCTGGCGTGTCAGGCCCTGCGGCGCGGCGACTGCGAGCTGGCGCTGGCCGGCGGCGTCACCGTGATGGCCACGTCCAGCGTCCTCGACGAGTTCACCCGGCGCGGCGCCCTGGCCGCCGACGGCAGGTGCAAGCCCTTCGCGACCGCCGCGGACGGCATGGGGTTCGGCGAGGGCGCGGGGCTGCTGACGCTGGAACGGCTGTCCGTGGCGCAGCGCAACGGCCACTCCGTGCTCGCGGTGATCCGCGGCACGGCGATCAACCAGGACGGCGCGACCAACGGCATGACCTCGCCGAGCCGGTCCGCGCAGGAGGCGGTCATCCGGCAGGCGCTGGAGGCCGCCGGACTCACTCCCGACCAGGTGGACGCGGTGGAGGGGCACGGGACCGGCACGGCGCTCGGCGACTCGATCGAGGCCGAAGCGCTGATCGCGGTCTACGGCGAGAACCGGGATCCGAGCCGGCCGCTGCGGCTGGGCTCGGTCAAGTCGAACATCGGGCACACGCAGACCGCGTCCGGCGTGGCCGGCGTGATCAAGACCGTGATGTCGATGCGCGCCGGGATCCACGCGCGCACGCTGCACCTCGACCGGCCGTCCGGGTACGTCGACTGGTCCGACGGGACCGTCGTGCCGACGGGCGAGTCGGTGCCGTGGCCGGCCGAGGGGCGGCCTCGCCGGGCCGGTGTGTCCTCGTTCGGGATCAGCGGGACCAACGCGCATGTGATTCTTGAGGAACCCGCCGACTCTGCTCCGGCCGATTCTGCTCCGACCGACTCTGCTCCGACCGCCGCCGCGCCGAGCGGTATCGAGGGTTCGGCCACACCTTGGGTGCTGTCGGCGAAGACCGAACCGGCTTTGCGGGCCATGGCTGCGGAGCTCGGCACCTTTCTCGCCGCCTCTCCGGCCGGTATCGCAGAGGTCGGAGTCTCGCTGGCGCACCGGTCCTCGTTCAAGCACCGCGCGGTCATTCTGGCCGCGTCCGTCGACGAACATCTCGCCGCGCTGGCGGCTCTCGCTCGCGGCGACGACGCACCCGGTTTGCACACCGGCGCAGCCGTCTCGGCGAAGACCGCCGTGGTGTTCGTGGGCTGCGAACCCGCCTCGGCCGCCGAGTGTTTCCCGGCCATGGTGCAGGCCTACGAACAGCTGAGTTCGTGCGGAGTGGCACCGGAGCTGGTCGCGGGCTCGGGAATCGGCGAGATCGCTGCCGCGCACGTCGCCGGGATCCTGTCGTACGCCGACGCCCTGTCACTCGCGGCGAGCGCATGCGCGCCCGACACCCTGTGTGCCACCGCGCAGCGGATCGACTACGCCAAGCCGCGTCTCACCCTCGTCTGCCCCGGCGGCGACCCCGCCGACCCCGGCTACTGGGCCTCAGCCGATTTCCTGCGCTCCGGCGCAGAGGATGTCCGGTCCGAGGTGCTGGCGAGGGGAGCGAGAAGCGTCCTGGAACTCGATCCCGAGATCACCGCTGATCAGCTGGTGACGCGGCTGGCCACGGCGTTCACCGCCGGGACAACCATGTCGTGGGAGGCGGTCTTCGCCGAGAGCGGCGCCGGGAGGATCCGGCTACCCGGCTATCCCTTCCAGCGCCGCCGCTACTGGCTCGACGCGCCGATCGGCCGGAGCTACGCGGGATCTGACATTGTTTGGGAGCCCGTGCATCCGCTACTCGGCGGACCGATCGACCTTGCCGGCTCCGACGAGCACCGGTTCTCCCGCACGCTGACCACTTCCGCCCTGCCGCCAGCCGTCGTCGCGGAATGGGCACTGGCGGCCGCAAGCCACGGCGCCGGCACCCTGACCATCGAGAATCTTGTCTTCGGCGAGCCCGGCAAGCTCCCCGTCGTCCTGCAGACGACGATCGACTCCCAGGGCGCGATCCGCGGTTTCAGCGCCGACGCCGACCGCAGGTGGACCTCGCGGTTCACCGCCTCGGCCGCGCAGACCGTCCCGCCGGTCCACTCCCCCACATACCTGAACGGGCTGCGCGCTCGGTTGGGCGAGGACGAGGCCCTGGCGCTCATCGAGAGCGACACCGATCAGTATCTTCTGAATCCCGCGGTCCTCGAAGCCTGCTTCCGCACCGCTTTGCCGCTCGTCGATGGCGGCGGCGACCAGACGTGGCTCCCGTCGAGTCTGTCCCGGCTCACGCGCCATCGCGAGCTGCCGCAACGCCTGTGGTGCCACGCGCGCCGCACGCCCGACGGCTCGATCGACCTGGAGTTGTATTCCGAGTCCTGCGAACCGCTGGCGACCATCACAGGGCTCAGACACACCGCAGCCGACCCGGCCGACCCTGCCGATCTGGAGCCGGACGACACCGCGTCCTGGGACGTCGCAGAGCTCTCACGCCTGGCCATCGAGGAGCCGCAGGCCGCGCGACAGACCTTCACGGACATCCTGTTCACCCGGGTCACCACCATGGTCGAAGGGCTCGACGACGACCGGGAGAGCTTGCGTGAGCGGTTCCCCGAGCTGCGGCTGGGCGATCTCGGCCTGGACTCGCTGCGCGCGATGCGGCTCCGGGAGCAGCTGCGCTCTGTGCTGTCCGTGGACGTCCCGCCGCAGCGCCTGCTCGGCGACACCAGCGTGGCGGGCGTCGTAGACCTGGTCTGCCGGTCCCTGGCTGCCCGAAGCCTGGTCGTCACCGGCGACGAAGAGCCGGCGGCCGCCGGCGAGCTCGAAGAACTCATCCTGTAACCCGCCAGGAAGGCAGCCACGATGACCACGGACCTGTTCGCCGAGCTGTACCGCCGCGGGGTGCGGCTGAGGCTCGCCGACGGCAAGCTGCACGTGACGGCGCCGCCCGGCGCCCTGACGCCCGCGCTGCGCGAGGAGATGAGCCTGCGCAAGGACGAGCTCATCGAGATGGTCGCGCAGGCCGAGCGCGCGGACGAGCCGGCGGGCCTGCAGGCGCAGCCGGCCGAGCGGCACGAGCCGTTCCCACTGACCGACATTCAGCAGGCCTACTGGGTCGGCCGGACGCCGGCGGTGGAGCTGGGCGGGAACGCGGCGCACGGCTATCTCGAGTTCGACGCCGTGGATCTGGACGTCCCCCGGCTCGGCCGGGCGCTGAACAAGCTCATCCGGCGGCACGACATGCTGCGCGCCGTCATCCAGGCCGGCGGTTACCAGCAGGTCCTGCCCAAGGTGCCGGTGTACGAGATCGTGGTCGCCGACCTCTCAGGGCTGGACGACGCGGGGCGGGAGGCCGGGATCGAGGCGATCCGCGCGGAGCTGTCCGACCAGATCATCCCCGCCGACCGCTGGCCGCTGTTCGAGATCCGGGCCACCAAGCTGGACGACAAGCGGTGGCGGCTGCACATGAGCTTCGACATGCTCATCATGGACGGGTTCAGCATCGGGATCTTCCAGCGCGACTGGTTCACCTTCTACAGCCGCCCCGAGACCGAGCCGGAGCCCCTGGACATCAGCTTCCGCGACTACGTGCTCGCCGAGAAGAAGCAGCAGCAGGGCGGGCGCGGGTTCGAGGACGACAAGCGGTACTGGCTGGACCGGCTCGACCAGCTGCCCGCGGCTCCCGAGCTGCCGCTGGCCGTGCAGCCCGGGCAGCTCGGGCAAATCGGCCGCCCGGCGTTCGCCCGGCAGCACACCCGGCTGTCCACGGAGCACTGGTCGGCGATCAAGGAGACGGCGCGCAGCAGGGGCCTGACTCCGTCGGCGGTGCTCCTGGCGGCTTACGCCGACGTGCTGCGCCGCTGGTCGAAGCGGCCGGAGCTGACCTTGAACCTGACGCTGTTCAACCGGCCGCCGTCGCATCCGCGGCTCGGCGAGGTGATCGGCGACTTCACCTCGGTGGTGCTGCTGGAGTCGCGGCCGGAGTCCGAGGACTCCTTCGCCGGGCGCGCCAAGCGGCTGCACCACCAGCTGATGGAAGACCTCGGCCACTCCTCGTTCTCCGGGGTCCGGGTCCTGCGGGAGCGCGCGCGGCGCCTCGGCGGGCGTCCGGGGGCTGCGATGCCGGTGGTGTTCACGTCGATGATCGGGTTCGACTCCGCGTCGAACATCACCGAGTCGGCGCAGATGTTCGGCGACGTCGTGTTCGGCGCGAGCCAGACGCCGCAGGTCTGGCTGGACTACCAGGTGCTGGAGGAGCGCGGCGAGCTGCTGGTCAACTGGGACTACGTGGACGGGCTGTTCCCCGACGACATGGTGGCCGAGATGTTCGCCGCGCACCGTGCGTGCCTGGAGCAGCTCGGCGGGAGCGAGGGCGCGTGGGACGAGGCGGAGCTCGTCGTCCTGCCGCAGGCGCAGGCCGACGAGCGCTGCCGGGCCAACGACACCGAGGCGCCGATTCCCGCGCGGACGCTCTGCGACCTGGTCGAGGAGCAGGCCGAGCGGGCTCCGGACGCGGTCGCCGTGATCACCTCCGACGGCGGCGAGCACAGCTACCGCGAGCTGGTCGGCGACGCCTACCGGCTGGCGCACGTCCTGCACTCTGCCGGCGCGGAGCGCGACACACTGGTCGGCATCATCGCCGAGAAGGGCTACGCGCAGGTGGCCGCGGCGCTCGGCGTCACCCGGTCGGGCGCGGCGTACCTGCCGATCGAGCCGCACTGGCCGGCCGTCCGGCGCGAGCAGATCCTGCGGCAGGGCCGGGTCCGGACGGTGGTCACGACCCCTCGCCTGCGCGACGAGCTGAGCTGGCCCGACGACATCAGCCTGCTGACCCTGACCGACGCCGAGGTGCGCTCCGCCCCGCCCACCCCGCCGCCGACCGGTCCGGCCCCGGACGACCTGGCCTACGTGATCTTCACGTCCGGGTCGACCGGCACGCCGAAGGGCGTCATGATCGACCACAAGGCCGCGGCCAACACCATCCAGGACCTCAACGGCCGCTTCCAGATCGGCCCCCAGGACCGGGCACTGGCGCTCTCCGCACTCAGCTTCGACCTGTCGGTCTACGACGTCTTCGGCCTCCTGGCGGCCGGCGGCGCGGTCGTGATGCCGGAGCCGGCCCGCTCGGCCGAGCCACGCCACTGGAGCGAGCTGGTGAACCGCCACCAGGTGACGGTGTGGAACACCGTGCCGGCGCTGATGCAGGCCTGGATCGACGCGCACGACACAGCCGCGGCACCCCCCGGCACAGCCCTGCGCCTGGTGATGATGAGCGGCGACTGGATCCCGGTGACCCTCCCGGACCGCATCAGCGCGCTCTACCCCGCGACCCGCATCATGAGCCTGGGCGGCGCCACCGAGGCGTCGATCTGGTCGATCCACCACCCGATCGGCGCCGTGCCGCCGGAGTGGACGTCGATCCCCTACGGCAAGCCGCTGGCCAACCAGACCATGCACGTCTACGACCAGTGGCTCGAACCGAGCCCGGTCTGGGCCACCGGCGAGATCTACATCGGCGGCAGCGGCGTAGCGCGCGGCTACTGGGCCGACCCGGAGCGCACGGCGGAGCGGTTCATCACGCACCCCCGCACCAAAGCACGCCTGTACCGCACCGGCGACCTCGGCCGCTACCTCCCCGGCGGCGACATCGAGTTCCTGGGCCGCGAGGACTCACAAGTCAAGGTCAACGGCTACCGCATCGAACTCGGCGAGATCGCAGCCCCACTCCGCCGCCACCCCGGCATCCACGAAGCAATCGTCGCAGTAGACACGCACCCCCGAACCGGCCGCCGCCAACTGGTGGCATACCTGGTCCCCACCGACGGCGACGCCCCCGCCGGCCGCCCCCACCCCGAGTCCGACACGCTGCGAGCCGAGCTGGAGAACCTGCTGCCGGAGTACATGGTGCCGCGGCACTACCTGCTGATCCCGAAGGTGCCCCTGAGCTCGAACGGCAAGGTCGACGTCTCGGCACTCCCGGCCCCCCGCGAACAGCAGACCTCTGCGACCCCGTCAGAACCCCGCGACGACCTGGAGCGCACACTGCTCCGCTTCTGGCGCGAGGTCCTGGAACGCGATGACTTCGGCATCGAGGAAAACTTCTTCGAACTCGGCGGCGACTCCCTACGCGCAATCGGAATCCAGGAGCGCATCGCAAAGGAATTCGGCGCCGGCACCAGCGGAAGCCAGGACGACGGCCTCCGGCGCCTGTTCGACAACCCGACGGTAGCCCGACTGGCAGCGGTGCTGCGAACCGAGGCGTAGGCGGCTTCCCGATAGACAACCCGGCGCGACCTCCACACGGAGGTCGCGCCGGACCTAATGCCAGCGCCTGCGGCTGCGGCCGGTGACGGGCCGCGCGCGCCCGACCACGCGGTTCAGTGGTCCTTCCGGACCATGCGGGGTGTTGGTTCTGGGTCCCTCGCCGCGTCAGCGGGCGCAGCCAACCTGCCCGGTTTGGCGGTGTCAAGCCGAACGGAGACCGATCACAGCAGCAGGGGTGCGGCTTGATTCCGCCAAACCGGGCTGGTTCCGTTTACGGCGATGACGCGGCGAGGGACCCAGAACCTCGGCGACCACAAGCAGCACCGCCAGCAAACAGCGCAACGCAGGCAACAGCGTGATAGAAAGCCGAACAGTCGCGGACCGCCGGCAAACAGCCGGACGCGCGGGTCGCCCCCTCGTCGAGGAGGCCCGCCAGAGGCCTCAACGCACCCACCAAACGCGGCAGACGCCCGCCAGACCAAACGCATGCGCAGTGACTCGGACCCACGCGCGGTCGTGCACACGACAACCGGCGGCCGCCAGCGCAACCCGCGGGACACAACCGAACTGCGTCCCCTGCGAGGCCATTCAACCATGCGCGAAGCCGTAAAAATCGCCTGTAAAACCCACGGCCCAACCGCACCCGCGCAGCGCACCGAACCTCAGCCCAAGCTGGCGATCCGCACCCCGGCGCCCCGAGAGGCGCACCAAGACCCGAACCTCAGCTCAATCCGCCGATCCGCACCCCGCACCCCGCACC
>NZ_JAACYW010000094.1 GCF_015356825.1 Catenulispora rubra | reverse complement strand
GTGCGGGGGGCCGCGTCGGGGGATGACGAGGTTCTGTGGTTCGACGAGGTCATCCTGGCGACCGGGCTGGAGCTGCGGGAGCCGGCCTTCGCCGCCGGCGTGCTCGGCCACGCGTCCTTCGTACGCGATCCGTACTCCGCGGCCGGTATCCGCACGCTCGCGGGCCTCCCGCCGGAGGCGACGGTGGCGATCGTCGGGTCCGTGCTGAGCGCGTATGACTCGGCCGCTCTGCTGCTGCGTCAGGGTCACACCGGAGCCATCCATCTGATCTCCGGGAGCGGGACCATCTTCCGGACCTACCCCGAAGACCACGAGCACGACGTCGTCCGGCTGCCCTGCCCGCGCGAGCTGCTGAAGCCGTACCGCGACCGGGAGGAGTTCCTGGCCCGCCTGCGGACGGAGTGGGACGCGGCGTGTGCGGCGGTCGCCCGGGATCATCCGCACATCGACCCGGCGGTGGTCACGGAGCGGGTGGCCAAGGCGTGGGAACCGTACTGCCCCGAGGTGATCGAGCAGATTCCCTCTGTCGAACTGCGCAGCCTGCTCGACGAGTTCGGCACGGCGATCTCCGCGCTGCGCGTGTGTGCCGTGGAGTACACGATGTCAGTCATCGAACATGCGCTGCTGCCGTCGGACGGACGGTTGCGGCTGGTCGTCGGCAGGGTCGAGACGATCGCGCCGGGGGAGTCCGGGCGGTTGGCTGTCAGCATCGCGCCGCGGCAGGAATCTCAGGACCCTCAAGTGATCGAAGCCGACCTGGTCGTCTCCAACTTCGCCCGGGAACCGGACTACGGTCGCGTGGCCCAGCCGCTGTGGCGCAATCTGCAGGCGAAGGGACTCGCGGTACCGCATCAGCGCACGGGCCGCGGCGTTGAAGTCGACGCTACCGGCAGGCTCCTCGGACGCGACAACCAGCCGATCGGCCCCGTCTTCGCCGCCGGCGTGCCGCGCGAGGGCGACGAGATCGTGCGCAACGGCCGGACCGGCGCGTTCGCCTTCAACCTCGCCACCATCAAGAACCAGTCGATCACCGTTGCCGCGCACGCGCTGGAGCTGCTGGAGCTCGGCGAACTCGCCGACGGCCAGCCCGCGGCGACGGACGAATCGGTGGACGAATCAGTGCACGAGGAGGAATTCGGCAATATCGGACAAGCAACCCGGACCGGATTCGACGAGGCTGTAGTACTGGAGGTGAGGAGATTGGCGACACGAGCGCGCGCCGAGCGGGAACTGCTCGCCGCACGCCTGGACGCCCGCATCCGCGCCCTAGGCGGCCCACACGCCGCCGCGGCGGACGCCTCCCGCCGGGAGCGCATGGTCCGCGCGGCCGTGAACCGCGCCGCCGTCGAACGCCTCACCGACATCTCCGTGACGCCCCGGCAGCTGCGCCGGCGCCTCGGTCTGGCAGGCATCGAACATCCGGAGGGCTGATTTGAGCGGGCGACGCATCAAGGGATCGCTTCTGTCCGGCGGCAAGCAGAGCGTCGTGCAAGGCTTCTGCAATCGCACCGGCAGACCGATCGAGGGATCCATCCTCGTCGCCCCGAGGCTGGAGGCAGACCTCTACGACGCCATCGTCTCCGCCCGCGCGGTGGTGTGCAGCTCGGGCGGCCGCACCGGCCACATGCAGTCCATCTGCCGCGGCCGGGGCATCCCCGTGCTCAGGATCGACCACGCGGATCTGTCCCGGCTCGACGGCGAGGTCACGCTGCACCTGGAGAGCGAGTCGATCCTGCTCGGAAACCGGCCGGGCGCCGAGCTGCCCCCGGCGCGCGGCGAGGGCGCGGTGCTGGACGAGCTCGGCTCGCTGTGCGCCGTCATCGCGGACCTGCAGGACATTGAGGCAGTCAACGCCTGCGGCCCGGACGCCAAGCGTGTGGAGTCTTTCTTCATCCGCGAGGAGTTCCTGTGCCTGGCCGCCGGCCTGCGTCCGCTCGACGCGCTGCAGGGCGGACCGGCGCAGGCCGAGGCCTACGGACACGCCCTGGCCGACCGGCTGTGCGCCTTCGCCGACGCGCTGCTGCCCGACCAGCGGATCGTGCTGCGCCTGCTCGACCTCCGCTCCGACCACGCCGCGCACGTGACCACCGCCCCGGTGGCGACCGAGCCCAACCCGGAGATGGGCCTGCACGGCGCGCGCTGGCTCCTCGGCTCCAGCGCCTACCGGGACGCCCTGCACGCCGCGCTCGGCTCGCTAAGGGAACGCCTCGGTGCCGCAGCGGACCGGGTGCACCTGTCCGTCCCGTTCCTCACCGACGAACACGAATACACCCAGCTCCGCGACCACCTCCAGCTCCCGGCCGGAGTGCCGGTGGCCGCGTTCATCGAGACCCCGGCGGCAGTGCACGCGACACCGGCGATCTGCGCGGCGGGCGCCAGCGAACTGTTCGTCGGCACGAAGGACCTGGTGCAGTTCTACCTGGCCGCCGACCGCAACAACCACCTCGTCGCAGAGTCCTACCAAACCCGGCACCCGGCGGTCCTCGCCGGAGTGCGCGGCGTCGTGGACGCGGCCCGCGCGGCAGGCACGCCGGTGCGGGTGTTCGCGCTGCGCGCGGACCTGGCGCACTACCTGCGGCAGCTGCCGACCCCGGACGGCTACATGATGTGCACGGCCGAGCTGCAACAGCTGTTCGCAGTGGTCTGATGCCAGTAAGGCCGCCGGCTGACAGCGCCGTTCAGCAAGGCAGGATCTGGAACTTCACGTACCCGGACTGAGTGCCGGTCGTGAACCACGTGCCGCTGCAGTCGTAGCCGCGCTCGCCGACGAGAACCGTGTGCGCGGCGTCCTGGTAGACGGACCACAGGCACCACGACACCCCGGCACTGCACGCCGGGCGGGCCTGCGCGGTGGTGGCGGGGATCACGGAGACGGCGGCGACGGTGAGGGCGACGGCGGCGACCGCGGTCAGGGTGCGACGGAACATGGGACCTCCCGGGTGGTGGCGACACGGCGGATGGTGCGGCATGAGTCCCAGGGCTCTGACTGATCGCCGATCGCCGACGGGTGGTCAGTGATCGCTGATCATCAGAGTTCTGATTTGTCAGGTCGGTTATACCGCACGGCCCGCCGTCCCCGGTAGCGCTTCAGACGTTGACGTCGTCCTCATCGACTTCGTCCACTTCCTCCATCGCCAGCGTCAGGTGCGACATGTCGGCCGGCGGCGGCGTGGTGAAGGACCAGATGGGCCCGGCGAACCCGTCCGCCACGGCCGCCGGTGCGTCGGTGAGGTTCATGCGCTCCCGCAGTCGGCCGTAGAAGTTCGTCGGTCCCAGGCGCACGGCCCGGAGCCGGCGCTGTGCCGCGTACACCCCGATCCAGTCGTCCGGCTCCAGCAGCCCGCGCAGCTGGCCGTCGATGGTCACCGCGGCGTTGCCGGACCGCTCCAGCAGCCGCAGCCCGACCGGCTCGTCGGGGCCGACGACCACGGACCGGTCGAACGCCATGTGCGGCGCTACAGGCGTGAAGACGATCGCCTCGGCCCGCGGGGAGACGATCGGGCCGCCGGCGGCGAAGCTGTACGCGGTCGAGCCGGTGGGCGTGGCCACCACCAGCGCGTCGGCGGAGTAGGCGGCGAGCAGGTTGCCGCCGATGTACACGCCGACCGAGATCTGGTGGTCCCGGGACAGCTTCTCCAGCACGATGTCGTTGACGCCGGAGACGTTCAGCGGGATGCCCCACTCGTCGCAGGCCTCTCCGTCGTCGCGGACCGGCGGCGCGGGCAGCAGTGAGCCGCGGCCGTAGACGGACGCCCAGCGCTCCATGTCCTCCGGCAGCTCCAGGCGTCGCGAGACGCGCAGCGTCAGCAGCATGCGGCTGTCGATCGTGATCTGGTGCTCCCACACGGCGTCGAGCGCCGTGGTGATCTCCGAGATCGGCACCTCCGTCAGGAAGCCCACGCGCCCCAGATCGATTCCCAGCAGCATCGCGTCGTTCGCGGCGGCCAGACGTGCGCCGCGCAGGAACGTGCCGTCCCCGCCGAGCGTGACGATCAGGTCCGGGTTGCCGGCGGCCTCGACCTCGTCCAGCGCGTTGCGCCGCCGGTTGTGCCACACATCGATGTCGGTACAGGTGACGCCGCGCTCGGCGCACCATGTGCGCACCAGTTCGCACGCAGCCGGAGCCTCGGCCCGCCCGCCGTGCACGACCAGGCCGACTCGCTTCACGGTCACCTCAGACTCCCAGCTTCTCGTCGCCCCCGCTGATCGGCTTCCGAGCGAGCACGCCGAGGCTCGGCGGCACCGGATTGCCGCCCTCCCTCAAGCTTGGCAACCAGACGTCGACGTTGGCCAATCCCGGCGGCTGGATCTCCAGGCCCTTGAGCCACGGCGCGATCTGGTCGGCGGTCCGCGCCGTGAACGGCACACCGGTGCGCTGGACGTAGTTCTGGGCCGCCTGCTGCTGCGCCTCCAACGCGTTGTGGTCGTAGCCGCCGTGCGAGAGGGCAAGGTAGCTGCCCGGCGCGCACGGCTCCGTGAACGCGCGCACGATCTGTGCGGCCTGCTCGTCATCGGGGATGAAGTGCAGCACCGCGAACATCAGAACCGCGACCGGCTTGTTCCAGTCGATGTTCTCGCGCACCACCGGGTGGTCCAGCACGACCTGCGGTTCGCGCAGGTCCGCCAGCGCCGCGTGCGCGGTGGCGTTGCCGGCGAGCAGGGTCCGCGCGTGGGCGATGGCGACCGGGTCCATGTCGATGTAGACGACCGTCGCCTCGGGGTCGACGGCCTGCGCGATCTCGTGGACGTTGCCGACCGTGGGGACGCCGGAGCCGAGGTCGAGGAACTGGCGGACGCCGTGGGCGGTGACCAGCTCGCCGACGACGTGCCGGAGGAACACGCGGTTCGCCTTCGCCCACGCCGGCAGCGACGGCAAAGCCTCGGCGGCGCGGCGGCCGGCCTCGCGGTCGGCTTCGAAGTTCTGGGAACCGCCCAGCCAGAAGTCGTAGATCCGCGCGATGCTCGGCCGGCTGGGGTCGACTTCGGGAAGGCTCAAGGCCAACTCGGCCGCGTCGATGGAGTCCATGCTCCGATTGTGGCGTCTCATCCGGAATGCCGCCCTGCTGATGCGCGGATCAGTCCTTGAGACGCAGAGCCAATGTGGGGCATTCGGAGACGGCTTTCCGAGCGCGCCGCTGGGCGTCCGCAGGTATCGGGCCGCCCCGGATGAGCGGGTATCCCCATTCGTCCAGGGTGATGAGCTCCGGCAGGAGGTCGGCGCAGCCGCCGTGTCCTTGGCAGGCGGTCCAGTCGACGCTCGGGTGCCGGGGCCGGGCCGTGGCCGTGCCGGTGGCTTCGGACATGGGGTCACACTCCTTGTTCGATCGGGGCGGCAGGGGCGGCAGGGCCGGTGGGGAGCATCGGCGGACGGCCGGGTGCCCGGCATCGGCCCCGGGCGTGGTCGTCGATCTCCGCGGCGAAGGCGATCAGCGCGCTGCGCGCCAGGCGGGCTGAGCCGTCCGGGTGACGGCACGCGCCGCGGCCGGTGACGAGTCCGGCCCAGCGGGACAGGTCGTCGCAGAGCCGCCGGAGGTCGCTGCGCGGTGTGGGGTGTGCGAGTTCGTTGAACGCGGCCGCCATGCGGGGCAGGCCGTTCAGGCAGGGCCCGCACTGCCCGGCCGATTCCAGCGCCAGGTAGCGCAGGACGGACGCGGTCTCGATCAGGCCGCAGCGGTCGTGCGGCAGGACGGCCAGCAGGCCGGCTCCCAGCGGGACGCCGAGGGTGGCGGCGCTGATGCCGGTGTCGGGGGTGATGGCGTTGGCGGAGGTGACGCTGTGCTCGACGCCTGACAACGTCGCTGTGGCCCCGGTCGTCAGCGGCAGCCAGGTCCCGTGGTACCCACCGACCAGCAACGCCTGCCCGGTCGCGGCCCCGGCCCCGGCCAGGACGCCCAGCGACGTGCCCGGCATGGCCTCCACCACGGTCGGCGCACTGTCCGCCTGCCGTACCGTGAACAGCGACGTGGCCGCACCAGACCGGTACCACCCGGGACCGTGCCGGGCGATCAGCGCCAGATGCGCCAGCGTCTCAACGTTCTGCACCAGCGTCGGACCGCCGCCGACGCCCCGCTCGAACACCGGCCGGGCCTGGTACCGGGGCAGCGCCGGACCGCCGTCGAGGAACGACACCAGCGCCGACTCCTGCCCGGACAGAAAACGCTGCGGCACCTCGACGATCGTGACCGGCACCGCCGAGGCCGGCCGCTGTCGGCTCATCCCGGTCAGATACCGGCCCAGGCCGTGACCGGACTCGACGGCCAGGAACGCCCGGTCGGCACCGACAGCGGCCGCCGCCAGCGCCACGCCCTCCAGTACCAGGTGCGGCGCGTGCCACAGCAGAGCCTTGTCCTTCGCGCTGGCCGGCTCGCCTTCCGAACCGTTGGCGACCACAACCGCCCGACGTCCGGCCCGCCGAGCCGCCTCGCGGACCGCCGTCATCTTGCGGTGCGCCGGGAACGCCGCACCGCCTTGCCCACTCAGACCGGACAGTTCGACGGCCACGATGATCTGCTGGCCGTCGAGGTACGACAGGTCGCCGTAGATCGCGCGGTGCGCCTCGTAACCCAACGGCTCCAAGGGAAGCAGCCGCCTCGCCGTGGTCGTGGCGAGCGAGCGGACGCGCACCGGCGCCATGACCGTGTTCATCGGCGGACCCCCGCGAGGATGTCGGCCGGGATCGGGGCACGTCGTCCCGTAGTCACCCTCGGCACGAGCGCGATCAGCACCGCGGCGATGCCGGCGATCGTCAGCCACAACGGCCAGCCGCTCATCGGATGCCCGGTCCCGCTGCCCATCGTCACGCCGTGCACCACCGCCACCGGCCAGCAGGCGTAAGCCAGCCAGTGCACCGCACGCCACGTCCGCCGCCCCAGCCGCGCCCGCAGCAGGCTGGTGACCGTCACCGCCAGGATCAGATCCAGCGCCACCGCGCCCAACCCCACCCACAGCGGATCGTACGCGGAGGTGAACGGCACCACCGCTGCCAGAGGGCTGATATTGACGTAGGAATCGACGACGGCCGTGAGAATGTGCACGGCCAGGAACACCACCGCCAGCAACGAGATGCTGCGGTGCAGCGCGACCGCGGCCAGCCGCGGCATCCCGGGGATCCGCACCTGCCGCCGCACGCTGATCCCCAGCACCATCACCGCGCTGAACAGCGCCAGCGACACGATCCCGGTCGCCTGTCCGGCGTACCAGATCACCGCAGAGTCCACGACGACACCCCCTTCGGGTCCAGGGCGTAGGAGAAGCCCGTGCTCCGGGGCGCGGCGGGCCACCGGCCGACCGTGCAGACCGTCCCGTCCTCGGCGAGCAGCCGCGCGTCCAGGCCGCACTCCGCGAGCCAGGCCGGGGCCCGGGTGCCGCGGATCACGGCGGCCGTGGCGGCGATGTTGGCGTCCAGGCAGCCGGCGGCGGCCACGCTCACCGTGCGCCACGGCGTGCGCGCCGACAGGCCGGTGTGCGGGTTGACGATGTGATGCAGGGTCCTGCCACCGCGGGTCCAGCGGCGCGCGGCGGTGCCGGAGGTGGCCAGGCCGCCGTCGCGGATCAGGACGCTGGTGTGCGCGGCGTCCGGATCCGGGTCGTCGGTCCGGTCCTGGACGCGGATCGTCCAGCCCTCTCCCGGCGCCGGTCCCGCGACGGCGATGTCGCCGCCGAGGCCGACCAGCACGCCGCAGCCGAACCTCGCGGCCAGCTCGGCGGCGGCGCGATCGGCGGCCCAGGCCTTCGCCGTGGCGCCCAGGTCCAGCCGGATGCCCGTGGGGACGGCGAGCGTCCGGCGCTGCGCGTCGAACGCGATCCGCCGCCAGCCAGGCACCGGCCGGACCACCAGCCGCACCGGGCTGCCGTCGTGCTCGACGAGGTCGAAGTCACGGTCGTAGCCGAGCCCGGCCAGCGCGGAACCGACCGTCGGATCGACGTCCCCGCCGGTGAGTTCCGCGCCGCGCAGGGCGGCGGCGACGGCGTCCGCGAGCACGTCGCTGACCGGCGTCTCGCGTCCGTCCGAGCGGTCCAGCGCCACGAGCTCGGAGCCGTCGCGGAACCGGCTGCAGGCCGAGTCCACCTGGGCCAGCCACTCGGCCAGCGCTTGGCGCGCGTCGGTCAGGGCCGCCGGTTCGGTGACCGCCAGCCGGACCGCACAGCCCAGGGCGCGCCAGTCTGCCGCCGCGTTCATGATGCACCGGACGTCGCGGTGTGACCGGACGAGGTCGTAGTGGTGGTGGTCGTGGTCGGGGTAGTCGACGACGAGGATGATGAAGATGAAGATGAAGATGATGTAGTCGGTGCAGACGAGGTGGTCGGGGCCGACGTCGCCGGCTGTAGCCCCGAGCTCGACGACGTACTTGTGCTCGGTGTGCTCGACCCCGAGTGTGCCCGGGGCACGGTCGCGGCGATCGCGACTCCGCCGGCCACGCTGGCAGCGGTCACGCCCCAGGTCACGGCGGATATTCGGACGAGCCTGCGACGGGCTTCACGTTCCATGTCGATACCTCCACAGCGGCTGGATGGATCAGCACCTACCGTGACCCGGCATGGTGAGAGAGTGATGAGCCGGGCATCAATATCGACTTTGAGAAGCAACTCACAGGAAAGTGCCCGGCCGGTCAGGAGTCCGTGACTCCTGACCGGCCGGGCGGATACAGCTCGTGGTGGTCAGCTGTTGTGGACGATGCTGTAGACACCCCATCCCATGGCGGCCAGTACCGCGAGGAAGCAGATCCCGGCGGCCACCTTTCCGAGCAGGTCCGGTTGTGCCTCAGCTGTGCCGGCCGTGCCAGCCGTGCCAGCAGAACCCGCCGCCCCGCCGCGCGGCGCCAGCGCCCGCAGCCCGACCGCGAACAGCGCGGGCAGTCCGGCACCGGCCAGCAGGCCGATCACGACGATCTTCCACAGCGCGTTCAGATTGATCCAGGAGTTCACGTTCGCCGCTTCCCTTCAGCCGATCACGCGGCCGCGCCGGCCGGGACGGCGGCCGGTGCCACCGAGCCGGACCACTGGCTGTTGACGTTCGACGCCGTCACCGCGGTGCGGCGCGAGGCGAGGTAGAACCCGGTCGCGCAGGCGGCCAGCACCACGAAGATCGTGGAGGTGCCGGCGGTCCCGCCGATGCCGTGCGCCGTGGCGTAGGCCAGTGCGCCGACCAGGCCCGCGGCCGGCAGCGTCAGCACCCAGGCGAACGCCATCCGGCCGGCGACCGACCAGCGGACCTCGGCGCCCTTCTTGCCGACGCCGGAGCCCAGGATCGAGCCGGTCGCGACGTGCGTCGTGGACAGCGAGTAGCCGAAGCTGCTGGAGAGCAGGATCACCGCGGCGGAGGACGACTCGGCCGCCATCCCCTGCGGCGACTCGATCTCCACCAGCCCCTTGCCCAGCGTCCGGATCACGCGCCAGCCGCCGACGTAGGTGCCCAGGCTGATCGCCAGCGCGCAGGAGACGATGACCCAGGTCGGGGCCTTGGCGTGCGCGCCGATGGAGCCGTTGGCGATGAGCGCCAGGGTGATGACGCCCATCGTCTTCTGCGCGTCGTTGGTGCCGTGCGCCAGCGAGACCATGGACGCCGAGCCGATCTGCCCGATCCGGAAGCCCCGGCCGCGCAGCCCGTCCGGCACCCCGCGGGTGATCCGGTAGACCAGGAAGGTGCCGACGGCGGCGATCATCCCGGCGATCACCGGCGAGAGGATGGCGGGCAGGATCACCTTCGAGGTGATGCCGTGCCACTGCACCGCGTGCCCGCCGGCCGAGGCGATGGCCGCCCCGACGACCCCGCCGATCAGGGCGTGCGAGGAACTGGACGGCAGCCCCAGGTACCAGGTGGTGAGGTTCCACAGGATGCCGCCGGTCAACCCGGCGAACACCATGGTGAGCGTTACCAGGTGGGTCTGGACCAGCCCGCTGGCGATGGTCGCCGCGACGCTGAAGGACAAGAACGCCCCGACCAGGTTCAGGACGCTGGACACCGCCACCGCGACCCGGGGCGGCAGCGCCCCGGTGGCGATGGAGGTGGCCATCGCGTTGCCGGTGTCATGGAAGCCGTTGGTGAAGTCGAAGCCCAGCGCTGTAGCCACCACGAGCGCGAGCAGGACGCTGTTGCCAGTCACAGTCGGTTGGGTAACCGCATATGGCCTGCGGAAACGTTCCCGGAGGGCATAGATGCGGGAGGCGGGATCTATTCACCTGATTTCACTCGGACCACACCTTCCGTTGGGGAGGCGTCCAAGCCCGGCGATCGCGACGCGCCACGTTTGACCGGCCGTGACCAGCCCTGAAGATGGTCACACCCTTAGCGAAGCGATGATCGCCTCCGCGAACTCATCGGGGTACTCCAGCGGCGCGAAATGGCCGACCGCGACCACGTCGGTCCCGATGACGCCGTCGGCGAAGGAGAAGTTCTCCGGCGGCGTGAGCGTCATCATCACGAAGACGTCCGCCGGGCTGATGCCCGGGTCGGCGCCCAGCAGGCGCACGAGCGTCGCGTGGAAGCGCACCATCGCGTCCGGGGCGAGTTCGTGGACGAGCGGGAAGTCGTCGTCCGGCTTCATGGCGAGTTCGGCGACCAGCGCTTCGTATACGGCCCGGGAAACCGCGCGGCGGTACTCGGGGGACTTGCCCTGGACCAGTGAGATGTCGACGAAGGGCATGATCTGTCCTCTCCGGAGAGTGCTATGTAGGCCATCATACATAGCTTCCATTCAGCACGTTGGAAGAACCATCGGCGGGTCGGCGGCCCTACGTTCCCCACAGACGCCACGCCAGACGCCAGCCAGGTGGGCACCTTTGCCGTCACCCTTCGGAGGTCCGAACGCCATGCCGCACATCGAGCTGGGCAACGACCAGCCCGGGATCCGCTCCCTGTTCTTCTTCTGCCCCGAGACCGCCGCGCCGCTGAGCGAGCTGGCCGAGGTGCTGTTGCGCGGTCCGAGCACGCTGGAGCGGTGGGAGCGGGAGCTGATCGCCACTCACGTCTCCACGCTCAACGAGTGCCGGTTCTGCTCCTCCAGCCACGCCGCCTTCACTGCGGCCCAGCTGCCCGACGGGCTTGATCTGGACGTCATCCGCGCCGATCCGGGGGCCTCGGCGATCAGCGACAAGCTGAAGGCGCTGCTGGACATCGCGGCCGCGGTTCAGCGCGGTGGGCGGCAGGTCACGTCCGAGCTGGTCGAGCGGTCGCGTGCGGCTGGGGCGTCCGATCGGGAGATCCACGACACGGTGCTCATCGCGGCGGCGTTCTGCATGTACAACCGGTACGTCGATGGTCTGGCGACCGTCGCTCCCGAGGATCCGGCGGGTTATGCCGCCGGCGCCGAGGTCTTGGTGGTTCAGGGGTATCTGCCGCTGGTCGAGGCGGCGCGGGCGTATTCGCGTTAGGCGATGCGCAGGCGTGGCTTTTCGCTGCCCGGCGGCTGTTCTTGCTCTTGTTCCCGTGCCTGCACTTCTTCTCGCGCCTGCCCTTGCGCTTGCTCTCGCTCTCGCTCTTCTCTGAGCTCGCCGATGGTGCCGTCCGCACTCGGCAGCCACAGGTCCACGTCGCGCTGATATCCGCGAGTGGCGCGTCCGGTGGCGCTGATCGTGACGCGGCGTCGGGTGAGGTTGCCTGTGCCGTCGCCGAGTCCTTCCCAGCGTGGGTTGTGGGTGGTCAGCGTGAGGTGCGCCGTCTCCCACGGGCCGGTGACGACCAGGACGCAGCCGCGCTGCCTGTCGTCGGGCCGGACGCGGTGGCTCATGCGCCGCAGCTGAGCGGCGTTCGGCCGCCGCGGCGTGTGCAGCAGCACCAGGTCCACGGCCCCGGCGAGGACCGCGGCCGCGTCGAGCCACCGCTCGCCGGGATCGTCGAGCAGCAGCATCTTCGACAGGTCGGCGCCGAGCCCGGACGCGGCGGCGATGCCGAAGTTCGGGAACCCGACCACCCCGGCCCACGCGCCACCCGCCGTGGCCCCGGCGACCAGCGCGAGCGTGACGTAGCTGACGGCACCGTCGCCAGCCGCCGTGCCCTCGTCAGCCGCCACCGCTGCCGCCGCGCCACCGACGCGCGCCGGCGCGGTGACGATGGTGCCGCGCGCAAGAAGCCCGCCAGGCACGAGCGGTCGCAGCAACGGATGCAGCGGGATGTCGCCGCCGCCGGCCGCCCCCCGCCCGCGTGCCTCGGGCGCGGTGCCGTTGTCGACCAGCTGCCGCCGCAGCCGGGCAATGACATCGTCGCGATCCTCCTCCGGCAGCGGTGCGCCCATGACCCGGTGGTCAGCCGGCCGACGACGCGAGGGCGTCGTGGTGGCGTAAGTCGTTGCACGCGAGCGTGGCCTCGTGGGCGACGTAGTCAGCGATCGGTCGAGGGGGTTCGGAGGTCACCGAGGGAGGCTATTCGAACAAATATGCGAGCGCAACGATGCGGCGGCGGGTTCACCGGATCGGGTGACGGCGTGACGTGACCCGATGGTCGGCCCTTGGAGTAATCCGTTCGCCGTCTCCGTCGGTGCCGTGCGCAAGACTGTCGTCATGGCCACCGCGCACCGTATCGCGCCGATTTTCTCCGTCCGTGACCTCGGCGTCGCGCTGGGGCACTACCAGCGACTCGGCTTCGCCGTCCGCGCGTACACAGCCGGCTACGGCTACGGCTTTGCCAGCCGCGACGGCGTGGAGATTCACCTGCATGTCATGCCCGACCACGACCGTCGGCCCAGTTCGGCGTACCTGTTCGTCGACGACGCGGACGCGTTGGCGGCAGCGTGGCACTCGACGGGCGTAGAGGTCCTGCACACACCACAGGACACCGACTGGGGCCAACGCGAGGGTGCCGTCGTCGATCCAGACGGCAACATCATCCGCTTCGGCTCGCCGATGAAGGCGGCGTCCAGCGGCGTGGCGTAAACCGTCGGTCACAAGCCGCCGTGACGTGACCCCATGGCTGGCACTTCGCCTCGACAGGCCCGGAAACCCAGGTGAACAAGCAAGTCCACCCACGTTAGGGTGCGCGCATGCTCCAGTCCGAATGGTTCCAGCCCGGAGGCGGGCGCGAGACCTGGGGCGCGATCCTGGACGTCAGCACTCAGGTCGGCAAAATGACCCTGATCACCGTCGGAGTGTTCTTCGACGACACGAGTATCCGCGCCAGCGAGGTCCACAACCAGTCCTTCGTGCTCTTCTCCGACGACCGGTCACGCCGAGATCCTTGAAGCCACAGGCGACCCGCAGCAACTGGCGCAAGCCGCAGCAGACTGGTTTGAAAAGCTCCTGGCGCGCGCGGTCGAACGGCGAGAGTGGCGCCCGACCGCGTCATCCAACTGCGCTGAATCTGAGATACCTAGACCCAGCGCTTGGCACACTTTCGCAAGCCACCTGTCGGGGTGCACGTCAGACTGGTTCGAAACCCCTGGCAAGCCACGATGCCAGGGGCCTCGTTCGACATCGAAACCGCCTCAACGCCCCACCGGAGCGGCCGCGCGAAGCCTCACCACTGGCCCTCGTGGGTGAGGTAGTACTCCATCGCCGCCAGGAACGAGTTCAGGTACGCGGTGATGGCCTTGGGTACCACGTCTTCGGCGTTGATCGGCTCGGTGTCGCCGTCCTCGGGGGTGAGCTGCGCGCCGATGAAGCAGCCGCCGAGCGCAGGCGGGCCTGTCCGTCATGGCCGCCACTCGGGCTCCAACGATCACAACCAAGACCGGCAACGGGACCGCGACAGGACCGAGCGGGTGATCACCCAGTCGGCCCAACGGTGTCGTAATGACCCGATACCTGTGTCGCAGTCCGCACAAGGTCGGCGACGGCTCTGGACCGGCTGTGCGGTGGCCAGGCGATCACAGTGGTGACCTTCGGCGCGTCCACCACGGGCACCGCCGCCAGGTCACCGTGCAGCTGGCTTCGGCACGACTCCGGCGAGACCGCGCAAGCCCGGCCGAGCGCGACGAGCTGCAACAACTGCGCGTGGTCGCGGACCTGCGGGCCGGGGCCGGGCGGGTAGCTGCCGTCGGGGTTGGGCCAGCGGGGCAGCGGCAGGCCCGGCAGGTCGGTGATGTCGGCCATCCGCACCTGGGCCCGAGCGGTGAGCGGATGTCCGGCCGGCAGCACCACCACCTGGCCCTCCGTGCTGAGCACTTCGGTGTGGAGCCTGGCCGTCGAGTCGAACGGCCGGTGCAACAGCGCGACGTCGGCCCGGCCCTCGTGCAGGAGCCGTGCCTGTTCGGCCGGACCACACAGGATGACGTCGACGGAGACCGCGCCGGGCTCGGCGGCGTACGCGTCGAGCAGCTTCGCCAGCAGGGCACTGGACGCGCTGGCTTTGGTGACCAGGACCAGGCCGTGACGGTCGGTCGTGGACAGCGCGGCGCGGCGGGTCCGTCGCTCGGCGGCGTCGACCGCGTCGAGCGCCGCCCGGCCCTCGGCCAACAGGACCGAGCCGGCCTCGGTCAGCGCGACCGAGCGGCTGGTCCGGTCCAGCAGCGCCGCCCCGAGCCGCCGTTCGAGTTGCTGGATCGCCCGCGACAGAGGCGGCTGCGCGATCCCGAGCCGCTGCGCGGCGCGCCCGAAGTGCAGCTCTTCAGCGACAGCGACGAAGTAGCGCAGTTCCCGGGTCTCCATCCGGCTACGGTACTCCGAATCCATACCCTGACGGTATCGTTGCCACCCGATCGGTCTTGGACCCGCCCCGGCGCCCGAGGGCAGCATGGTCCCCATGAGCGAACGAACGATCGCGCTGGTCACCGGCGCGAACAAGGGGATCGGCTACGAGATCGCCGCGGGCCTGGGCGCCCTCGGCTGGAGCGTCGGCGTCGGTGCCCGCGACGATCAGCGCCGCAAGACTGCGGTGGAGCGACTGTGCGCGGCCGGCGTCGACGCCTTCGGCGTACCGCTGGACGTGACCGACGACGCGAGCGCGACCGCCGCCGCACGGCTGATCGAGGACCAGGCCGGGCACCTCGACGTGCTCGTCAACAACGCCGCCATCACCGGCGGCACGCCGCAGGAGCCCACCCGCGTCGACCCCGCCACCATCCGGACGGTCATGGAGACCAACGTCATCGGCGTCATCCGCGTCACCAACGCGATGATGCCGCTGCTGCGCCGCTCCGCCTCGCCGCGGATCGTGAACATGTCCAGCAGCGTCGGCTCCCTCGCCCGGCAGTCAGGACCAGCCCGAGAGCAGACGGCAGGTCCGGTGGCCGTGGCGTACGCGCCGTCGAAGACGTTCCTGAACGCCGTCACCCTCCAATACGCCCGCGAACTGACCGGCACCAACATCCTGATCAACGTCGGCTGCCCCGGCTACGTCGCAACCGACCTCAACGGCTTCCGCGGCGTCCGCACCCCCGAACAAGGCGCAGCGATCGCCATCAAACTCGCGACCCTGCCCGACGACGGCCCGACCGGCCAGTTCTTCGACGACGCCGGCGTCGTGCCCTGGTAAGGCACGGCGGGCCCGAGGGACTGCCTCACAGGCCGATGTCACGCAAGAAGGCATCCATCGACGGCGCGCGGCCGAGGAAGTCACGGACCATCGTTTCCCCATCGACAGTGCCGCCGGGTTCCAGGACGGGGCGGTAGTGTGCGCCGGTCGTCGGGTCGAGGGGACCGGCCTGCTGGAAGCGGGTGTACATGTCGTCCCCGAGGACCTTCGACCAGCATCGAGCCCGATGCCCACCGCGTGCTTGTCGAGCCGCTCACCCCACTCCTGAGCCGCCTCCCGCAGCCCCTTGTCCGGCGAGACCTCCGCGAGCAACCCCCAGGCGGCGCGCGCCTCCCTGCGCCCGGACCTCAAGAGACGAGCTGTTGCCCACCGTCGATGTCGTACGTGACCCCCGTCAGCGCGGTGTTGGCCATGAGATGGACCGCAAGCGCCGCGACATCGCCAGGCGTCACGACGCGCCCGATCGGAAGCTGCGCGCTGAGTTCCGCGCGGCGCGCGTCGAGGCGGTCTGCGAGGACTGACGCCGACAGCGGGGTGTCGACGAAGCCCGGGGCGATGGCGTTCACGCGGGCCGGGGCGATCTCCAGCGCCAGTGCCGCGACGAAGGGCGGCATCACGGCGCTCACCGCGGAGGCGATGCCGATGCCCGGCGCCACGCGGCGGGACCCGGCGTCGCCCATGAAGATCAGCGTGCCGGTGGGCCGCATCTTGCCGAGCGCGTTGCGCGCGACCTCGAGTCCCAGCTCCACGTGGCCGCTGAGGGAGTCGCGCAGCTGCGCCGAGTCCATCGTGAGCAGCGGTCCGTAGTGCGGACCGCCGGCCGTCACCATCACGTGGTCGATCGGCCCCGGCAGGTCCCCGAAGAACTGCTTCAGCGCCGCGGCGTCGGTGGCGTCGAAGGCCGCGGTCTGCCGCGCGCCGACCGCATCGGCGGCCCGCTTGAGCCGGTCGGGATTGCGGCCGGTGAGCACGACCTCCGCGCCCTCGCCCCGAGCCCGGTGCGCAGTCTCCAGGCCGATTCCCGAGCTGCCGCCGATCAGGACGACGACCTGGCCGCGCAGTGCCGGTTCGGGCCGCGCCGGCGCGGGTGCTGGCGCGGGCCCGGTGTCAGTGGTGTCAGTGGTGCCGGTCATGCCAACTCCTCGCGAATCGGCGTTCGCCCTGCCTCCCACGCTAGGCCCAGGCGCCACAAGTTGCCCGCGCTGAGGCCCGGCATATCCTGATTCCGGACCGCGCCGACGAGCAGGGCGGGAGACACATCGTGCCGGACGCCGCACACGTCGACCTGCTGTGCCTCACCGAGAGCCTGGACAAGGACCGCGCATGGCCACACTGATCTCGGTGAACGTCGGCATGCCCAAGGACGTCGCCTGGCACGGCACGACCGTCCACACCGGCGTCTGGAAGCAGTCCGTCGCCGGGCCGGTCACCGCGCGGCGCCTCAACCTGGACGGCGACGGACAGGGTGACCTCGCCGGACACGGCGGCGAGCAGCGCGCCGTCCTGGTCTACCAACTGGACTCCTACCGGCACTGGCAGCGGCACCTCAGGCGCGACGACTTCGTCCACGGGCAGTTCGGCGAGAACCTCACCGTGGAGGGGCTGCCCGACGACGAGGTCTGCGTCGGGGACCGCTACCGGATCGGCGAGGCGGTGTTCGAGGTCACCCAGCCGCGCGTGACGTGCTACCGCGTCGGTCTGCGGCTCGGGGAACCGCAAATGGCGGCTCTGCTCGTGTCCCATCACCGGCCCGGCTTCTATATGCGGGTGCTGACAGAGGGCCGGGTGCAGGCCGGGGACGAGATCGTGAAGCTCGCCTCGGGGCCGGAGGCGATGACCGTCGCGGAGATCGACGCGTTGCTCTACCTGCCCGGCCACGCCAAGGACAGTCTGGAACGTGCGCTACGTATCCCCGCGCTGAGCCCAGGATGGCAGGGCTCTTTCCAGGCCATGCTCGACGATGCTGACGGTGACTCAGGCGACGGTTCGGGCGGCGGCTCCGCAGCCCCGAGCGGTAACAGTGGTCTGACAGCGACCGCCCCACCACCAGCCTGGCGAGGGTTCGCTCCCCAACAGATCGTCGACATCGAACCGGAAAGCGTGGGCATCTTTTCGCTCACCCTGGCCTCGGTCGACCGCAAGCCCTTGCCGGCCGCGCTGCCGGGCCAGTACATAGCGATCCGCCTGCAACCGGACCAGCACGATTCGCCGGTCATCCGCAACTACTCGCTGTCCGGGCAGCCGGGCGCCGAAACGTACCGCATCAGCGTCAAGCAGGAACCGCACGGCGCCGCCAGCACATACCTGCGCCAGCGGGTGAAGGTCGGCGACGTCCTCGACGTCGCGGCCCCTCGCGGCACGTTCCTGTTGAAGGACACTGACACGCCGGTTCTGCTGCTGTCCGCGGGCGTCGGAGCCACCCCGGTCCTGGCGATGCTCAAGGCCTTGGCCGCACGGCGCTCGCCGCGTACCGTCTGGTGGCTGCACGCGGCCCGTGACGGCGAGCACCACCCGTTCGCCGACGAGGTCCACACTCTGCTCGGCCAGCTGCCCGCCGGCCGTTCGTTCGTCGCCTACAGCGCTCCACTCGCCACCGATCGCCTTGGCGTCGATTACGCCTTCGCCGGCCGATTCGGTCCGGAGCGGATCCGCGACCTGAAGCCGCCTCAGGATGCTGATGCCTACCTCTGCGGCCCGGACGCCTTCATGAAGGACATGACCGCGGCCCTGCAAGCCTGTGGCCTGTCATCCGCACGGATCCACACCGAGATCTTCGGCGCCACCTCCGCCATCACCCCCGGCGTGGCGACCGGACCGACGCGGGCGCCGCACCAGCCGGCCCGGGTCCCCGACGCAGGGCCGGCACCGGGGCCGACCGTGTCCTTCGCACGCAGCGGCCTGACAGTCCCCTGGCACCCCGCCTACGGCACCCTCCTCGACCTCGCAGAAGCCTGCGACGTCCCGGTCCGCTGGTCCTGCCGCACCGGCGTCTGCCACACCTGCGAGACCGCGCTCGTCACCGGCCGCGTCGCCTACGCGCCCGAACCGCTGGAACCGCCCGCCGAGGGGAGCGCGCTCATCTGCTGCTCGACGCCCCCCGACGACATCGTCCTGGACATGTGAGCCGGTGTCGAAGCCGGTGCCGAAACCGCCGCGGCGGCCGCACCGAAAACGAAACGCCCCGGCCCCGGGGCGGGAACCCGAGCCGGGGCCGGCGTGCCGCGCGTGCGGCGCCTGCTCAGAGCCCTGCTTCGAGGAGCGCCTGGATCGCCTTCGTCCGCTCCTCGACGTGGTGGGTGTTGACGTCCGCCTGGTGGTCGAGGGTCAGCACGCCGCCGGCGAAGGTGAACCCGGACGGGCTGAAGTACTCGTTGGTGTTCCGCAGGACGACCTTCGACACGCCCCCGCGCAGCGCGTCCTTGCCCATCTCGTCCGCGCCGATCGCGCCGAACGCGTCCAGCAGCGGCTGGAAGAACACCGCGGGGAAGTCCTCGGCGTAGCGGTCGGAGCGCTCCGGGACGGCCAGCTCGTCCCAGGAGACCTCGAACGTCACGTCGAAGCCGGCCGCCTCGTCGATGCGCGCCTTCCAGCCCGGGTAGTCCTCGTTCTTGAAGCGCTCGACGCTGCGGCGTTCTGCCAGACCCATGGGGACCTCCGAAATGTGGTGTGGTGCTGTGGTTTGAGAGATTTGAGAGAAACGTGCGGTGATCCGGAACGTCCCCGAGTTTCGCGGTGTCCCCGGACGCCCCGCATCGGCGAAACCACGTAGCCGGCCACGTAACCGCGGCCTCAGTGCGCACAAACGCGGCTACGCGCGGCGGGCGTCCATCACCGCGCGCGTCAGGGCGGCGCGGTTCGGCACGTCGAGCTTGCGGTAGATCTGGCGCAGGTGTGATTCCACGGTCCGCACGCTCAGAAACAACATCTCGGCGATCGCCGGGTTGGTCATGCCCGTGCTCACCAAATCGGCGATCTCGCGTTCGCGCGCCGACAGCGGTGCCGCCGCCGACCACAAATCAGACCTCTGATGCGCTTGTGGGCCCGACCGCACCTCCGCCAAAGCGGCCAGGCGCGACCGGCATCGAGCGAGCCGCGCCATCAGCCGCGCCGAACCGCACTGCTCGGCCAGCAACTCGACGCGATCGAGCCACCCGGGCACGACCTGCGCCTTTCCCGCCCTCAGCGCGAACTCGGTCGCGGCCAGTAGCGTGCGGCACACCTCGATCCGCTCCCCGCGCGCCGTGAACTCCGCGACCGCCTCCTGCGCGGACTTCACCGCCGCGTCGTCCTCCCCGAGCGCGGCGTTCGCCCACATCCCGGCCCGCAGCGCGAAGGCCCGCAGCGTCGGAGGCCGCTGCGGAGCCCGCTCGGCCAGCGCGGCCCACCGGTCGGCGTCGGCGCTGTCGCCCACGGCCAGGGCGATCTCGGCCAGCGTGTCGCACCAGCGCGGGCGGCGCCACGGGCTGATCCCCGACAGGTCCTCGCCGGCCGCCTCCAGCAGCAGCGAGCGCGCGCGCAGCGGATCGCCGGTGAACAGGACGAGCTCGGCGTGGAAGCAGCGCACTGCCATCGCCCAGCTGGTGGACGAGTCGCTGGCGACGGCGAACGCGCGGTCCAGCTCCACCCGCATCAGCTCGGCGTCGCCGGGCGCGTCGCGCCAGTACAGCGCGGCGGCGCGCAGATTCGCGGCGACCGCCTCCTCCGACGGGTTGAGGCCGTGCGCGCCGAGGTCGGCGAGCCGCCGGGCGACGCGGTCCAGGGTGGCCAGGGTCGGGCGCAGCTTGCCGAGCCGGCACTGGGCGTTGGCCAGCACGGTGAGCAGCGAGCCGTCGAGGTAGCTCTGCCCGGTGCGCCGGCCCAGGGCCTCGGCGCGGGCCAGGTGGCGCTCGCTGTCGGTGAGCCGTCCGAGCAGTCCCTCGGTCATGCCCAGTTGCAGCGGCGCGTCCAGGTTCGTCAGCAGCGTGGTGTCGGCGGCGGCGTCGATGAGTTCGGCCGCCCTCGCGGCGCGGGCCAGGGCGGTGCTTTCGTCGTCGGTGAACAGGTGGCCCAGAGCCGACTGCGCCAGGGCGTGCGCCTCGCCGATGCGGTCGCCGTGCCGGGCGGCGATGGCCGCGGCGGTCTCGGCGTGCAGCCGGGAGCTTTCGTAGTCCTGCACGTCGTACGTAGCGTCGGCCAGTTCGGTGTGCAGGGCGGCGGCGGTCGCCGAGTCGGTCTCGGCCAGCGCGGTCAGCGCGGCCAGACCGGAGCGGGCCAGTGCCCCGGCCTCGAAGTGCCGGCCGAGGCGCCGCTCGATCCGGATGGAGTCCAGCGCGCCGCCGCCGGGGTGGCCCTCCGGTCCGGCCGAGCGGAGCGTGTCGAGTAGAGCGCGGCCCTCGGCGAACTCGCCGGACAGCACGCGGGCCCGGGCGAGCAGCACCTGTACTTCGTGCGCGTGGTCGTGGTCGTGGTCTTGGTGACCTTCGTGCCCTTGGTGGCCGTCGCCTTCGTCGCCTTCGCGCAGCAACGGCACCGCGGCCTGGAGGTATTCGGCTGCCGTGGCGGGGGAGTTGTAGAGCGACCCGCGGGCGGCGGCGATCAGCGTCGTCAGATGCTCAGGGTTCTGCGGATCGGCGGCTCGGATGACGTGTCGCGCGCGCTGCGCGACCGGCGCGCCATCCCGGGCGAGCGCGTCGGCAGCGCGGCGATGCAGGGCGAAGCGCAGGCTCGGTTCCAGCCGCTCGTACACGGCCTCGCCGACGGCCCGATGCCGGAGCGCCAGCTGGGATCCGCGCTCGGCCGGACGGATCAGGTCGACGGAGGTGAGCTGGTCGAGCGCGCGTACGGCTGCTGGCTCGTCGAGCCCGGCGACCTCGGCCAGAAGCGTTACGTGGAACGGCTCGCCGAGCACCGCCGCGGCCCGCGCTGCCGCCAGCGCCTCGGGTTCCAGAGCGGCCAGTTCCGCGAAGATCGAGGCGCCGGCCTCGGCGGTGGAGCCGGTGTCGCGCAGCGCGCACAAGACCTTGATGTACTGCGGGTTTCCGGCGGCCTCGCGGTGGATCTCGTCGGCGTCCGGGCGCTCACCGAGCAGATCCGCGGCCTGGTCGCGGGTGAGCGGATCGAGCGGTGCGAGCCGGAGCGGGCCGGTCGAGGCGTCGGCGAGCGCGGCGGCGAGGGCGGGCGCGAGCTGACGGCGCCGGTAGGCCACGACGCACAGCACGGGGCCGCTCGCCACGCGCTGCAACAGCCGCGCGAGCAGGCCCGCCTCGTCGGCGCCGATCAGGTGCAGGTCGTCGACGGTCACCAGGACCGGCTTGCCGGCGGCCTCGTGCGCGCCGACGGCGTCGACGACCTGCGCGCAGGCCTCATCGATGTCAGGGCTCTGCGCCAACTCGGCGCCGCGGACGGCGACCACCGCTATACCTGCCGCGCGGGCCGTGTTCGCCGCCACCCACAGCAGCGCGCTCTTCCCGACGCCCGGCTCGCCGGCCAGGGCCACGGCCGTGCCCGAGCCGGCTCGGAGGGTGTCGAAGCCCGATCGCAGTATGTGCAGGTGGCACTCGCGCCCGATGAGAGTGTCTACCACGGGCTGAGCTTACGGGTTGGGGGGCTGCGGCGATTGCGGACGCGGGTTTTTGGACGTTGCTCTTTCGTTTGGCATGGCACCGTCAGGCCGGCTCGTCGCGGCGGGCTATTACTCCGCGTCATCGTACGGCGCCTTTGCGAAGCTTTTGCCAACCGGCAGGCTGACGAAGGTCACAGGGACTTGCTACGTTTCCTCTCTAGTACGAGCCTCCGTAGTTGATCGGTACCGGACCGCAGCCGCTGCCGCGTCGCGCACGAGGGGCACCGGGTCGCGCCGCGCTGGCGTGCCCGTCATCACCTGGATCCGCTGCTCTGGCATCTTCCCTCAGCAGTCACTTCCCAGGGCCCGCATGCCCTTCTGGCTTCAGCGCGCCTTCGCGCGGCCGGGACCGTGCGCCGACTTGGGGCTGTGATGTCAAGAGTTGATCAAAATCCTGATGGCGAGCACCTGCGGGCCGCGCTGCCGATCCGGCGTACGAGACATGCCACCGTCACGCCAGCAAGCCAGCAAGCCAGCAAGCCAGCAAGCCAGCAAGCAAGGAGTTCCCTCATGCACACCTCCAAGACCGTCGGCATAGCCGCGGCCTTCGCCACGGCCGCCGCGATCACCGCGGTCGCCGCCTCGCCGGCCTCCGCCGCGCAGCCGAACGCGCACCGCCACCACCACTACGCGACCGGGCTGGACATCGCCCGGGCCCGGGCCGCCGAGCACGCCGGCCTGGTCGCGAACGCCACCCACGCCCACGCCCGCGGCCTGCGTGCCGCCGACGCCGTGCCGGCCGCCGCCCCGGCCGGCGCCAGCCTGCAGCAGTACGCGCTGTCCCCGGGCGACCAGGGTCAGGTCGGCTCCTGCGTGACCTGGGCCACCGGGTACAGCGCCTACGGGATCCTGATGAACGAGCAGGGGATCTCCGGCGACCCGATGGCGCCGATGTTCATCTACGCCCAGATCGCCCAGGGCAACGACCAGGGCACCACCGGGGACGTCGCCCTCGGGATGGAGCAGCAGCAGGGCATCGACACCAAGGCCGACTACTATCAGGGCGACTTCGACTACACCACCCAGCCGGACGACAACGAGCGCGCCAACGCCGCGCACTACAAGCTGTCCGGCTACCAGACCCTGCCGGTCGGCGGCGGCGCCGAGGACGCGATCAAGAGCTCGATCTCGCAGGGGCTGCCGGTGTCGGTCGGCTTCAACGTCCGGCAGAGCTTCATGGACCTCAGCGGCCAGGCCGCGTCGGACTACAGCTACCAGCCGGGCACCGATGGCGGGGACCCGGTCGTCGGCGGGCACGAGGTCGCCGTGATCGCGTACAACGACCAGGGCGTCACCATCGAGAACAGCTGGGGCTCCGGCTGGGGCGACAACGGCTACGTCAACGTCCCGTGGAGCTTCTTCACCACCGGTGACGTGGACGAGCTGTACTCGGTCGGCAAGCTCGTGCAGAGCTGACCTCTGGCAGAGCTGACCTTACGCAGCAACAGGTAGCACCAAGCACCATGACCTGGTGCGGCCGGCGTTCGCCATGCGTCGGCCGCACCGGGCCTTCGGTGGTCTCGCGGGAAAGCATTCAAAGGTCGTCGTTCGCCACGGAAGCCCTGACCCGCGCTCGGTACGCCGCGACGTTCGCCCGCGTCGCGCACCGGTCCGAGCAGTAGCGCCGCGAGGCGTTGGTCGAGGTGTCCACGAAGACGAAGCGGCAGGGTGCGGCGCAGCACACCCCCAGCCGCTCGATCCCGCGCTCGGCGACCGTGGACGCCAGGCCGAACGCGGCGCCGGTGACGTAGGCGCGTGCCGGCCCGGCGTCGTCGTCGGCCAGGTGCATGTGCCAGTCCTCGGTGTCGTGGCCGCTGATCGACATCGACACCGGGAAGTCGGACAGCAGCCTGTTCAGCGCCTGGACCGCGCGGCGCGGGTGTCCGGTCGCGGCTTGCTCGAAGACGTGCCGCAGTCGCGGCCGGGCTTCCAGGAGTTCCTGGAGGCCGTCGCGCGCGGCGGTGCGGGACACGGTCCAGGTCGCCGGGAACAGCCGCTGGACGTCGTCCTCTGATTCCAGCCGATCGGTTCCGGTGCTCGGGTCGTAGGTGTTGACCAGCGTCACGGCCCGCTCGGCGTAGGCCATCGGTTCCATAACTGCAAATGATATGCAGCTGCGAGTAGTTCGCAGTAACTGGAGAAGGTGGTCGGCGCGCCTGGCTTGCCGGTGGCGGAGCGCCGTGCCCGAGACGCGCCTTGAAGGATTGTTGAACAATAGTTAGGGTTCGTAGTGGCGCAGTCGCGTCCCGGGACCCAGTGAGGTGTGTGTGAGCTCGTCGCGTCCATCATCGTTACGGGGCGGGCAGGGTCGATGCGCTTTCTGAACGCGGGGGACCGCGCGCTGCTGGTCGAGCTCGACCTGGCGGAGGCGGCGGAGAAGGCCGGGGCGGCACCCGAACCCGCGCGGCTGTATCGGGCCCTGATGCGCGAAAAGCCAGCCGGTGCGCTGGAGTTCGTTCCGGCCGCGCGGACCGTGCTGGTCCGTTTCGATCCGGCGCTCACCTCGTCGGGGCTGCTCGCCGCGCGGATCGGAGAGGTCGCGCGGGCGATGGACGACGAGGCCGGCGGAGCCGGGGGCGTGGAGGACGCCGACGTTCTGGAGATCCCGGTGCGCTACGACGGCGAGGATCTGGACGTCGTCGCGCGGCTGGCGGGACTGAGTGTCTCAGAGGTCGTAGCCCGGCATTGCGCGCCTGTTTACACGGTTGCGTTCTGCGGATTCGCGCCGGGTTTCGGGTATCTCACTGGTCTGGACGACGCATTGTGGTTACCGCGGCGTGCGGTGCCGCGGACGCGGGTGCCGGCCGGTTCGGTCGCCATCGCCGACCGGTACGCGGCGGTCTATCCGCAGGCGTCGCCTGGCGGCTGGAACCTGTTGGGGCGGACTTATGTCGCGGTGTGGGATGCGGCGCGTCAGCCTCCTGCGATGTTCGTTCCCGGGGTCAGGGTGCGGTTCGTCGCGGAGTCGGGACTGCGCCGATGACCGCACCGGAATTGGTGGTTCTCGCGCCCGGCCCGCTCACCACGGTTCAGGACCTCGGGCGTCCCGGGCTGGCCGCGCTCGGCGTCGGCGCGTCGGGGGCGGCTGATCGCAGGAGTCTGCGGCTCGCCAACCGTCTCGTCGGCAACGCCGAGGGTGCCGCAGCCCTCGAACTCACCCTCGGTGGCTTACAGGTCCGGGTCGCCGGTGCCGCGATCGTCGCGCTGACCGGGGCGCCGTGCCCGGTGACGGTCGGGGGGCGTTCGGTGGGGATGAACGGGCCGATCGCGGTGCGGCCCGGCGAGGTGATCGTCGTCGGCACGCCGGCTGAGGGCGTACGGACGTATCTCGCCGTTCGCGGCGGTTTGGCCGTACCGGCGGTATTGGGGGCGCGCAGTACCGACACGCTCAGCGGGCTCGGGCCGGAGCCGGTTCGCGCCGGGTCGGTGCTTCCGATCGGGAGTGAGACGACGGGTTTTCCTTTAGTGGATCAGGCTCCTGTGCGCGGGCTTGCCGGGGACGCCGTGCTGCGCGTCGTGCCCGGTCCGCGTGCCGACTGGTTCGATCCGGACGCGCTGCGGACGCTCGGCGCCGATCCGTACCTGGTCACCGCTGAGAGCAACCGGATCGGCGTGCGGCTCGACGGGCCCGAGCTGCGGCGTACCGAGAGCGCGGAGCTGCCGCCGGAAGGCATGGTGCGCGGCGCGTTGCAGGTGCCGCCGTCGGGCCGGCCGGTGCTGCTGCTCGCCGATCACCCGGTGACCGGCGGGTATCCGGTGATCGGCGTCGTGGCCGATGAGGACGTCGATCGGGCCGGGCAACTGCGGCCCGGTGATCGGGTGCGGTTCCGGGTGCGGTGAACGGGGATATCGTAGAACGATCCGGCGATCCGAAACGGGAGCCGGGCCTTGACTCGGGTCCGCATCAGGATCCGATGACCGACGAAGCACGACCTGGGGGTGCGGTGTCCGCCGACATGACAGCGACGGCCTTCTCCGATCTCGCCAACGACCGGCATCTGCTCGGGCGCAGCAGCACCGCGGACCTCGTGGCCGGCATTCTGCGCAGCCGCATCGCCGAGGGGCAGCTGCCGCCGGGGACGCGGCTGGCCGAGGAGGCGATCGGCGCGGCGCTGGCGGTGTCGCGCAACACGCTGCGCGAGGCCTTCCGCCTGCTCACCCACGAACGGCTGCTGGTGCACGAGCTCAACCGCGGCGTGTTCGTCCGCACCCTGACCGCCGACGACGTCACCGAGATCTACCGCGTCCGCCGCATCGTGGAGTGCGCGGCGGTCCGCCGCCCCGTCGGCGACCCCGCCGAGGCGCTGGCCCGCGCCGGCCAAGCGGTCTCCGACGGCGAACAGGCCGCGCGCGAGGGCCGCTGGGACGCCGTCGGCACCGCGAACATCCGCTTCCACAAGGCCCTGGCCTCCCTGGCGGGCAGCGAGCGCGTGGACGAGTTCATGGACGGCATCCTCGCCGAGCTCCGCCTGGTGTTCCACGTGATGGCGAACCCCCGCGTCTTCCACGAGCCCTACCTCTCCGGCAACCGAGCCCTGGTGACCCTCCTCGACGCCGGCGACTTCGAAGCCGCCGAACGGAACTTGGCCACGTACCTAGACGACGCCGAGGCCGAACTGGTCGGCGCCTACACCGGGGTGCTGGAGCGGGACGAGCGGAGGTAGTGCTCGGGGGTCGCTTTGGCCTGCTCAGATCCGCATCCGCGCCAGCTCCCTGCTTGCTTGCCCGCCTACCTGCCCGCCCGCGCGCCTGCGCGTTGGCTTTCTCGCTCGCGTTCTTCCTCCTCCCGCCGCCGCTTCCGTTTCTGCTTCTGCCGCGTCTGCGTCCGCCCGAGTCTCTTGCCGGATTGTTGAACAATCCTTACATTGCCTCTTATGACGACCACGCCGCTCACCTCGATCCCACCACCCTCGCTCGCCGACTCGTCGCCCGCACGCTGGCGCGCCGCCTTCCGTGCCGGCGACCGGCGCCCCACCAGCGGGCTCGCCGCCGGGCACACCCAGGCGAACCTCGTGAGCCTGCCCCGCGACTACGCCTACGATCTGCTGCTCTTCGCGCAGCGCAATCCCAAGCCCTGTCCGCTGCTGGAGGTCACCGAGCCCGGCTCGTGGCGCTCGGTGCTCGCGCCGGGCGCGGATCTGCGTACCGATCTGCCGGGCTACCGGGTCTGGCAGAACGGGCTGTTGGTGGCGACGCCACGTGATGTCGTCGACCTGTGGCGCAACGACCTTGTCAGCTTCCTGATCGGGTGCAGCTTCAGCTTCGAGACCTTGCTGGCGGAGGCGGGGATTCCGTTGCGGCACGTGGAGCAGGACGTCACCGTGCCGATGTACGTCACCAACCGCGAGTGCGTGCCCGCCGGCCGTTTCAGCGGGCCGCTGGTCGTGTCGATGCGTCCGATCCCCGCGGCCTCGGTCGACGCCGCCGCGGCCATCACGGCCCTGATGCCCGCCGTGCACGGGGCGCCGGTGCACATCGGCGCGCCGGACGTGCTGGGCATCGCCGATCTGGGCAGGCCGGACTTCGGCAAGCCGGTGGAGTTCGCCGAGGGTGACGTCCCGGTGTTCTGGGCCTGCGGCGTGACGTCGCAGACCGCTGTCATGCGGGCCGCGCCGTCCTTCGCGATCACGCATGAGCCCGGCCACATGTTCCTCACCGATGCCCGCGATCTGGAGTACCGGGTCGCCTGAGCGGTGCACCGGCGAGCCCGCGAAGAAGCACACCGCCGCGCCGGCGAATCCGATCCCGAAGATTGTCCGCTCGAACTCTTGCGGGATTGTTGAACAATCCTTAGATTGTGGAGCACCGCGCGGTACCACCCAGGAACGCACCATCGACTCCACCTGCCAACGAGGTGCTCCATGACCGCACTTCCCACCGCACCGTCCGCCGTCCGGGAAACCGAGGACGGCCCCTTCGCCTGGTACCGGTCCCTGCCGGCCCCCGGCCGCCGCGCCTTCGTCGGCGCGTTCGGCGGCTACGCCCTGGACGCCTACGACTTCCAGGTCCTGCCGCTGAGCCTGACCGCGATCGCCGCCTACTTCCACCTGAACAAGGGCCAGTCCGGCCTGCTGACCACCGTGACCCTCGTGGTCTCCGCGGTCGGCGGCATCCTGGCCGGGATGCTGATCGACCGCATCGGCCGTACTCGAACCCTGATGATCACCGTCGGGACGTACGCGCTGTTCACCGCGTTGTGCGGATTCGCCTCGAACTATCCGATGCTGCTCACCTTCCGGGCCTTGCAAGGGCTCGGATTTGGAGGGGAGTGGGCAGCCGGAGCCGTGTTGGTGGCCGAATACGCCTCGGCCCGGTACCGGGGCCGCACGGTCGCCTTCGTCCAGGCCTCCTGGGCGGTCGGCTGGGCCGTCGCCGTGGTCGTGGCCACGTTCTCGCTGGACCACCTCAGCCACGGCCTGTCCTGGCGCGTCGTGTTCTGGACCGGCGCGCTGCCGGGCCTGACGCTGCTCTACATCCGCCGCCACGTGGTCGACGCGCCCGCGAGTGAGAACGCTAAGAACGGCAACACCGAGCCCGCGCCACGCGTCCCGTTCTGGCGCATCTTCGAGGGCCGCGCCGGCCGCATCACCCTGTTCGCCACGCTCATGTCGACCGGCGTGCAGGGCGGCTACTACACGATCGCGACCTGGCTGCCCACCTACCTCAAGACCGAGCGGCACCTGACCATCGTCGGCACCGGCTCCTATCTCAGCCTGCTGATCGGCGGCGCCTTCCTCGGCTACCTGTGCGGCGGCTACCTGACCGACCTGATCGGCCGGCGCAAGGCCATCGGGCTGTTCGGTGTGCTCAGCGGCGCCATCCTCTACAGCTACATCCACATCCCGACGAGCGCGAACCACGTGCTGCTGATCCTCGGCTTCCCGCTCGGGTTCTGCTTCTCGGCCATCTTCAGCGGGTTCGGCGCCTACCTCGCCGAGCTGTACCCGCGCACGATCCGCGGCATCGGACAGAGCTTCACCTACAACGTGGGCCGCGCGGTCGGCGCGTTCTTCCCGACCGCCGTGGGGTTCGCCGCCGGGAGCGGGGGTCTCGGCGGCGCCCTGGTCTACGGCACGGTCGGCTACGCGCTGGCGGTCGTGGCGCTCGTCGGGCTGCCCGAGACGCAGGGTTCGGAACTCGCCTGATGCGTCTGGCTACCCGCACCGGGCTGCGCTGGTACGCGGCGGCCGTCGCGGTGGTCGTCGTCGCGCTCGGCACGACGACGTACCTCGCGACGGCCGCCGGCGACGACGCGATCGGCCACGCCAGGACGACGGCCGAGCCGCTGGCCGTCGCCGCCGAGAGCGTGTACCGCGCGCTGTCCGACGCCGACGCGACGGCCGCCATGGTGTTCCTGTCCGGGTCGCAGGTGCAGGCCAGCGGCGTGCAGCGGTACGACCAGGACATCCGCGAGGTGTCGAACGGGCTGGCGGCGATCGGCGACCAGGCCGGGGCGTCGCAGGAGACTGTGACGTCGGCTACCGCATCAAAAGCCAGCGCACCGCAGACTCCTAGCAAATCACAGCCCGGCACGCCGCCGACCCTGCGCACCGCGGTGAGCCGCCTGCTCACCGACGTCCCCGTCTACACCGGCCTTGTCGGCACCGCGCAGGCCGACGCACGCCAGGACCTGCCGGTCGGCGCGGCGTACCTGCGCGAGGCCTCCGCCTTGATGCGGACCGATCTGCTGCCCAGCGCGCAGGCCGTGCTGCGGATCGAGACCGACCGTCTCGCGGCCGACGCGGCTGCGGTGCGCGGCCCGGACACCGTGCTCATCGTCGCGGCGGTCACGTTCGCTGTGCTCATCCTGGCGCAGCTGTTCGTGGCACGGCGTACCCGGCGCCGGTTCAACCTCGGGCTCGTGGCGACGACCGTGCTGGTCGGCATCGTCACGATCTGGGCCACGGCGGTCTCGACGGCCGCGACCAGCGCCACCGCCGACGCCCGCACGCACCGGCAGTCGGCGGACGCGCTGGTCACCACCGATCTGGCCGTGCTCCAGGCACACGGCGACGAACTGCTCAGCCTCGCCGCACGCGGGGAGGACGTCGGCTCGTACGAGGGCGACTACCAGACGGTCAGCACCCGGTTGGGTACGCTGTTCGCAGCGGATCAGGGCTCTGGTATCGCCGACGCCACGGCCGGCTACCGGGACTGGAAGACCGCGCACGGAACCCTGGCGCAGGCGGCGAGCAGTCCGCAGTCCGACAACACGGCGAACGTCCAGGCGCTCGCGCAGGCGACCGGGGCGCAGCCGGGGACCGGCACGCTGTTCACACGCGTCGACGGCGATGTGCAAGGCGCGATCGCCGTGCAGGAAGCGGATTTCCGGGTCGCGATCGACACGGCCGGATCGGACTTGCGCGGCCTGGCCTCAAGCGCCGCAGCCTTGATCGTGGTCGCCTTCGTGGCCGGTGCGTTCGGCATGAATCAGCGGCTGAGGGAGTACCGGTGAGGGACATAAGGACTCTGTTGCGGTTTTCGCTCGTCGCCATAGTGATGAGCCTGACGCTCGGCGTCGCCGGGTGCGGGTCAGGGTCATCGGCGACACCGAAAACATCAGCCGGTGCCACCGCCAGCCCCGCCTCGCCGGCCGACGTCCCGATCCCCGACGGCGTCACGACCATGCCCGAAAGCCCCGCGCCACCTCTGACCGGCTGCGACGCCTCCCTGCGTCCGACCGGCCCGCTGCCCGCCGCGGGCGCCATGCCGGCCGGCTCGACGATGGCCAAGATCCAGCAGCGCGGCTACCTGATCGCCGGGGTCGACGAGGACAGCTACCTGTTCGGCTACCGCAACCCCTCCGCCGACCCCTCGGCCCCGCCGCTGGTCGGCTTCGACATCGACTTCGTCCAGCAGGTCGCCACCGCGATCTTCGGCGCCCCGGGCCACGTGCGCTACAAGGCGCTGACCAAGGCCGAGCGGCTGACGGCGCTGCACCAGGGCGCGGTCGACCTGCTCGCCGACATCCTGACCGTCGACTGCCAGCGTGCCCAGCAGGCCGACTTCAGCGCCGACTACTTCGACGCCGGCCAGCGCGTCCTGGTGAATCAGGCCTCGACCGTCCAGGGCATCGCCGACCTCGCCGGCAAGAAGGTCTGCGCAGCGGCCGGCACCACCTCGATCCAGACCCTCGCCGACCCGAAGTACCGCGTGCTCCCGGTCAGCGCCGTCAACTGGGCCGACTGCCTGGTGATGCTCCAGCAGGGCCAAGTCGACGCGATCTCCACCACCGACCTGATCCTGCTCGGCATCCAGTCCCAGGACCCGTACACGAAGATCGTCGGCCCCCGCTTCACCTACGAGCGCCACGGCCTCGGCTTCCCGAAGGGCAAGGGCGACTTCATCCGCTTCGTGAACGCCGTCCTCGAACAGATGAAGGCGAACGGCACCTGGACGGCGATCTACACCCACTGGATCGGCGACCGGCTCGGGCCGGTGCCCGCTCCGCCTCCGGCTGTTTATCAGTGATCAGCGAGCGGTGCTACGACGGCTGGTGCCGGAGCCGGTGACGTTCGCCGCAGAGAGTGTTCGCACCCTGAGAAAATCGGCGTGCCAGGATTGGCGGCATGTCCTCTGATCCTGAAGGCTCTTCCGTACCCGCCGACCCAGCTGTGGCCAACGACTACGACGCCTTCGCTGAGGCGTATTCGACTGAGATCGAGTTCGATCTACTGCACCGCTACTACATATGGCCCGCGGTCCTGGACCTGGCCGGGGATGTGGCCGGGCGGAGAATCCTCGACGCCGGCTGCGGCAGTGGCCCCGTGTTCGAGTTGCTTCGCGATCGCGGCGCCGTGATGACCGGCGTCGAACCCAGCGCGAAGATGCTGGAGCTGGCCCGGAAGCGGCTCGGTGAGGACGCGGTGCTGCATCAGGCCGGCCTGGGCGGCGATCCCTTGCCCTTTCCCGACGGCGCGTTCGACGACGTCGTCGCATGCCTGGTCCTGCACTACCTGGAGGACTGGACGGCGCCACTTGCCGAACTGCGACGCGTCCTGACGCCCGGCGGGCGGCTCATCGTGGTCGTCGACCACCCCTTGATGAACAAACTGATGTTTCCCGAATCCGACTACTTCGCGGTTTCCAGGAGAACCCAGGAGTGGACCTTCGGCGGTCACACCGCCCCGATGGTCTTTTGGCACAGGCCGCTGCACGCCATGGCCTCCGCCTTCACGCAGGCAGGTTTCCGGATCGCCGTCATCAGCGAACCGCCGCCCGCCCCCGGCGCTCGCGAGCGTTTCCCCGAAGTCTTTGACGAGATTTTCATAGATCCGTCCAACACAGCCTTCCTGAACATGCTGTTCTTCGTTCTCGAGGCTGCCTAGCGCGACAGGGACAGGCGCCAGAATCCCCAAAGGGATCTCAGTGACCCACCGGAATCGCATTGATCTGCGCGGCGCTCAGCACCTGGTTGAACACCTCGATGTTCGACAGCGCGCCGTGGAACCAGTCGGTCGCGTTGCCGTCGTACTGGGCGCGCCCCATGGCCAGCGGGCCGGTGGTCGCATACGGGGTCGGGTCGGTGACCGTTTGCTGGAGCTGGCCGTTGACGTACAGCTGCATCTGCTTGCTGCTTGCGTCGAAGACCCCTGCGAGCCGGGTCCAGACGCCGGCCGTGGCCTTGCCGGTCGAGTACGCGCGGACCGCGGTCGGGTTCGCGGTGTCGCTGCCGACGCGGGCGAAGCCCCAGACGCCGGGCGGGTTGCCGGGGCCGTTGCCCATGTACTGGAGGTAGAAGCCGCTGTTCTGCGCGCCGTCCTGGCTCACCATCGTCTCTTCGACGTTGGAGTCAGTCGAGGTCAGATACACGTCGGCGGTCACGGTGAAGCTGCCGCCGGGGCCGGTGTCGAGCACCGGGCCGCTGGTGACGATCTGGCTGTTCGAGCCGTTGAACAGGCAGGAGCTGCCGGCCCACCAGCCGTTCGACGCCGCGCCGTTGTGCACGGTCGTGGAGTCGATCGCGGTGTTGCCGACGGTCTGGTTCAGGATCCAGTTGCCGACCGGTGTCGGCACGACGACCGGCGGCGGGGCCGAGGACGGCTTGACCGCGGGCTTGGACGTGGAGGTCACCGCGGCCGGAGCCGAGGACGGCTTCGCGGGCGGCGCCGACGAGCCCGCGGGCGGGGCCGGAGCCGAGGCCGAGGAGCTCGAGACCGGCGGCTGCTGCGATGACGACGGCGCCGGTGCCGCCGGCGTGCTCGGCGCGGGGACGGCGACCGTCGGCGCGCCGGCCATCGCGACCTGCGCGGTGGCGTCCGTCGCCACCGAAGGGCGCACCGCCAGCCACAGCCCGGCGAACAGCAGCACCAGCGCCGACAAGCCCGCGAAGAGCCCGCCGAGCCAGCGCGGCAGCAGCGCCGTCTGGTTGTACGTGCCGGCGGCCGTGACCGGCTCGCGGCCGGAGACCTGCAACGTCGTGGTGAAGGGGTGGGTGACCTTCTGGCCGAACCACAGCAGGCGCTCGGGGCGCAGTCGCAGGACGCTGAAATGCGCGCGGCCGGGCTGGATCTGCAGGCTCGGCGTCCGGATGTCGATGTCGACCCGGTTGCCCGGTCCGGTGACCGCGACCGACGCCGTGGCCAGGGCGTTGCCGTAGTTCGACACCACGAGCCGGGGCCTGGCCCGCCGCCAGCCCCGCACCGTCGGCGGCACCAACTCGGCCCGGACATCGACGAACGACGCCACGGTGAGGATCCCCTCCGGCACCGCGACGCCCTCGGGATCCTCCAACGGCGTCACGCGGACCCCGTACGGCTGCGGTCCCGCCGCCGACTCCGAGGCGCGCGGCGGCGCGAACGTCAGGCTCACCGCGCCGATCGTCCCCGGATACAGCCGGATCGTCGAGGGCTCGACCGCGCACCACACGGCCGGATCCCCGACCACCTCGACGCGGTACTCCTCGACGATGTCCCCGGTGTTCCGGATCCGGAGGTCGACGACGGTGCTGTCCCCGGGTTCGACCGCGGCCGACAGCGGTTCCAGGTTGACCCACTGGCTCACCGTACGAAGGTAAGGCTCAGGGCCCTGGTTGGGTACCGGTTGGAGGGGCACGCCGGGGGCAACCATCGTTGCCCGAACGGACCTTCCGCGGTCGGCCTGCATGATCTGCGAAGCACGGAAGCGCCGAAGCCCGAAGCCCGAAAGCCAGTCCGCCGACCGGAACTCAGTCCGCCAAGTCGTAAGCCTCCTGCGACGCCGTCACATAGTCGAGATGCGCGATCGCCCACCCCTCCAGCGCGCGCAGCGGCTCGCGCAGGGCGCGCCCGGCCTCGGTGAGCGAGTACTCGACGGGCGCCGGGTTCCCGGGGTGGACGGTGCGGAGCACGATCCCGTCCCGTTCGAGCCCGCGCAGCGTCTGGGTGAGCATCTTCTGCGAGATGCCGACGATGCGCCGGCGCAGCTCCGCGAAGCGGACGCCGTCGTCCCACAGCGCGCCCACGATGAGCACCGTCCAGCGGTCGCCGATGCGGTCCAGGATGTGCCGGGTCGGGCAGTCCGCGTGATACGGGCTGCCGACGAGCACCGACTCGGCCGGGGTGGTTACCACGAAGTGCCTTCTTCCCAATCAGGAGCTGCCTTTCATACCGTAAGCGCAGCGCGACGTCGACGTCATCCGCCGCGTGGATCCCCTGGAAAGGCACTCTCATGGCTCGCATCATCGTCATCGGCGGAACCGGTTATGCAGGTTCCGCAATCGTCGCCCAGGCCGCCGGTCGCGGCCACGAGGTCACGGCGCTGAGCCGGTCGCTCCCCGACGCCCCGGCCCCGAACGTCACCTACGTCCAGGGCGACGTCCGCGACGAGGCGACGCTGTCGCCGGTGATCGAGGGTGCGGACGTCGTCGTGGCCGCACTCGCCCCGCGCGGTCCGCTGGCGACCGCCTTCCGCGACGTCAACGGCACCATCGCACGGCTGGCCGACGCCGCGGGCGCGCAGCTGTTCGTGGTCGGCGGCTACTCCTCGCTGCGTCCCGCGCCCGGGGCGGACCGCTTCGTCAGCGACCTCAGCGAGATCCCCGCCGCGCTCCACGACGAGATCCGCGCCGGCGCGGCGCTCATCATCGAGGACCTGCCGGCCACGCCCCCGACGCTCGACTGGGTCTTCGTGAGCCCGGCGTTGCGGTTCGGCGCGCACGCGCCCGGCGAACGGCTCGACCGGTACCGGCTCGGCGGCGACGTCGCGGTCCAGCCGGAGGACGGCGGCGCGATCTCCGCCGCGGACTACGCGCTCGGCTTCGTCGACCTCATCGACAAGGGCGAGCACCGCCGGACCCAGGTCAACCTCGGCCACTGAGCGGCTACTGATCTGCGACTGAACGGCGACTGTCATGAGCGACCACAGCTACGGCGAATACCGGCCGAGGAACCTCGACCTGCCGATCCTCGACGGGACCCTCCACGCGCACCTACTCCCGCCAGCCATTGCTCACGAGGTCTCGACGCCGCTGAGCAACCACCGCGACCCGTACGTCGGAGTCACCACCGACGGCACTGCCATCGACGACCTCTACCACCTCGAAGACACCGGACTGTCGCATCGCAGAGTCCTCGACGCCGCGTCCGCATACCTGGAAACCCTTGAGCAGCACCAACTCCTCAGCGCCCGTCTGCCGATGAACGCACCGGAATGGCGCTTGTGGACCAACGCCTTCCCGGTCTGGACGCACCAAGGCCTGCGCCTCGACCGCGTCGAGCAACGCCAACGGGACGCCGTCCTGGCGCTCGTCGAGGCCAGCCTCAGCCCCGACGGCTACGCGGCCGTGCGCAACGCGATGCAGCTGAACGGCGCGCTCGGTGACCTCGTCCAGCGCTACAGCGACTCCCTCGGCGAGTACACGTACTACTTCACACTCTTCGGCGAACCCTCTGCTGACGCGCCCTGGGGCTGGCAGCTGGCCGGTCATCACGTCGACGTGCACTGCGTCTTCGTCGGATCCCAACTCGTGCTCGCCCCGGTCTTCCTCGGCGCCGAACCGGCCCACGCAGGAGACCACGGGCCCTATGCGGGAGTGAGCGCCTTCGAGCGGGAAACGGACGGCGGCCTGGCGCTGCGCCGCTTGTTCACCGGGGCTCAGGAGGAGCGGTTCCTGCTGGGAGATTCGCTGCGGAACGCCGATCTGCCGCCGGAACTCACCGGGCCCAACGGCCGGCACCTCTCAGGCGCCGGCCAGGACAACCTCATCCTGCCGCCGGAGGGGATCAGCGGGAAGGAACTGACGCGCGACCAGCGACGACTCTTGCTTGAACTCGCCGACGTCTACATCAACCGGCTCCCCGACGGCCATGCCGAGCACAAGCGCCGCCGGTTCCTGGACCACCTGGACGACACCAGGTTCGCCTGGCGCGGTGGCCACGACGACACCAGCGCGTTCTACTACCGCGTCCACTCGCCGGTGCTGCTGATCGAGTACGACAACCACTCGGGCATCTTCCTGGACAACGACGAGGCCGAGCGGTTCCACGTGCACACCATCACGCGGGAGCCCAACGGCAACGACTACGGGAAGAACCTGCTCGCGCAGCACTACGCGCGCCACCACGGCTGAGCCCTGCCGACGTACGCCCCGGCCGCAGACCTGTCTCTTATAC
>NZ_JAACYW010000093.1 GCF_015356825.1 Catenulispora rubra | reverse complement strand
GGTCGGGGTTCGGGCCGGGGGTCGCCGACGGTGTCGCGGCCGACGGCCTGAGCGACGCGCCCGGCGGGGATGCCGAAGCCAAGGACCCTGCTGCCGCCGGCGATCATCCGGGCGCTCGCGTTCCCGGCAGCCGGTCGTCTTCGACATGGGATCTGTCGTCGAGCGCGCCCGAGATGATCCACGAGGCAGGGCTCTGGTCACGTGTCACGATCCTGATCTCCGAACTCGACCTCGCCGGCCACCTGCGCGACGGCTCGGCCCGCGCGGCGGTCGTCTCCGAGCTGCTGGCGCCGCTGCTGGCGGTGCCGGGCGTGCGGCTGGTCCTGGAGTCGGCCGAGACAGACGTGGCGCAGGTCGCCTCCGCCGCCGACGCGCCGGCGACCGTCATCGACCTCGGGGAGCCGCGCTGGACCGACCGCGCCGAGTTCGCGGCGTGGCTGGACGACCTGGTGCCCTCCGGCGGCGCGGCGGCCCCGCAGGCGTACCCGAACCCCACCAAGGCCCGCGAGATCCTGAGCCTGGCCAGCAAGCGGCACGCGGGCCTGCTCGCCGCGAGCGACGAGCGGCCCTGGAAGCTCGCGGCGGTCCCCTTCGACGTGGCGTTCCGCGAAGGCATCGCCGACCAGATCGTCCTGGAGCCGGCCAACCTGGTCCTGGTCCAGCAGCCGGCACTGTCCACGGCGATCGACGCCCTCGGCAGCGCCGTGGCCCCCGGCACCCGCGCCGCCTGGCGCGTCGCAGGCCAGGCCCTGACGAACTCCACGACCGTCCCCGAACGCGCGGCGATCCTGCACGGAGCCGCCCTCGCAGTCGGCGACCAGGCCCTGGCCGAGGCGGTGGCCCCGTACACGCGCGGCACACGGCCGTCCGACGGCGCGACGGTCGGCGACCCGATCCCCTGGCTCACCCGCTGGGCCGGCTGGCGCCCCCTGCCCCCGGACACGCCGCGCCCCACACCTTGGCCCGGCCCGGTGGCGGCGCTGGCGATGCGGGCCGCGGAGCTGGCGGTCACGGTGGTTGCTGATGCGAAGCCGGCCAGTGCTGCCGAGCCGACGCTCATGGTGCCGCTGCCCGGCGGCCGGGGGACTGGCGCTGCAGGATCGGCTGGCGCGATACCGACCGACGGCGCGCAGAACGCTGCTGGGCTGAACGGGGTTGCTTCTCCGGCCGCGAGCGTGCTGAATGCGAGTGCGCAGATCGCCGGTGGGTCGGCTGCCGCCGGCGCCGCTTCGAATGCTGATGCTCGGGCCGCCAGTGTGTCGGCTGCTGCTGGTGCCGCGCAGAGTGTTGATGCGTTTGCTGGTTCTGGTTCTGGTTCTGGTTCTGGTTCTGAGTCGAGTCGCGAGTCCGCCGCGCCGCAGCCCCTCCTCGCCAGCCCCGGCATCCTCCTCACCCCGGTCGCGGCCTCGCCGGCCGGTGCCTGGCTCCCGGACCCGGAGCCGACGCCGCCGGAGGTGCTGGTCGCGATAGATGACCTGGCCCGGGCCTATCGGCTGGATCCGCGGAGCGGGCGGATCGTCGGGCGGCCTGCTTCGCCGGTGATGGTGAAGGCGCGTGCTGCCGCGGTCGTCGATGCCTCGCCGAGCCTGGTGCTCACCGATTCGAGTCGGCGGCTGGCAGCTCTGGGGCCGACGGCGCCGCGTGGGGCTGTGGCGGCGGTGCGCGATGTGCTCCCCGACACGATCGTGACTGCGGTCGCCGTGGCGCGTGATGCGTTGGTGTTCGGTGCTGGCGACGGCCGCGTGCATGTGTGGGACGTCGACACCGAAGAGCTCATCGCCGATCCCGAGGATCAGCACTCCGGGGTCGTGACCGCGGTGGCGGCGATCTGGATGCCCGATATGGACGTGCTGTTCGCGCTGTCCGGCGGCCAGGACGGGACCTTCCGGCTGTGGGCCGTGCCCGCCGACGCCAGCCTGCTGCCGGTGGAGGACCGCGGCATGCCGGTCACCGCGGTCACGGCGGCGCTCACCGAAGTCGGCCCGGTCGCCGCGGTGGCGTGGTCCGACGGCTGCGTGACCGTGTGGGACCTCGGCGAGGCCCGCACCGGACGCCCCATCCCGCTCGGCTGGGCCCCGAAGGCCCTCGCCCTCAGCGCCGACGGCCTGCTCGTGGCCGCCGGCGACGACGGGCTCATCGCGATCGACCTGCACCTCAACGATTTCTTCGAGGACTGAGGAAGACCAAGCCAGGGGGCTGCTACGCCTCGCCGAGCAGTCCCTCGCGCAGCGCGGTGAGCTCCTCAGCGGTCACGCCGTGCGCGAGCAAGTACCCTTCGACGCTCCCGAAGCCCTCTCGCACATGCGCCAGCGACCCCGAGATCAGCTCCTCGCTGATCAGGTGCTGGAACACCACATCCCCCGGGTCCGTGCCCAGCCGCTCGTTGGAGATCAGGTAGTCCGCGACGATCGCCTTCTCCCCGACCCCCAGCACGTCCAGCACCATCGCCACCAGCACCCCGGTCCGGTCCTTGCCGGCCGTGCAGTGCACCAGCGCAGGCAGCGCGTCGGGACGCGCCAGGGCGCGCACCGCGTCGGCGAAGGCCTCGCCGCTGTGGTCCAGCCAGTACAGGTAGAGGTCGAAGAACGTCCCCTCGCCCTCGCTGTCCAGGCTCGGCGCGACGTTGACGCGCTCCACCTCCAGGTCCCCGAGGTCGTCCGGCCAGCTCTTGATCTCGAAGGGCTGCCGCAGGTCCACCACCGTCCGCAGCCCGATCGACGCCAGCCACGCGCGGTCGGCGTCCGTGGGCCGGTTCAGGCGCGCGGTGCGCAGCAGCCGCAGCGGCCGCACCACCGCCCCGGACTCCGTCCGCAGCCCGCCGATGTCGCGGGCGTTCTTGATTCCGGTCAGCGGTATGTCACTCATGTCACCGGATCTTATCGACGGCGTCCGCCCGCAGCTCCAGCGGTGTGCCGTCGGCCTTGCCGCAGCTTTCCGGGCGCGGAACGGCGGCTGAAGAACCGGTGACCGACACCTCGTACGCCCGGCCGTCCTCGTACTCGACGACCACCGTCCACGCCGGCTCCGGGTCGCCGGCGGTCTGGTTCACCGACACCACGTCCAGTGCCGCCTCCGCCGTCTCGCCCAGCGCCTCCCGCACCGCGAGCTCGGCGACCTGCCCGGCCCGCGGCCACGTCGACCGGCCCCGACACCCGTCCAGTGCCATCCGGCCGCCCCGTGCCTCGGCCAGCACCCGGCCGGCCGCGGCCGTGTCGAGCCGGCCGTAGGAGTACCCGGACGGCAGCACCACCGCGGTCGGCGCGAAGCGGTGTCCGCCGAGGTGGGTGATCTCCCAGACCGACGGATACAGACCGCCCGGGCCCGAGGCTGCGTCCAAAGCCTCGACGCTGACCGCCACCTGGCGCCCCACAGTCGCGCAGCAGGCGTCGCGCTTGCCGTTGGTGCACACCCCGAGCAGCGGCGCGTCCACGAACTCGTGCTCGAGCTCCGCCACGGCCCGCCGATTGCCGGCGTCCAGCGCCGCGAAGTCGATCTTCAGCAGGTCGGTCGGGTACTCGACCACGCCGGTGGCCAGCCACGTGCGCTTCGGATGCGTGGACGCGGCGAACCAGCGGCGGTGCCGCGGGGCGCTGTCGTGGTGGTCCTCCACCCGGCGGATCAGCGCCAACCGGACCTGGGTCCCGGCCGTGCGCCCCTCCAGCTCGGCGCCCAGCTCCGGGTCCAGCCGGCTCTCCGTGACCGCCGCCCGCCCCCACGGCCCCGGCTGCTCCACCAGCAGCCACGCCCGGGCCACCGCACCCGTCCCGGCCAGCGGTTCGCCCAGCTCGCGGGAGAGCACCGAACACGCGTGGGGCTGGGGTGCCGGAAGTTGATCGTCGCGCATGCCTACGACCCTAACGCCCCTGGCGCACCCCCTACACCGCTCGCTTTTGCGGGCTACCGGAGTCACGATGGTGGCGTCAGGAGAGATCGGGGGGTGCCCTCGATAGGTAGGTGCGCACCATGACCGAGAGTCGAACGCCCGAATCCGGCCGGGACGGCGCCGCGCCGCAGGCCGCCACCGCCGCGCAGCAGACCACCGCCGCGTCGCAAGCCGCTGCCACGTCCCGAGCCACCGGCGCCGCCGCCACCGCCATGTCCCGAGCCACCGACGCCACCGACGCCACCGCCACCACGGCCACCGACGCCCACGAGGCCGACCTCGGCCCCGAAGCCCGCCGCTACGGCTTCCCCGCCGTCTACGGCCACGAGGTCTGCGCCCTGCGCACGGTGGCCCGCGAGGACTCGGACTCCTCGGCCCCCGGCCGCGTGGAGCTCCTCCGCTGGCGCAAGGGCTCCGGCGCCCTGGTCCGCGACCTGCCGCTGATCCGGCTCTACGTCTGGGCCCGCGCGGGCCGCGTCAGCTTCGGCGACAAGGGCGGCCACACCGTGGACCTGGTGCTGCTCGGCGAGCCGGAGACCGAGGGCCTGCGGCTCGGCTCGCCGTGGCCGACCGACCACCACCGCACCAGCACCGCCTCCAACCTGGCGCACGGCGTGGTCACCGACATGAAGAACGTCGTCACCTTCCCGTCGTCCTTCCCGCGCATGATGCGCGTCAGCGGCGAGCGCAACGCCGTGCTGGACGCCCTGGTCGCCTGGTGCAAGCGCGAGGTCCCGGACATCCACATCATGCGCGGCTGGCTGCGCGGTTCCGAGGGCCCGTCGCGGCACCAGGTCAGCGGTTCGATCCACAAGGGTCTGATCGGCGAACCCGGCTGGCTGCCGGACACCGTGGGCGCTCATCCGACCGGATGGTCACCGTTCCATAACGACCGCAACGCGCACAGCGGAACGGCTCGTCCTAACGCGCATGAGCACCCTTCAGGAGCTTGAACTCGCGGCCGCACAGCCGAAAGAGGTCTACGGCGAGGACGCCAAGATCGTCTGCGACAACCTGGTCCGGATCTACAAGACCGACGGCATCGAGGTCCAGGCTCTGCAGGGTCTGGACCTGCTGGTCCGGGCCGGGGAGCTGGTCGCGATCGTGGGGGCCTCGGGCAGCGGGAAGTCCACGCTGCTGAACATCCTGTCCGGGCTCGACACCCCGACCGCCGGCGTCGCCAGGGTCGGCGGGTACGACCTGCTCACCATGAAGGGCCGCGACCGTCTGCGCTACCGGCGCCAGACGGTCGGTTTCATCTGGCAGCAGACGGCGCGCAACCTGCTGCCGTACCTCAACGCCCTGGACAACGTCGCGCTGCCGATGGGCTTCGCCGGCAAGAAGCGCAAGTATGCGCGGCGCCGCTCCGGGGAGCTGCTGGACCTGCTCGGCGTCGGCTACTGCGCCGACCGGCGCCCCGCCCAGATGTCCGGCGGCGAGCAGCAGCGCGTGTCGATCGCGGTGGCGCTGGCCAACGATCCCGAGGTGGTGTTCGCCGACGAGCCGACCGGCGAGCTGGACTCCGGGACCAGCCAGCAGGTGTTCGACGCGCTGCGCACGGCGAACGAGGAGCTCGGCGTCTCGATCGTGGTGGTCACCCACGACCACGAGGTCACCGAGCAGGTGGAGCGCACCGTCGAGATCCGCGACGGCCGCACCTCGACCGAGGTGCTGCGGCGCGGCGACGACGGCGCGCAGGCCGAGCAGTTCGCGGTGCTCGACCGCGCCGGCCGGGTGCAGCTGCCGAAGGAGTACGTGGAGGCGCTGCGGATGAAGGACCGGGTCCGGCTGGCGAAGAACCCTGATCACATCGGGGTGTGGCCGGACCTGGTGCACGGCTCTGGTTCTGCCGGTTCTGCCGGTTCTGCCGGTTACGCGGGCGAGGGGGAGTAGTCCGGTGGGGGACATGATCGAGGTCGAGGGGCTGCGCCGGACCTTCGGTTCGGGGGAGAACGCCGTGCACGCGGTCGAGGACGTGTCGTTCACGGTGCCCGAGGGCCAGCTGTGCGCCGTCGTCGGCCGCTCCGGCTCCGGCAAGACCACGCTGCTGAACCTGATCGGCGGCCTGGACAAGCCGGACGCCGGCCGGATCTCGGTCGACGGCAAACAGCTCGCCGGACCGGGCCGCAACCTGGGGGAGAAGGAGCTGGCCGCGCTGCGGCGCGACCTGTTCGGCTTCGTGTTCCAGTCGTTCGCGCTGATCCCGATCCTGTCGGCGGCGGAGAACGTCGGCATCCCGCTGCGGCTGCGCAAGACGCCGGTGGCCGCGCGCGAGGAGCGCGTCGAGCTGCTGCTGAACATGGTCGGCCTCGGCGAGCACACGAAGCAGCGGCCCGGCGAGCTGTCCGGCGGCCAGCAGCAGCGCGTGGCGCTGGCCCGGGCGCTGGCCAACTCGCCGCGGGTGCTGATCGCCGACGAGCCCACCGGCCAGCTGGACTCCGAGACCGGTCGCGCGGTGATGCGACTGCTGCGCGCCGTGGTCGCGGCGGAGAACGTGACCGCGCTGGTGGCCACGCACGACCCGCTGATGATGGAGCTCGCCGACCGGGTGATCACGGTCGGCGACGGGAAGCTGGTGTCGGACTCCGACGCCGTGGCGGCGGCGGAGGTGCCCGCCTAGGCCCGCACAGACCCCCGGACCCCTCGGCGGACCCCGAGGCGCGGTCCGGGCCCGGCTGTGGTGTCTTCCGTACCACCACAGGCCGATGAGGGAGCACCGCCGTCCGCCGGGACTCCGGTCCAGCCACACGGGATCGGGGATACGACCTCCCGCCGCGTGCCTGAAGGCCGCAGGACGGCGGTGCTCCCGCCCCATGGGGGAGAGGTGGCGGCTGCTGTGGGCTTCCACGGCAGCCGCTGCGGGCTCTCAGAACCCTTCATCCGACCCGGCGCGCAAACGCCTGTGGCCGCCACGAGAACGTGGCGGCCACAGCCCTGAATCAACCCGCTGTCCCGCGCGCTACCCCGCAGCGGCCGGGCTCGTCACGAACCCGATCGGCACCTCCACCGGCGCCCCGGACCCGTCGCGCCGCGGATCCACCGCCGGCAGCGGGATCGGCGTCCCGTTCTCCGTGCAGGCGTACGCCGGCGCGTTCACCGCCCACGCGGCCACCAGCCGGTGCTCGCCCTTCAGGAAGCGCTGGCAGCGCACGCCGCCGGTGGCCCGGCCCTTGGTCGGGTACAGGTCGTACGGCGTGGCCTTGATCGTGGTCGCGGTGTCGACCAGGGCGTCGTCCGAGCCGGCCATCGAGACCACCAGGCCGTCCCGGCCCGGGTCCACCGCACCGAAGAAGATCACCGAGGCGTCGTCGCCGAGTGCGATGCCGGCCATGCCGCCGGCCGGGCAGCCCTGCGGGCGGACCAGCGCGGCCGAGTACTTCAGGAGCTGCGCGTCGTCGGTGATGAAGACCAGCTCTTCCTCACCGGTGCGCAGCTCGGTGGCGCCGGCCACGCTGTCGCCGTCCTTGAGCGTGATCACCTCGAAGGAGTCGCGGTTCCTCGGGTAGTCCGGGGTCACGCGCTTGACCACGCCCTGGACCGTGCCCAGCGCCAGGCCGGCGGACTCGGGGTTCAGCGAGCACAGGCACAGCACGCGCTCGTCCTCCTCCAGCCGGACGAACTCCGACACCGGGGCGCCGCCGGCCAGGCTCGGCGCCGCCTTCGCGGCCGAGTCCGGCAGCACCGGCAGGTCGATCACCGGGAACCGGATCAGCCGGCCCTGCGACGTCACCGCGCCGACCTCGCCTCTTATCGTCGAGGTGACGATCGAGGCGACCGAGTCGTTCTTGCCGCGTTCGCCGCCGGTGCCGATCTTCGTCGAGCCGGAGGCGGTGCGGGCCAAAAGGCCGGTGGCCGAGAGCAGGACCACCACCGGGTCGTCGCTGATCTCCAGCGGCCGGGGCTCGAACACCGGCAGCGCGCCCTCGACCAGCACGCTGCGGCGCGGCGTGGCGAACTGCTTGGAGACCGCGGCCAGCTCGTCGGAGACCACCTTGCGCAGCAGGGAGTCGGAGTCCAGGATCGCGGTCAGGTCCCTGATCTCGCCGGTCAGCTTGTCCCGCTCGGACTCCAGTTCCAGGGAGTCGAAGCGGGTCAGCCGGCGCAGCGGGGTGTCCAGGATGTACGTGGCCTGCTTGTCCGACAGCGCCAGGGCGGCCATCAGGTTCTCCTTGGCCGCCGCGGCGTCGTCGCTCTCCCGGATGATGCGGATCACCCGGTCGATGTCGGTCAGCGCGATCAGCAGGCCCTCGACCAGGTGCAGCCGGTCCCTCCGCTTGGTGCGGCGGAACTCGGTGCGGCGCCGGACCACCTCGAAGCGGTGGTCGAGGTAGACCTCCAGCAGCTCCTTCAGGCCCAGCGTCAGCGGCTGGCCGTCGACCAGGGCCACGTTGTTGATGCCGAAGGACTCCTCCAGCGGCGTCAGCTTGTACAGCTGCTCCAGGACCGCCTCGGGGTTGAAGCCGGCCTTGACCTCGATGACCAGCTTCAGGCCGTTGAACCGGTCGGACAGGTCCTTCAGGTCGGTGATGCCCTGGATCTTCTTGGCCTGCACCAGCTCCTTGACCTTGGCGATCACCTTCTCCGGGCCGGTGTTGAAGGGCAGCTCGGTGACCACGATGCCCTCGCGGCGCGCGGTGACCTTCTCGATCCTGGCGGTGGCGCGCATCTTGAACACGCCGCGGCCGGTCTCGTAGGCGTCCCGGATGCCCTGCTCGCCGATGATCTGGCCGCCGGTCGGCAGGTCCGGGCCCGGGACGAACCGCATCAGGTCGTCCAGCGTGGCGTCCGGGTGCTTGATCAGGTGCCGGGCGGCGGCCACCACCTCGCCGAGGTTGTGCGGCGCCATGTTGGTCGCCATCCCGACCGCGATCCCGGCCGCGCCGTTGACCAGCAGGTTCGGGAAGGCCGCTGGCAGGACCTGCGGCTCCTGCTCCTGGCCGTCGTAGTTGGGCCCGAACTCGACCGTGTCCTCGTCGATGGAGTCGGTCATTATCATCGCCGCCGGCGAGAGCCGGGCCTCGGTGTACCGCATGGCCGCCGGCGGGTCGTCGCCGCCCAGCGAGCCGAAGTTGCCGTGTCCGTCGACCAGCGGGATGCGCATCGCCCAGGACTGGGCCATGCGCACCAGCGAGTCGTAGATCGCGGTGTCCGAGTGCGGGTGCAGCTTGCCCATGACGTCGCCGACGACGCGTGCGCTCTTGACGTAGCCGCGGTCCGGCCGCAGGCCCATGTCGTTCATCTGGAACAGGATCCGGCGGTGCACCGGCTTGAGCCCGTCCCGCGCGTCGGGCAGGGCGCGCGAGTAGATGACCGAGTACGCGTACTCCCGGTACGAGTCGGAGAGCTCGTCAGCGACGTCGATGTCGATGATGCGCTCTTCGAAGTCCTCGTCGGGTTCGGGGGTGGTGCTGCGGCGTGCCATCTTCGGTGCGGCTCCTGCTTCTCGCGCGGCGATGCGGGTGTGACGCCCTATTGTTGCGCGTCGTTCCGACACCTCGTCGCAGGAGGGCACACGCGCCCCGGCGGCCCGGCCCGTCCGCCGTGAGCGATCGGCGGTGCCAATCAGGCCATAACACCCTCGTCCGTCACGCTTCCGTGGGGTGTGGGGCCCGCAACCGGGCCCACAGGTGTCAGGATGGACTCATGCCCAACTCGCAGCCGTCCTCCTCGTCACTGCTCGCCGCCATCGAGCGCAGCGGCTACTACCCAGCCCTGGTGGCCGAGGCGGTCGAGGACGCGGTCGGCTCCGAGAAGGTGCTCGGCCACCTCGTGCACCAGGAGACCACCTTCGACGCCGACGAGGTGCGCAGGCACGTCACCGTGCTGGCCGTGACCCCGACCCGGCTGATCGCCGGGCACACCGACGAGTACGGCTCCGACGACCCGATGGCGCCGGTGCCGCCCGGCTCCCCGGAGTCGGCGACCGGGGCGAAGGCCTACGCCACCACCTCCACCGAGACCGTGCCCCTGCACCGGATCTCCTCGGTCGTGGTCAGCCGGGTCGTGGAGGACCCGGCCAACCACAAGCCCGGCACCCCGCCGCGCGAGGTGGTCCTGACCATCGGCTGGGGTGTGGTGAGCCGGCTGGACCTGGAGCCCGCCAACTGCGGCGACCCGCACTGCGACGCCGACCACGGCTACACCGGCACCGCCACCGCCGACGACGTGATGATCCGGGTCTCGGCCGAGGCCGACGGAGCAGACGCCGTCGCCGAGACGCTGTCCTTCGCCCGCGCGCTGACCTCCGTCGTCACCGACACCAACAGAGCCACCGAGGCCGGCGCCGGGGCCGGCTCCCGGACCGCGCGCTGAGCGCCCGCGAAAGCGTGAGCCACCCCGCAGCGTCCGGCCCCGACCGGACCGACCTCGTCCTGCCCGCCTACGGCCGCGCCGCGCTGTCCGACCTGCTCCCCGCGGTCCTGGCCGCGCTCGGCGTCGACGGTACGCCGAACCCGCTCGGCCTGGCGCCGACCCGCCGCGCGTGCGTCTTCCTGGTGGACGGGCTGGGGGCCCGGCTCATCGAGCGCAACCCCGACGTCGCGCCGTACATGGCCAAGGCCCTGCGCGCCAGCCGCGCGCTGACCGCCGGCTTCCCCTCCACCACCGCGGCCAGCATCGGCTCGCTGGGCACCGGCCTGCCCTCCGGCGCCAGCGGCATGCTCGGCTACCGGGTCCTGGTCCCCGGCACTTCGCAGATGATCAACCTGCTGCGCTGGGACTTCCCGGTGGACCCGGTCGAGTGGCAGCCGCACGAGACCGTCTTCGAACACGCCGAGCGCGAGGGCATCGAGGTCACGCAGGTCACCGCGGCCCGGTTCCAGGACTCCGGCCTGACCCGCTCGGTGCTGCGCGGCGGGGCCTTCACCGGCGCCGAGTCGCTGCCCAACCGGGTGGCCGGCGCGCTGCAGACGCTGCAGGACGCCGCCGACCGCGACGCCCGCGCCCTGGTCTACCTCTACTACGCCGACCTCGACGCCGCCGGGCACCTCAACGGCGTGGACTCCGAGAGCTGGCGGCAGCAGCTGGCGGTGGTCGACGCCACCGTCCACGAGCTCGTCGACCGGCTGCCGGCCGGCACCACGCTCTACGTCACCGCCGACCACGGCATGGTCGACGTCCCCGCCGACCGCCGCGTCGACGTGGACGAGGACCCCGAGCTGCAGGTCGGCGTCCGGCTGCTGGGCGGCGAGGGCCGGGCCCGGCACGTCTACGCCAAGCCCGGCGCGGCGCGCGACGTGCTGCAGATCTGGCGCGAGGCGCTGGAGGACGTGGCCGTGGTCCGCTCCCGCCAGGAGGCGATCTACGAGGGCTGGTTCGGGCCGCCGGAGTCCGTGGACGACCGGCTCGCGCCGCGCATCGGCGACGTGGTCGCGGCGCTGCTCGACGACTGGGCCGTGGTCGCCACCCGCCGCGAGAAGCTGGAGTCCCGGCTGCTGGGCATGCACGGCTCGCTGTCGGCCGCCGAGCAGGAGATCCCGCTGTTGGTGTTCGGTCCGAACGGCGCGCCGGGCCTGTAGATCGCTTGTAGATCCGCGCCGGGATCGGTGCCAGGATTGCGCTCATGCGCGAACCCCGAACCTCGCCGCTCAGCGGTACCTCGCCATTGACCAGCGTCGAGCAGCTCGCCGCCGATCTGTCCTGCGGCACCGCCCCGATCCTGCTCGACATCCGCTGGAAGCTCGGCGAGCCGAGCGAGTACGGGCTCGGGGTGTATCTGAAGGGCCACATCCCCGGCGCGCATTACGTCAGCCTCGACCAGGACCTGGCCGAGCACCCGGACTCGCCGGTCGGCGCCCGGGGCCGGCACCCGCTGCCGGACCGCGAGCGGTTCGCCGCCGCGATGCGGCAGGCCGGCGTCCGCGCCGATCTGCCGGTCGTCGTGTACGACGACGGCGACGGCACGCAGGCCGCCCGTGCCTGGTGGCTGCTGCGCCACCACGGGCATCCCGATGTGCGGGTCCTCGACGGGGGCTTCGCGGCCTGGCAGGCGGCCGGCCACACGGTCGAGGAGGGCGAGCCGGGGACCCGGGCCGCTGAGGGCGACTTCGAGGCGGCGGTGCGGGACGTGTTCGCGGTCCTGGACCACGACGGCGCGGCTGCGGTCGCCGCCGACGGGACGCTGCTCGACGCCCGGGCCGGCGCGCGCTACCGCGGCGAGACCGAGCCGGTCGACCCGGCCGCCGGGCACGTCCCCGGCGCGGTGTCGGCGCCGACCACCGAGAACCTGGGGGCGGACGGCCGGTTCCGGTCGGCCGAGGCGCTGGCCGAGCGGTTCGCCGGGCTGGGCGTCGAGCCCGGGTACGCGGGCCGAGTCGCGGTCTACTGCGGCTCGGGGGTCACCGCGACGCACCAGATCCTGGCGATGGCCGTGGCCGGGATCGACCCGGAGGGTGTGGCGTTGTACGAGGGCTCATGGAGCGGCTGGGCGTCCGATCCGTCACGGCCGGTGGCCACCGGAGAACACTGAGACATCCCGAGGTCCTGATCCGCCCTGTGTGAGACACAGCTCACCAGCTCGTGGGTCCGGCGGTGTTGACCCGCCCCGGCGGTCCGCTGCTAACTTAGGCATGCCTTACTTAACTGAGGCCTACCTAACTTAGCGATGTGGACCAGAAGGGGCGGGACGCGGTGCTGTCGGATGCCTTCCCGAGTTTCTTGATCGGACTCCGAGAGGGATTGGAAGCCGGCCTCGTCGTCTCCATCCTGCTCGCGTCGCTGGCCAAGGCCGGCCGCAAGGACCGGGCCGGCTCGGTGTGGCTGGGCGTGGCCGCGGCCGCCGCGCTGAGCCTGTCGTTCGCCGCGGTGCTCACCTTCACCTCGGCGCACCTGCCGCCCAAGGCGCAGGACGTGTTCGGCGGCGCGATGGCGCTGCTGGCGGTCGCGTTCGTCACCACGATGGTGTTCTGGATGCGCCGGGCCAGCGCCTCGATGTCCGGGGACCTGAAGGCGAAGCTGGCCGCCGCGCTCGGCGCCAGCGCCGGGATGCTGGTCTTCACGGCGTTCGCCGCGGTGGCGCGCGAGGGGCTGGAGACCGCGCTGTTCCTGTGGACCACGGCGCAGACCGCGCACGAGAAGAGCGGCCCGGCGATCGGGGCGGTCGCCGGCATCGCGGTCGCGGCGCTGCTGTGCTGGGGGCTGTACCACCGGGCGCTGAAGCTGAACCTCGCACGGTTCTTCAAGGTCACCGGGTTCGTGCTGGTGGTCATCGCGGCCGGGGTGCTCGCCTACGGGCTGACGGACCTGCAGGAGAGCGGCGTGGTCGGCGGGTTCACGGCGTACGCCTGGGACCTGACCGCGCACCTGGACCCGAACGCCTGGTACTCGCAGCTGGTCGCCGGGACGCTGAACCTGACGCCGAAGATGACGTGGCTGGCGGTGGTCGGGTACGTGGCTTACCTGGCGCCGGTGATGTTCTTCTACCTGCGGCCGGCTGTGGTGGCGAAGGCGAAGCCGGTGCCTGCCGCGGTGCCCGCGCAGACCGTTGAGGCCACCCAGACCACCCAGGCTCAGGCCACCCAGACCGCCGAGGCGGTCGCGTCGGTTCAGAACCCTGAAGTCACTGAACCGACTGCCACCCCGGCCGCCTCGGCTCCTACTCCTGTCCCGCGTAAGCCGGCTCCGCGCTGGGCGCTGGGCGTCGTGGTCGTCGCGGTCCCGGCCGTCGCCGCGGTCGCGGTGATCGTCGCCGTCGGCCCGAACTCCGGCAGCAAGGGCGCGCAGACCATCGAGGTCTCGGCGGCCTCTTGCGGCAAGGGCTTCGACGGTCTGACCACCGGCGAGCACACGTTCCAGATGAAGAACACCGGCGACGTGGCCGCCGAGGTCTACCTGCTGGACCCGTCGAGCAGCGCGGTCTACGGCGAGATCGAGGGCCTGGCCCCGGGCACCACGCGGCCGATGACGGCGACCATAGGCAGCGGCACGTACGCCTGGCGCTGCGTGCCGAACGGCAAGGACGCGGTCACCTCCGAGGCCAGGCACGCCAGCGGCTCGGGCAGCTCCACCACCGCGGTCGTGCCGATCACCGAGAAGGACCTGGAAGCGCCGCTGGACCAGTACCGCGCCTACGTGACCGAGCACCTGAACGAGCTGGCCGGCTACACGGACACGCTGAAGCAGGACGTGGACTCCGGCAACCTGCCCAAGGCCAAGCAGGACTGGCTGACCGCGCACCTGGCGTACAACCGCCTCGGCGCCGCGTACGGCACCTTCCAGGACTGGGACAAGAAGATCGACGGCCGCGCCGACGGCCTGCCCGACAAGGTGCGGGACAAGGACTTCACCGGCTTCCACCGCCTGGAGTACGGACTCTGGCACGGCGAGGCCGCGGCGAACCTGGCCCCCGTCGCCGACCAGCTCGACAGCGACGTCCACGGCCTCATCGGCGACTGGCCCAAGCAGGACTTCGACCCCGCCGACCTCCCGCTGCGCGCCCACGAGATCCTCGAGAACACCCTCCAGTTCCAGCTCACCGGCGACGCCGACTACGGCTCCGGCACCACCCTGGCCACCGCCGACGCCAACCTGACCGGCACCCGCGAAGTCCTGACCGTGATCAGGCCCCTGGTCCAGGCGCGCGACCCCCGGGGCCTGACGCAGATCGACGCCTGGCTCGACCGCTTCGGCACGGCCGTGAACACCGCGAAGAAGCCCGACGGCACCTGGACCCCGGCGGACCAGCTCGACCCGGCCGCCCGCCAGAAGCTGAACGGCACTCTCGGAGAGCTGCTGGAGCAGCTGTCGGTGGTGCCGGACCTGCTGGAGATCCGGAAGGCGACGTGAGCGGAGCCTCCAGACCCGCCGCCTGCCGACTTCGTAGATGAAAGCGCTTTGAGATGACCGAGCAGAACCAGAACGAGAACCAGGTGCCTGACGCTGCTGCTGCCGCGCCGACCACCGGGGAGCCGCAGGCCGCCGCCAGCTCCGTGACGCCTGCCGCCGCGAGCGAGCCCGCCGCCGCGCCGACCACCGGCGAGGCCCAGGCCGCCGCCAGCTCCGCGACGCCTGCCGCCGCGAGCGAGCCCGCCGCCGCGCCGAGCCTCGGCGAGCCGCAGGCTGCTGCCGGCGCCGCCGATGAGGCTCCGGCTGCTGCGATTGCGCCCGCCGCGGCTTCCGCAGCGCCGCCTGCCGCCAGCGCCGCCGCGCCTGCCGCTGTTGCTTCAGCCGCCGCAGCCCAGCCCGCCACCTGCCCCTTCGACCACACCGCCTTCGCCCGCCGCGCGATGCTCAAGGGTGCGGCGGCAGGCGTGGCCGGCGCCGCGGTCGTCGGCGCCACCGGCTTCGCGATGAACAAGGCCGCCGCCGACACCGCTTCGGTCGCCTCGTCCGCCTCCGGCGGCTCGGGCCGCACCCTGCCCTTCCACGGCGCGCACCAGCAGGGCGTCACCACGCCGGCGCAGAAGCACATGACCCTCGCCGTGTTCGATGTCGTCGCCGCCGACAAGGCCGAGCTCGCCGCCCTGTTCCAGACCCTCACCGACCGGGCGCGCTTCCTCACCGCCGGCGGCACTCCGCCCGACCTCGGTGTCGGGGCCCCGCCGTCGGACAACGGCATCCTCGGCCCGACGGTCCCCGCCGACGGCCTCACCGTCACCGTCGGTGTCGGCGCCTCGCTCTTCGACGCGCGCTTCGGGCTGGCCGACAAGAAGCCCGTGCGCCTCACGCCGATGAAGACGTTCCCGAACGACAACCTGAACCCCGCCGAGTGCCACGGCGACCTGTCGCTGCAGATCTGCGCCGACAGCCAGGACACGGTCGTGCACGCGATCCGCGACATCGCCAAGCACACCCGCGCCGGCATGCAGCTCAAATACCGCGTCGACGGCTGGGCCAACGACCCGCGACCCACCGGCGCGCAGCGCAACCTGCTCGGCTTCCACGACGGCATAGCCAACCCCGCCACCGAGCACGAGTTCGACTCCCTCGTCTGGGTGCAGCCCGGCGCGCCGGAGCCGGCGTGGACCGCCGGCGGCAGCTACCAGGTGGTGCGCCGGATCCGGATGCTCGTCGAGTTCTGGGACCGGGTCTCGCTGCTGGAGCAGGAGAAGATGATCGGCCGCCGCCGGGACACCGGCGCCCCGCTGGACGGGGGCGCGCAGACCGACATCCCGCAGTACGCGAAGGACCCCAAGGGCGCCAACATCCCGCTGGACGCGCACATCCGGCTGGCCAACCCGCGCACCGCCGAGACCGACCGCAACCGCATCCTGCGCCGCGGCTACAACTACGACCGCGGCTTCGACACCGTCGGCGAGCTGGACATGGGCCTGGCCTTCGTCGCCTACCAGCAGGACATCCAGCGGCAGTTCGAGTTCGTCCAGACCAAGCTCATCGACGAGCCGCTGGTGGACTACATCTCGCCGGTCGGCGGCGGCTACTTCTTCGTGCTGCCCGGCGTGAAGGACGCCTCCGACCACTTCGCCAGCGCGCTGCTGGCCTGAGCCGCGCCCGCTCTGAGCCGCACACGCTGCGCCCGCTCTGAGCCGCACACGCTCCGAGCCGCCGCCGCTTAATCAGTTAATCGGTGGCGGCTCCCCCACGGTGTGCATAGCCTGCACCCATGCCCTTCGACATCAAGATCGTCGAGTACGGCGACGACTTCAGCGACGCTGTCGACGTCACCTTCAGCCGCCCGGCCGAACGGGGCCGCGGCGCCTTCCGGCGCGATCTGTTCGCCGAGGAGATCGCCGCCGGCCGGGTCATCGGCGCCTACGACGGCGACCGCGTGGTCGGCACGTTCGCGAACTTCCGCAACACCGTCTCGGTCCCCGGCGGAGCCGCGGTCCCGGTCGCGGCGGTCACCTCGGTCAGCGTCGCGCAGACGCACCGGCGCCGCGGCATCCTGTCCGCGATGACCGCCACCGCCCTGCGGCAGTCCGCGGACGCCGGCGAGCCGCTGTCGATCCTGATCCCGGCCGAATGGCCGATCTACGGCCGCTTCGGCTACGGCCACGCCACCGACGAGGTCTGCTACCGCTTCGACAGCAAGCGCTGCGCCGTCACCGGGCCGCTGCCGGGCACCGTGGACTACGCCTCGGCCCCGGAGTGGGTCGAGGAACTGCCGGCCGTCTACGACCGCCTCCGCGCCACCACACCCGGCGCGATCGAGTACCGCAACCGGCTCTGGGAGCGCGACGCCGGCCTGCTGACCCACGACGGCAAGCCGACCGACAAGGAAAAGCTCTTCGCGCTCTACCGGGACGAGTCCGGGACGGTCCGCGGCGGCGTGACCTATTCGGTCAAGACAGGAGACTGGAGCGGTTTCGTCGCCAACGACCGCGCCGAGGCGGAGATGTTCGCCGAGGACTCCACGGCCCGCGTCCGGCTGCTCCAGTTCCTGTGGGAGCAGGACTGGATCGCCACCTTCGACGTCGAGTCCTTCCCGGCCGACGACAGCTGGCGGCACCTGATGGCCAACCCGCGGTTCGCGCGCGAGATCTCGCGCTACGACGTCCTGTGGGCCCGCGTGCTCGACGTCGCGGCGGCGCTGGAGGCGCGCACCTACGAGAACGAGGGCCGCCTGGTCCTGGCCGTCACCGACCCGGCGGGCTTCGCCGAGGGCGTGTACGTGCTCGAAGGCGGTCCGGCCGGCGCGACGGTGAAGCGCAGCACTGAGAACCCCGACGTGACGCTCCCGGTGCGGACCCTCGGCGCGCTCTACTTCGGCCACCACGCGGCCACCGCGCTGGCCCGGGTCGGGGAGATCACCGAGGAGAAGGCTGGCGGCCTGGCGCTCGCCGACCGGCTGTTCAAGACGGCGATCCCGCCGCACTGCGCGACGTGGTTCTAGGACCGGGGCCGGGACAGGTTTCAGGACAGGTTTCAGGACAGGTTCAAGGACAGAGGCCGGGGGAGGCGGAGCCGAGCGCGATGGAACTACTCGTCCGCCGTCACCGGCCCCGGCTTCGTCGCGCGCTCGTCGATCTCCATCCACGACTGCGGCCGCGTCACCGGATAGAACCCCGCCTTGGCGTACGTCGAGTGCTTGTCCTTGGTCGCCAACAGGAACCGGTTGATCCCGATCGCCTTCATGTCCGCCACGATCTCCCGCGACAGCCACGGGCCGACGCCCTTGCCGCGGTAGGCCTCGTCGATGTACACGTCGCAGAAGTACGCGAAGGTCGCGTGGTCGGTGATCACCCGTGTCACCCCGACCATGGTCTCCCGGTCGGCGTAGACGCCGTAGACGTGCGAGCCCTCCAACGAGCGTTCGACGGCCTCGCGCGGGCGCCCCACGCCCCACCAGGACTCTTCCGAGATCCACCGGTGCACCTTGTCGGCGTCGACCAGAGCCGGGTCGTCGCTGATGAACAGACCGTCCTCGCGCGTCACTTCCATGAGGGAAAGTCGACCACACCCGGCCGGATCGCGGCCACCGCCAAAGACCGAAAAGTGGCCTGGTCCCGGCGTCCGAGACTGCTCACCGCAGCTTCGAACGCCCTGGCCAGGCCACTTCCGCATGCCAAGTGCGCAGGTCCGGCGCCGCGTCAGTCGCGGCCCTTCTGCTTCCCGCGCCGCGAGCCGAAGACGATCTCGTCCCACGACGGCACCGTGGCCCGCCGCCCCGGCCGCACGCCGTCAGCCTCGGCCTGGCGGTCGGTGGTCCCGACCATCCGCTCCCGGTGCGGGGAGGTGGTGCGCGGGCCGAAGATCGCGTCGTCGAAGGCCGATCCGGCCGACTGCCCGGCCACCGCGGCGATCGGCGCGCGGGAGTCGCCGGCGTCCAGGAAGTCGAAGTCCTCGTCGGGGCTCGTGGTCGGGGACGGGACGCCCGCGGTGCCGTTGGCGGCCGCCGAGGCCGACACCGCGGCGGCCGACGCGGCCGCGGCCGACGCCGAAGCCGGCATCGACGACGGGTGCCGTTCCACCGACGCGGTCCGCTCCGCGGCCGTGCGCTCGCGCTCACGGTCCCGTTCGCGCTCCCGCTCCAGCGCGCCGCCGGATCCGTTCGAGCCGTTGGAGGAGAAGGTGTCGGCCGGGCGCCGGCGGGCCTCCAGGTGCACCAGCGAGCCGCCGGCCGAGGAGCCGTTGGCGGCCGGCGCGGGGCCCGGCACGACGGTCCCGCCGGAGAGCACGGAGGCCGCGACGAAGGGGAACATCGGTTCGGCGGCGGCGATCGCGGCGGCGTCCGAGGACAGCAGGCGCGCCTCGTCGTCTTCGGGGGTCACCAGCCGGCGCGGCGGGTCGAAGGCCCACAGCGCCTCGTACGTCTCGCCGGAGATCCGGTAAACGGCCTGCACGGTCCAGGTGCCGTCCTCGCGGCGCCAGGAGTCCCAGCGCACCGCGGCCGGGTCCTCGGCCCCGCGCTTGGTCAGCCGCTCGAAGACGATCTCCCCGAGCTTCTGCCCGTGGTTCTCGCCCTGCCGGCGCACCTGCGTGTTCTGAGCCTTTTCCGCCATGAAGGCGCGTTCGGCCAGGATCGGGCCCTCGAAGCGGCGGATGCGCTCGACGGAGATGCCGCAGGCGTCTGCGACCTCCTGCGCGGTGGCGCCCGCGCGGATACGGGACTGGATGTCCCGGGGGCGCAGCTGCCCTTCTGCCTCTATCTCGATCTGGCCCAGCCGGGCCCGATCGCCGCGCACGGCGGCCCGCAACCGCTCGTCGATGGTCAGATGGAATTCCTGGCCGTCGTTAGAGCGCAGCACAAGTCGCTGACCGTCGCTGGTGACGGCCATGACGCGGAGCTCAGTCACGAGCGGACCTCCCTTCGACGAGTGCTGCCAGCTAGACCGTACTGCATCGACACGCCGATCGGGTACGGGAAACGGATGAGGTCGCCCGGACAGCAAGGGTTGTCGGTCATTTGTCGTACGCCGTCCAGTTGTGGGATGTCAGTTCTGTGACCCCCCGCGGGGTCACCCCTCCCGCCTTGAACCGGGTACATTCCCAGACATCATGGTCGCCAATCCTCATCTTCCGGTTCTTCTGGATCTCTTAGGTGTCTTCGCGGCGGCGGTCGCGGGGGCTTTCGCGGGTCTGCGCAAGGGCCTTGATCTGGTCGGCATCCTCGTGATCGCGGTCGCGTCGTCACTCGGAGGAGGGATGATCCGCGATGCCCTGATCGGGGCCACCCCGGTGGCCGCGATCCAGGACTGGCGCTATTTCGCCGTGGCACTCGCGGCGACCGCGACAGTGCTCCTGGTGACCAGCCGCCGAATGAGTGATTCGAAACTGAAATCGGCGATGGAGGAAGTGCGCGGAAGGGCGCTCCGCTTTGACCGCGTCGCAGTGATCGCCGATGCCCTGACCCTTGGTCTGTTCGCGGTCTCCGGAACTCTCAAAGCATTGGATTACCATCTGCCGGTCTTCCAAGCGGCGCTGCTCGGCACGGTCACCGCGACCGGCGGCGGGGTGGTGCGGGACGTGCTGGTCAACGAAGTCCCGATGGTGCTCCAGCGGGAGCTGTACGCGGTGCCGGCGTTCGTCGGGGGACTGCTGTTCGGTCTGGTGGAGCGGCACGGGTTCGTGGTCCAGGGCTACCTGGCCGCTGCGGGGTCGGTGGCGATCACCGCGGCCATCCGGTTGGTCGCGGTCTGGCGGGACTGGCACGCGCCTCGCCCCGGCGCAGTCGCATAGCGCCGGGGCGAAGCATTAAGGCCCTGATACTGCTGTTCTACGTGGGCTTTCTCACAGGGTGATCCCCTAGCCCGACATTCCTCGATGGCGTCTCAGTTGAGGACCTGTGTGGTCCAGTTCGCGCGGTCCGTGCCGAATGACGTGATCCGGTCGAGCAGCCCCTTGGCGCCGCCGACGGAGTCCAGCGGGTCGACGCCGCTGATCCCGGCATGGCTGTCCAGAACGCAGATCTGCAAGCCGTTGTCGTGCTTGCAGGCGGTCGTGCCGTCGTCCGGCAGCTTCGGATACGCGCTCAGGGGCACCGTGCTCTGGGGGTCCGTCCAGCCGACGGGGATGACGATGACGCTGAAGCTGATGAACCTGCTCTTGCCGTCGCCGAATTCCAGCGATGTCCGGACCGCGGGCGGATTCTGTCCGACCACGATCGGGTCGGCCAGCTCGGCAGCGTCGAGCGTGGCGCCCTTCGGCACGCCCTCGATGTGGATCGGCATGGGCACGGCGGAACCGTTGGCGGTCACCGAATCGGCGACTCTGACCAGCATCGCCTGCAGTTGGGCGCCGTGGATCTTGTTGAAGGCGGCGAGTGTGAACCAGGACCCGGACGCCGTCTGCCACTGCAGGCGGTCCGGGATTATGGTGCCGTCCCCGTCGTGCTCGATGTACGCCTTCGGACTCCCCTTGACCTTCACCTCTGTCGTCGTCGCAGGTGCTACCGGCTTCAGCTCGGTGGGGGACGAGGACAGGTGCAGCTCGGCCGGGTTCAGGTAACCGGCTTTTTCGCTGGGCAGCATCGGCTTGGTCTGCAAGATGACGGTCGTGAGGCCCGAGGCCATGGTGTGCGTCGCCACCTTGTAGCCGTCCGGCAGGTATCCGAAGGAGGCGATCTCGGGGAGCGGGTCGGTACCGGTGAAGGTCCCGGACAGTGCGGGCGCGGACTCGGGCCGCTCCGCCGGCGACGTCCCGCCGAGCCCGTTCGCCACCAGCGCGCACGCCGCGACCACCGCCAGGCCGCCGGCGACCGGTGCCACCCGGGCCGTGGCGATCCGGCGCCGGCCGACCGCGCGGGCGCGGCCGATGTCGACGGTGCTGGGCGGCGCGTCGGCGTACTCGGCGTCGGCCAGTTCTTCGAGCGAGGTCTTCAAGTCCTGATTCACAGCAATCCCTCCATCACGGGGATCAGATTCGGGTCGATCAGATTCGGGTCGAGGAGGTTCCGCAGCGCGGCCAGGCCGCGCGCGGACTGGCTCTTGACGGTGCCGGTCGAGCAGCCCATGAGCTGGGAGGTCTGCTCGACCGACAGGTCGCAGTAGAAACGCAGGACCACGGTGACGCGCTGCCGCGCGGGCAGCTTCGCCAGTGCCGTCTTCAGGTCCAGCCCCAGCGCCAGATCGCCGAGCGCGGCCGGGTCCGGCTCCGGATCGGCGGCGTGCCCGCCCCCGAAACGGTGCAGGACCGTCCACTTGGCCCAGCCGGAGCGCTGCTCGGCCAGGTAGGTGTTGACCAGCGTGCGGCGGGCGTAGCCGTCGACGTTGTCGGCCCGCCGGGCCCGGTGCCAGTGCGTGTAGAGCTTGGTGATCGTGCTCTGCACCAGGTCGTCGGCGCGGTGCCAGTCGCCGCACAACAGATAGGCGACCCGGCGCAGCCAGGCCTGCCGGGCGCTGGCGTACTCGGTGAATTCGGCGTCGCGGTCGGGCGTCGCCATAGGCCTCCCCCTCGGTGGATGTGTTGTCCGGACAGTCACCTGATGCGCCCGGGTGCGCGAGGGGTTGCATGCGAATGGCGCCGTGTTGCCACACGGCGCCACTGCGTTCGGTGCGTACGCCGATCAGTCGATCAGCAGATCGGTCGAATGGCCGATCGGTCTGTCGGTCTGTCGGTCTATCCGGCTATCCGTCGATCAGGGTCAGTCGATGACCAGGTTGATCTCCGGCTGGTCCGTCCCCAGGTCCAGGTAGCACGCGCCGGGCGCCACGTACTCGGTCCCGCCGGGACCGTTGATGTGGATCCCGGTGAACACCGCCACGTGCGCCGGCATGGAGTTGCCCTCGCGCAGCACACTGATCACCTTGTGCGTGTCCGCGGTGATGACGTCGCGCGCGATCCGGGTGAGGCCGGCCAGGTCGGGCACCGGACCGTCCGGCAGGAACGGCGGGATCCGGTCGCGGAGCATGCTCTGCTCCGGGTCGGCCAGGTCCAGGAACGGGTAGTCGCCGGTCGGGGCGTTGTCCCCGCGCAGCTCGTCGTGCAGGGCCATCAGGGCGCCGCAGGTGTGCGAGACGCCGGGGACGCCGGGGCGCTCGACGTTGCCGATCACGCCGTGCGCGTCGATCCCTATGTGCGGGAGCGCCACCAGGACGAAGCGCCGGACGCCGTCCTCCACCGGGGCGTGGCCCGAGGCGGCCAGGATCCCGGTGCGGCCCAGCACGATCATCCCGGCCAGGCCGGCCATGTTGAAGCCGGCGCCCCAGGTGTCGTACAGGCGTGCGGTGATGGTCACCGCGAGCTCGTCGCGGCAGGTCGCGATCAGCGGCAGGGTGTTGGCGGCATGGAATCCGTGGGGCGCGAGCAGCTCGCGCGTGGCGCGCACGAAGCCGGTCGCCGGGATGGCGTCCGGGAACGTGGTGCGCAGGACCTTCGAGGCGGCCGTCGGGGTGCTGGTCTCTGGGGTGGCGGGCACAGTATCCATTGGGACGATTGTCACAAGGCCCGCGCCGCCGGGCCAGCGGCCACCCGGGTGAGCGTGCTCACAGGCGTCCCGGGCGGCGCACGTCCGCGCAGGTCCGGACACGTGTGGCGCACCCCGGGTTGGTACCGCGCGGCGGCACCCACTAGAGTGTCTTGACGTCGAGATACTTTCCGCAAGCGAGAGCTGGGCCATGGCAATGACCTCCAAGAACAGCTTCGGCGCCCGCGACACCCTCGCGGTGGGCGCGCAGTCGTACGAGATCTTCCGCATCGGGGCCGTCGAGGGCTCCGAGCGCCTCCCCTTCAGCCTGAAGGTGCTGCTGGAGAACCTCCTGCGCACCGAGGACGGCGCCAACGTCACCGCTTCCCAGATCCAGGCCCTGGGGCAGTGGGACCCGAACGCCCAGCCGGACACCGAGATCCAGTTCACGCCGGCGCGCGTGATCATGCAGGACTTCACCGGCGTCCCCTGCGTGGTCGACCTGGCCACCATGCGCGAGGCCGTGGCCGAGCTCGGCGGCGACCCGGCGAAGATCAACCCGCTGGCCCCGGCCGAGCTGGTGATCGACCACTCGGTGATCGCCGACGTCTTCGGCCGCCCGGACGCCTTCGAGCGCAACGTCGAGATCGAGTACGGCCGCAACCGCGAGCGCTACCAGTTCCTGCGCTGGGGCCAGACCGCCTTCGACGAGTTCAAGGTGGTCCCGCCCGGCACCGGCATCGTGCACCAGGTGAACATCGAGCACCTGGCGCGCGTCGTCTTCGACCGGAACGGCCAGGCCTACCCCGACACCCTGGTCGGCACCGACTCGCACACCACGATGGTCAACGGCCTGGGCGTGCTGGGCTGGGGCGTGGGCGGCATCGAGGCTGAGGCCGCGATGCTCGGCCAGCCGGTCAGCATGCTGATCCCGCGCGTGGTCGGCTTCAAGCTGCACGGCGAGCTGCCCGCCGGCGCCACCGCCACCGACCTGGTGCTCACCATCACCGAGATGCTGCGCAAGCACGGCGTCGTCGGCAAGTTCGTGGAGTTCTACGGCGCCGGAGTGGCCGCCGTCCCGCTGGCCAACCGCGCCACCATCGGCAACATGTCGCCGGAGTTCGGCTCCACCTGCGCCATCTTCCCGATCGACGACGAGACCATCAGCTACCTGAAGCTCACCGGCCGCTCCGCGGAACAGCTGGCGCTGGTCGAGGCCTACGCCAAGGCCCAGGGCCTGTGGCACGACGCCGCCAAGGAGCCGTCCTTCTCCGAGTATCTGGAGCTGGACCTGGCGACCGTGGTCCCCTCGATCGCCGGCCCGAAGCGCCCGCAGGACCGCGTGGTGCTGGCCGAGGCGAAGGACAAGTTCGCCGAGGTGCTGCCGACCTACGCCGCGCAGGGCACCAAGCCGACCCCGGTCACGATGGAGGACGGCACCCAGGTCGTCATCGACAACGGCGCGGTCGTGATCGCCTCGATCACCTCCTGCACCAACACCTCGAACCCGCAGGTGATGATCGGCGCCGCGCTGCTGGCCAAGAAGGCGGTGGAGAAGGGCCTGCACGCCAAGCCGTGGGTCAAGACCACCCTGGCGCCCGGCTCGAAGGTGGTCTCCGACTACTACGAGCGCGCGGGCCTGACTCCGTACCTGGACAAGCTCGGCTTCAACCTGGTCGGCTACGGCTGCGTCACCTGCATCGGCAACTCCGGCCCGCTGCCGGAGCCGGTGAGCAAGGCGGTCAACGAGGCGGACCTGGCGGTGGTGTCGGTGCTGTCCGGCAACCGCAACTTCGAGGGCCGTATCAACCCGGACGTGAAGATGAACTACCTCGCGTCCCCGCCGCTGGTCGTCGCCTACGCCATCGCCGGCACCATGGACTTCGACTTCGAGAACGAGCCCCTGGGCTACGACGGCGACGGCAAGCCGGTGTTCCTGCAGGACGTCTGGCCCTCCACGCAGGAGATCCAGTCGGTCATCGAGCAGGCCATCACCGCCGAGATGTTCGCGAAGGACTACGCGGACGTCTTCCACGGCGACGAGCGCTGGCGCTCGCTGCCCACCCCGACCGGCAACGTCTTCGAGTGGGACGCGGACTCCACCTACGTCCGCAAGCCCCCGTACTTCGAGGGCATGTCCGCCGAGCCGTCGCCGGTCGCCGACATCCACGCCGCCCGCGTGCTGGCCAAGCTCGGCGACTCGGTGACCACCGACCACATCAGCCCGGCCGGCTCCATCAAGGCCGACAGCCCGGCCGGCAGGTACCTGGCCGAGCACGGCGTCGGGCCGCGCGACTTCAACAGCTACGGCAGCCGCCGCGGCAACCACGAGGTGATGATCCGCGGCACCTTCGCGAACATCCGCCTGCGCAACCAGCTCCTCGACGGCGTCGAGGGCGGCTTCACGAAGAACCTGCTGTCCGGCGAGCAGACCACCATCTACGACGCCTCCCAGGCCTACCAGGCCGCCGGCGTCCCGCTGGTCGTCCTCGCGGGCAAGGAGTACGGCTCGGGCTCGTCCCGCGACTGGGCCGCGAAGGGCACGGCGCTGCTCGGCGTCAAGGCGGTCGTCGCCGAGAGCTACGAGCGCATCCACCGCTCCAACCTGATCGGCATGGGCGTCGTCCCGCTCCAGTACCCGGCCGGGCAGAACGCGGAGTCCCTGGGCCTGACCGGCGAGGAGACCTTCGAGATCACCGGGCTGGAGGAACTGAACAACGGCACCACCCCGCGCACGGTGAAGGTGAAGGCCGGCGCTGTGGAGTTCGACGCGGTCGTCCGCATCGACACCCCCGGCGAGGCCGACTACTACCGCAACGGCGGGATCATGCAGTACGTGCTGCGGAACCTGCTGAAGAAGTAGGCGCCAAGCGCGCTGACGCAGCCCTCGGCCCGGTCGGGTCGGGGGCTGCTCTATGCTCCCGGCATGGTCGATGATCGCGTTGCCGCAGCGGTGCACGAGCACGTCCGGGCGTTCAGCAAAGGCGACCTCCCGGCCCTGATGGCCGGCCTCGCCGACGACGCGGTCTGGATCACCGGCCGGACGACGGTCCGAGGCCGCGCCGAGCTGGAACCCTTCTTCCGCGAGGCGATCGCCGGCCTGCACCCGACGCTCGTGGTGGAGAACCTGCTGGTCGACCGGGACCGCGCGGCGTGCCAAATGACCGAGACCCTGCTGTGGGACGGCGCGGAGCGGTCCTATTCGATCGCGGCGTTCTTCACGCTGCGCGACGGGCTGATCGTGACGGCGAAGGTGTACCGCGAGGGCACGGCCGAGCTGGACTGAGCGCCCGCGACGGATTCCGGCGGTCGGTGTTTCCGACGGTCAGTGATTCCGGTAACCAGCGATTCCGGCAGTCAGTGATTCCGGCGGTCAGTGGTACGGATCGTTCGTCCCGTTCTCGCACTTGTACCCGTCGTCGCAGTTGTACTTGCACGTGGTCGTCCACGTCGGACCGCGGCCGTTGCAGTTCGGGCAGCGGACCCAGCGGGTCTTCTTGCGGCAGTTCCGGTTGTTGCAGTGCCTGTACTTGTCGCCGGTGTACATGTCCGGGAACCCCTCTCGGCTCTGTGACTGACGAGTCCGCGCATATTGTTCTGACGGACCGCCAGGTTCCGCAGGACGAGCGCTCAGCCCAGCCGGCGCAGCTCGCCGGTGGCGACCAGGGCCCAGTGCTGGTCGTGGCCGGAAGCCGCGCGGGTGAACCACATCCGGGCTTCCGGGACGTCCCGGCGGCGGTAGGCGATGACGCCGAGGAAGACCAGCGCGGCCGGGGCGGTGTCGGGGTCGCCGATGGCGGCGACCGCGAGGAACGACAGGCGGGCGCCAGGGAGGTCGCCTTCGGTGTAGGCGTACATGGCGCCGTCGAAGAAGGCTCGGGCTTCCTTGCGCAGGACGCGCGGGAGGCCGGGGGCGGAGTACAGCGAGCGGGCTATGGCGGCGTGCGCGTCGATGGGTTCGGTGACCGTGGTGGCCGGCGGCGGTTCCTCGGAGCCCAGCGGGACGAACGGTTCCTCGGGTTCCTCGGCTTCCTCGGGCTCTTGCGGTTTCTCCAGCTCTTCGGGGTTATCGGGCTCGTCGCCGTTATTGTCGTCATCGTCGTCGTCAGGGGCGTCATCCGGGGACATGCCGTCTTCTTACCCGCGGCTTAACCCCGTTCCCCGATTCTGACGGTGTGAGCATCGACCAGAACAGATCCGCCGTCGCACACCTGCTGCGGCGTGCCGGGTTCGGCGCGAGCGGGGCGGAGATCGACGCCGCCGCGAAGGCCGGGTACGAGGCGACCGTGGCCGCGCTCCTGACGCCGGCCGGTGCCGATCCCGGCGCGGCCGCGACGCCGGCGCCCGACTTCCCGGCGATGAAGGTGCCCAAGAAGGGCAACGCGCAGGCCGACTACCAGCTGGTCGGCTGGTGGCTGGCGCGGATGGCCGCGGTCACGCAGCCGTTGGTGGAGAAGCGCACGTTCTTCTTCCACGGTCACTTCGCGACCTCCCTCCAGAAGGTCGCCAGCCCCGGGTTCGTGGTCCAGCAGAACCAGACCATGCGGTCCCTCGGCGGCGGCGACTTCGCCGCGCTGGCGCACGCGATCGTCCGTGACCCGGCGATGATGCTGTGGCTGGACAGCGCCGGCAACACGCTCAAGGCCCCGAACGAGAACCTGGCGCGCGAGCTGATGGAGCTCTTCACGCTCGGCGTCGGCAACTACACCGAGGACGACGTGCGCGCCGGCGCCCGCGCCCTCACCGGCTGGCGCCTGGACGGCTCCGGCAAGGCCACGCTCGTCCCCAGGCTGCACGACGACACCCCCAAGACCATCCTGGGCAAGACCGCCGACTTCGACGACACCGCGTTCGTCGACTGGATCCTGCAGCAGCCGGCCTCGCCGAAGTTCGTCACCGGGCGCTTCTGGGACCGCTTCGGCATGCCGGGCCCGATCCCGCCGGACGTCTCCGGCCGCCTGCTGGCCGCCTACGGCCCGAACCGCGACCTCACCGCGCTTCTCAGGGCTCTGTTCCTGGACCCGGTCTTCCGCGGCCCGCAGGCCCGCTACGCCCTGGTGAAGCAGCCCGCTGAGTATCTCGTCGGCGTTCTCAGGGCTCTGCGTATCAAGATAGACGCCGGCCCCGCCTCCAAGGACGACCAGACCCTGCGCACTGCCCTCAACGGCCTCGGCCAGCTGCCCTTCTACCCGCCGAACGTCGGCGGTTGGCCCGAGGGCTCGGCCTGGCTCACCACCGCCGCGGCGCAGACCCGCTTCGTCTTCGCGGAGTGGGCCGTGGCCAAGGGCGACCTGTCGCAGGTCGAGAACAGCAGCCCGTCGCAGCGTATCGACGCCGTCGCGCACCTGCTCGGGATCGACGCCTTCAGCGACCGCAGCACGGCCGCCCTCACCGAGGTCGTGGCCGACGCCAAGCAGCTGGTCACCCTGGCGCTGCTGGCACCCGAGTACCTCGTGAACTGACGACCGGAATCTGTACCGACGACCGGAATCTGCACTGACGACCGGAACCTAAGGACTCGAACATGGACACCGTGACCCGCCGCCGCTTCCTGGAGTTGTCCGGCGTCATGTCCACCGGCGCGTTCGCGGCGGCCTGCTCCTCGTCGCACGGCCACCCGGTCGGCGCCCCGGCCCTGACGCCCGGCGGCCCGACGACCTCCGGCGCGCAGCTCGGCGCGGCCGCGCAGCACGCGCCGCTGGCACCGGGCTCCGGCGTGCTGGTCCTGGTGACGCTCTACGGCGGCAACGACGGCCTCAACACCGTGATCCCGTACGCCGACCCCGCCTACAACAGCTCCCGCCCCGACCTCGCCTACAGCGCGAGCCAGGTCCTGGACCTCGGCGACGGCCTGGGCTTCAACCCGGCGATGACCGGCCTGCACGAGATGTGGCAGCGCAAGCTCTGCGCGGTGGTGCGCGGCGTCGGCTACCCGCAGCCCAACCACAGCCACTTCGTCTCCATGGACATCTGGCAGACCGCCACGCCCGGCGAGCCCACCGGCTCGGGCTGGCTCGGCCGCTGGCTGGACGCCCAGCCCGACGACCAGATCAGGGCGCTGCGCGCGATCTCCGTCGGCGGCACGCTCCCGCCGCTGCTCGGCGGCACCAAGACCGCCGGGAGCTCGCTGCCGATCGGCCAGTTCCGGCTGCCCAAGCCCGGTCCGCTGGACACCGGCTTCATGGGCCTGGGACAGCCCTCGGCGCAGGACTCCACGCTGGCCGCCTACGCCGCGCGCGACGTCGCCGACCTGTTCACCGTCGCGAAGACCTTCAGCCCGGCGCTGGCCTCGGCGAAGAACGCCGCCGGTACCGCCAAGGCAGGCAAGGCCGCCAAAACCTCAGCACTCTCTCAACAGCTCGACATCGTCGCCGAGTGCATCAACGCTTCGGTCCCCACTCGCGTCTACAGCGTCAGCCTCGGCGGCTTCGACACGCACAGTGCCGAGAAGGGCACGCAGTCGACGCTCTGGGGCGAGGTCGACAAGGCGGTCGTGGACTTCCAGAACTCGATCACTGGCGGTCCACATGGCAAAGATGTGGTCACCGTTCTCTACACCGAGTTCGGCCGCCGCGTGCACGCCAACGCCAACCAGGGCACCGACCACGGCACGGCCGGTCCGGTCCTGGTCATCGGCGAGCCGGTGAACGGCGGCTTCTACGGCGAGCAGCCCTCGCTCACCGACCTGGACAAGGGCGACCTGAAGTTCAGCACCGACTTCCGCAGCGTCTACGCGACTCTGCTGGACAAGGTGCTCGGCGCGGATCCGGCGCAGATCCTCGGCCAGGATCAGCCCCGCATCGCCTTCCTGTAACAGTCCGCAGCTGCCCCACCGCGCTTCGGCGCGCCTCCCCAGCGCTTCGGCGCCGCCCTGCCGTGCCAGGGGCGGCGCCGAACCCGCGTTCGCACCGTTGCGAACACCCTGAGCGGGCCGTGTGAAGATCATGTAGAAGGCGACGGGAAGCGCCAGGGCGGCGCGAGGGCCAGGCTTAGACTCTCTGCCGTATAACTGGAAGCCAGGAGTGTTGTTCCAAGTTCAACTGTTCACGTTCACAATGAAGGAGGATCGGGTGGCACTGCTGGAGGCGATCCAGGGTCCGCGCGATCTGGACAAGCTCAGCTCCGAGCAGCTCGTCGAGCTGGCCGCGGAGATCCGTGCTTACCTGATCCCGACCGTGGCGAAGACGAGCGGGCACATCGGCCCGAACCTGGGGGTGGTGGAGCTCACCATCGCTCTGCACCGGGTCTTCGACTCGCCCAAGGACACCATCCTGTGGGACGTGGGCCACCAGGCCTACGTGCACAAACTCCTCACCGGCCGCCAGGACTTCTCCGCGCTGCGGCACTCCGGCGGCCTGTCCGGCTACCCGGCGCGCGCGGAGTCCGAGCACGACGTGATCGAGAACTCGCACGCCTCCACCGCGCTGGCCTACGCCGACGGCATCGCCAAGGCGCACCAGGTGCGCGGCGTCACCGACCGCCAGGTCGTGGCGGTGATCGGGGACGGCGCGCTGACCGGCGGCATGGCCTGGGAGGCGCTGAACAACATCGCCGCGGCCAAGGACCGCCCGGTGATCATCGTGGTCAACGACAACGAGCGCTCCTACTCCCCGACCATCGGCGGCCTGGCCGACCACCTGGCGACCCTGCGCACCACCCAGGGCTACGAGCGCTTCCTGGAGTGGGGCCGCGGCATGCTCGGCCGCACCCCGGTCATCGGCGCTCCGTTGTACGAGGCGCTGCACGGCGTCAAGAAGGGCCTGAAGGACATCGTCGCCCCGCAGGGGATGTTCGAGGACCTGGGTCTGAAGTACGTCGGCCCGGTCGACGGCCACGACCTGGCCGGCATGGAGGCCGCGCTGCGCCGGGCCCGGCACTACCACGGCCCGGTGATCGTGCACGCGATCACCCGCAAGGGCGAGGGCTACCCGGCCGCCCGCAACAACGTCAACGACCAGCTGCACCAGGTCGCCGTGGACAGCGACCCGGAGACCGGGCAGCCGCTGGTCCCCTCCGGGACCTCCTGGACCTCGGTGTTCGCCGACGAGATGGTGAAGGTCGGCGCCGAGCGCGACGACGTGGTCGGCATCACCGCGGCCATGCTGCACCCGGTGGGCCTGGCCAGGTTCGCCGAGCGGCACCCGGACCGGATCTTCGACGTCGGCATCGCCGAGCAGCACGCGGTCACCTCCGCCTGCGGCATGGCCTTCGCCGGCCTGCACCCGGTGGTGGCGATCTACGCGACCTTCCTCAACCGCGCCTTCGACCAGGTCCTGATGGACGCCGCGCTGCACAACGCGGGCGTCACCTTCGTCGCCGACCGGGCCGGCGTCACCGGCAACGACGGCGCCAGCCACAACGGCATGTGGGACATGTCGATCTTCCAGGTGGTGCCCCGGCTGCGGATCGCCGCCCCGCGCGACGGCTCCCAGCTGCGGGCCCAGCTGCGCGAGGCGCTGGACGTCGCCGACGCGCCGACCATGGTCCGCTTCTCCAAGGGCACGGTCTGCGAGGACATCCCGGCGGTGGCCAAGGCCGGCTCGATGGACGTGCTGCGCACCACCGCGGGTTCCGGGCTGGCCCCGGACGTGCTGATCGTCAGCGTCGGGGCGATGGCCCAGGTCTGCCTGGACGTCGCCGAGCGGCTGGCCGACCAGGGCATCGGCGCCACCGTGGTGGACCCGCGCTGGGTCAAGCCGGTGGACCCGGCGGTCCTGATGCTGGCCGCCGAGCACCGCCTGGTGGTCACCGTCGAGGACAACGTCCGGGTCGGCGGCGTCGGCTGCGTCGTGGCCCAGGCGCTGCGCGACGCCGGCGTCCACACCCCGCTGCGCGACTTCGGCGTCCCGGCGGAGTTCCTGGACCACGCCAACCGCGGCGAGGTGCTGGAGCAGATCGGGCTGACCGGCCAGCGCGTGGCGCACGAGGTCGTCGGTCTGGTCGCGGGTCTGGGCAGCGCGGTCGCGGCGGACCGCGCCGCGGCGTCCAATGGCTCGGCTACTGGCACGTCCACTGGCTCATCCAACGGCAACGGCACCGAAAGTCACGACGCGGTAGCAGTCAGCTGATCTGTATTAGAACATGGACATCTTAGGGGGTTACCTCCCCGGGCACGGTCAAGGGGGAGGTAACCTCTGTTCCATGGGCGCGAGGCATAGCTAGGCGATGGTCGCTACCGACGCTCCCACACGATCCGGGCCGGGCTTGCAGGAGCCGCCCCGGCCGGGGGCCTCATGGCTGCGGCGGGCCTGGTACTCCCCGCGCTTCCAACGGCTGTGGAACACCCCGCAGGCGTCGTGGACCCGGGTGGTCCTCCTGTTCTTCGCAGTCGCCACCGTCACCCACCTCCCGGCGTTCAGCCGCACCTTCTGGAACCCCGACGAGGGGTTCCTGGCCACTCAGGCGAGGGCTCTGAACACTGAGAACGGGCAGTTCTACCAGATCATCGTCGACCGCAAGCCGCCGCTGCTGCCCTACGTCTACGCGTGGGTGTTCAAGCTCTTCGGCGACCACGGCCTGTCCACGCTGGTCGTGATCCGGGCGCTGGCGATCTGCGTGCACGTCGTCACCGCGATCCTGATCACCCAGATCGCCAAGCGCCGCTTCGGCCGGCACGGCGTCTGGGCCGGCCTGCTGTACCTGCTGGGCTCGGCGGGCCTGGCGCCCGAGGACTCCCAGGCGGCCTCGTTCGAGGTCTTCATGCTGCCCTGGACGTGCGCGGCGTTCCTGCTCGCCGACAGTGCCCGCCGGCATCCCAAACGCTCGATCCCGTTGCTGGCCGGCTCCGGCGTGGCCGCGGCGCTCGCCACGCTCACCAAGCAGACCGCGGGCGTCACCATGCTGCCGGTGGCCTGGCGGGCCTGGAAGGACCGGCGCTGGCGGGGGCTGGCCACGATCATCCCGGCCTTCGCCCTGCCGATCGTGGGCGTCGCGCTGTGGATCGGCTTCGGCGACTTCTTCTTCTGGGTGTTCACCGGCAACAGCGGTTATCTGACCTCGCTGGGCTCGTTCTCCACGATCATGGCGCGGCTGTGGGGCAACCTGGGCATCTTCGCCGGCGCGTCGGCCGCCGCCTTCCTGGCGATCATGTACATGACGGTCCGCAACGGCATCTTCAAGGCCGACGCCGACCTGTGGCTGTGGCTGGCCGGCTCGGCGGTCGGGGTCTCCAGCGGCTTCCACTTCTTCGGGCACTACTTCCTGCAGATGCTCCCGCCGATCGTGATCCTGGCCACCGGCGCGCTGCACCGGAACGGCTCGCGGCTGCGCTGGACCATGCTCGGGGTCACGGCGACCACGGCTACGTTGTTCCTCACGCTGGCGTTCTCCTGGCCGCGCACCGACATGGAGCACAACTGGGAAGTCGCCCAGGAGGTGCAGAAGGCGGCCGGGCCCGGGAAGTCGGTGCCGATCATCGTCTGGGGCATGGACCCCTCGATCTACTTCATGTCCGGCCAGATCCCGGCCAGCCGCTTCATCACGGCCGGCTTCCTGTCCGGGTTCGCCGGCGGCGGCGACCAGGAGAAGGTGGGGCCGATCGTCTACACGCCGACCAGCCCGATCGTGGGCATGGCGCAGGACATCCTGAACCTGCGGAAGAAGGGACAGGAGCCGGACCTGTTCGTGGACGACTCCTGGGGCAAGCCGTACCAGCCGAAGTACATCGGCGTCATCAACGACCTGGTCAACAACTACTACTCGCTCAAGAAGGGTGTCGACCACACCTTCATCTACGAGCTGAAGAATCCCGAGGGTCTGCGGGTGTGGGCCCAGACGATAGTCGACAACGGGATGCAGGACGTGTGGGACAAGAACCAGTGGGACTTCATCAACCCGCCCACGGACGGCTGACGCCGGATAATCGGCGGTATGGCGCCGACGACACTCACTCAGGACACGCTGAACCGCACGCTTCTGGCCCGCCAGCACCTGCTGACGCCGCGCAGTGGCTCCCTGGCCGAGACCGTTGAGGCGATCGGCGCGATCCAGGCGCAGTACTGGCCGGCGGTCGCGGTCTCGTTGTTCACGCGGAACGACGGCGCCACGCTGGAGTCGGTCTATGACGCGTTCGAGCGGCGCGAGTTGGTCGTCGGTTCGTCCATTCGGGGCACGGTGCACGCCGTCAGCCGCGCCGAGCACCCGCTGTACGCGGCGGTGTCGGAGGCGACCGACGCCGACATCCTGGCGGCGCGTAATGAGGGGGCGGACCCCGGTATGCGTGCTCTGCGGACTGCGGTGTTGGAGTTCGCTGCGGACAAGCCGCGCAGTTCCGCCGAGTTCGCGGAGTTCGCTGCGGAGTGGGTCGCGAAGAATCCGGGACGGATGTCGGCGGCGAATCTCGAGTATCACGAGGCGCGCAACTGGCGTCCGATCTACCGGAGCAATGCGCTGATCCGCTTTCCGGCGGATGGGAACTGGGCTCCGGCTACGGGGCCGAAGACGTATATGTACTCACCTGAGCGGGCCGCTGATCCGGATGCTGCGATCGCTGCGTTGGTGCGTCGGCATCTCGCTGCGTTCGGGCCGGCTGCGGCTGACGATGTGGCCGTGTGGCTGGGGTTGAAGGTGACTCGGGCGCGTGCGATTCTCGACGGCTTCACGGACTTGGTCACGTATGCGGATGAGGCTGGCCGCGCGTTGTACGACGTTCCGGACGGGGAGATCGCTGACGCTGGTGTGAAGGCGCCGCCGAGGCTGTTGCCGCGGTTCGACAGCATTCTGCTCGCGCACAATGCGAAGCACCGGCAGCGGATCATCTCGCGGGAGTACTGGGATCGGCTCTACAACGGGAAGAACTTGCAGATCCTGCCGTCGTTCTTGATCGGCGGGTACGTCGCCGGGATCTGGTCGGTGGAGGCGAAGAAGAAGCTTGCGACGCTGACTTTGGAGCCGTTCCACACGCTGAAGAAGGCCGAGGTCGCGGCGCTGACCGCGGAGGCGGAGCGGGTGCTGCGGTTGCAGGCTCCGGACTCCGCCTCGTACGCGGTCGACGTCGCAGGTTAGGTCGCGGGTTGGGCTGCGGTTCGGGCCGCGAGATGCGCCGCGCTCGCGGTCAGTACCGCGGCTTCGGGCGCTCCTGCAGGACGCCGTCCAGGTAGATGTCGACCTTCTCGTTGTACACCGCGGCCAGCCCGGTGATCTTCTGGACCTCCGGGAACGGCGTGCGGTAGCCCCAGATGAGGTCGGCGCGGACCTGGTCGCCGATCTGGACCGACCAGTACGTCGCGGCGCCCTTGTACGGGCAGTGCGTCACGGTGTCCGAGGGGCGCAGGACGTCCTGGTTCAGCGCGGTGATCGGGACGTAGTAGCGCGGCGGCAGGCCGGTCTCGAACAGGATCATGCTGCTCGGGGAGTCGGCCAGGACGACGCCGTCGAGTTCGGCGCGGAAGTGGCGGTTGCTGGTCAGGACGTCGATGCGGCTGTAGGGGTCGCGCGGGTGGGTGTAGATCGGCTCGTCTTCCTCGAACCAGTCGAAGGCGTCGAAGTCGAACCGGACCGCGTCGCGCAGCTCCTCCAGCGGGGACTCCGGGACGGTGCGGGCCTTGCCGGCGGCGGTGAGGCCGTCGACGAGGACGTCGTGCACCTGCGCGTCGCCCCGGCTCGGCGAGTGCTCGGACTCGCCGGTGGGCTTCAGATCGGCGAGGACGTCCTTCGCCGGGACGTAGTAGGTCGGGTAGAAGGGCTTCTCCCAGACGTAGAGCGGGTGCAGCGTGTCCGCCACCAGCTTGTTGTCCAGGTAGAGCCGGACGCGCTTGGCGCCGGTCTCCACTTTCACGCGCCCGCGGGCGTTGTCCGCCATGATCCTGCCGCCTCTCGGATCAGTCACACTCAGTTACGTTGGTAGCACTCAGTCACGGATGGCAATACGCAAGCGCCGGAAGCCCTTGCCTTTGTTCTCCACCTTCAACACCTCGATCTTGCCGATCCATCTCGTCGATTCGACATGGGTTCCGCCATCCGCCTGAGTGTCGAGCCCGACGATGTCGACGATCCGCACTTCCTCCAGCTCCGGCGGCACGAGGTTGGTGGCGGTCCGGATGATGTCGGGGATGGCGAACGCCTCGTCGCGGGGCAGCACCTTCACCTCGATGCGGCGGTCCTGCGCGACCTCGACGTTGCAGGCGTCCTCGATACCGGACTTGAAGTCAGGCGGCACCTCGGGGAGGTTGAAGTCCATCCGCGCGGTCCCGGGCTCCATGTTGCCGCCGGTGACCAGCGCGCCGAAGTCGCGGAAGACGACACCGGAGAGCAGGTGGAGGCCGGAGTGCGTCCGCATGAGCCAGGTGCGGCGCTCGTCGTCGAGCGCACCGCGCACGGCGGTGCCGGCTGGGGGGAGCGGGTCCTCGTCGTGCGGGATGAGGACGAGGTCGTCGGCCTTGCGGACGCCGACGATGCGGGTACGGACGCCGTTCCAGATCAGGACGCCCTCGTCCGGCGGCTGGCCACCACCGCCGGGGTAGAAGGCGGAGCGGTCGAGGACGAGGCCTTCGCCGTCGGACTTCAGGACGGTCGCGTCCCACTCGCGGAGGGTCTGGTCGTCGAGTTCGAGGCGGTGGGTGTGGAGGTGCGGTGTGGCCGTCATGGCGGAAGCGTAGTGCGGGGGGTGCG
>NZ_JAACYW010000092.1 GCF_015356825.1 Catenulispora rubra | reverse complement strand
GGGTGGGGGCTGGGGCCGACGCAGGCGTCGGCGACCGGGTCGGCATCGTGCTGTCCGGCGGGAACATCGACGCCCGGCGACTCAGTGAACTGTTGTCCGACTAGGCCTTCAATAAAGACAGAGCACTGATTTACCGCGCGATGGCGGCAAACCGTTGAATCCCCGCGTGGCGCAACGGTCGTGCTGGCGTGTTGGTTCAACGCCGCACCGTAAGTACATCCACTGTCAGACCCCCTCATCCTTCGAACCCTGACTCGCTCGGGGCCGCACGGGTTTGCTCCTAAGGGTCGCCAAATGCAGGTAGTCCTACGGGTTTGCCTGCGGCGACCGTTTTCTAACCTTGTTAATGCCATCAGGCCGGGCCAATGACGCATGCGCGGACATCAGTGCTCGATCACGGATAGGTCTTGTACGGAGGTTGTTTCACCTATACCGAAAGGTACCCGTCCAAGACAGGCTTTTATCGTCTAGCCCTATGGAAAGGAGAAAGTGGTGGTAAACGATGACGCAGGCCGCCTGCCGTCTTTCAAGACGGAGCCGGGACACCCGGCGTTGGTCGAGATACCGGTGGAAACGATCGACGACGCCTGCGCCTGGCTCCAGGCGCACCGCGAGGAGCTGCGCGCCGGGCTCGACGAGCACGGGGCCGTCTTCCTGCGCGGGCTGCCCGTGCGCTCCGCCGAGGATTTCGCACGGGTCCGCGACGCGGTGATCACCGAGCGCGCCCAGTACCGGGAGAACGCCACGCCGCGCAGCCACTTCGGGGCCGACGTCTACTCCTCGACGGATCTGCCGCCGGCGCAGTCGATCCGGCCGCACAACGAGAACAGCTACACCCTGACGTTCCCCGGCCTGCTGCTCTTCTGCTGCCTGATCGCGCCCGAGGAGGGCGGGGCGACCCCGGTCACCGACGTCCGCAAGGTGCGCCAGGCGATTCCGGCCGCGTTGCTCGACCGGTTCCGGGAGCACGGCTGGGCCCTGGTGCGCAACTACCGGGAGGACTTCGGGCTCGGCTGGACGACCGCGTTCGCCTCCGAGGATCCGGCCGACGTCGCAAAGTACTGCCAGGCCAACCTCATCGCGCACGAATGGGACGAGGACGGCGGGCTGCGCACGGTCCAGCGGCGCTCCGCGCTGATCACGCATCCGCGCACCGGGCAGGAGGTGTGGTTCAACCACGCCGTCTTCTGGAACGAGTGGTCGCTGGAGCCCGAGGTGCGGGAGATCATGAGCGAGGCCCTGGGCGGGTCCGGCAACTTCCCGTACCACACCGTCCTCGGGACCGGGGAGCCGCTGGACGAGGCCGACGTGCGCGTCATCGACGAGGCCTACCGGGCCGCCACCGTCCGGGAGTCGTGGCGTCCGGGGGACGTGATGATCGTGGACAACATCCTCGCGGCACACGGCCGGGAGGCGTTCAAGGGCGACCGCAAGATCCTGGTCGCGATGGGGGATCCGGTGGCGCTGGCCGACTGCCGGCCCACCGTGCAGCCGCTGGCGGGCTTCGCCGGCTGACGCGGGTACCGCCGGCAGACGGCGGACCCGACGCATCGTGGCGCGCATCGCCGCCACGCGCAACACAGTCCTGTCTGGAGGAATGTGCCAGTGCCACCACGCCTTTTGCTGCCCGCACCGCTGGCCGCGAGCGACGACATCAGGGTCGTGAGTCCCGCTCTGCCCGACATCGTCTACTGCCCCGAGCGTGTCGTCCGGGCCGAGCAGACCTTGTCAGAGCTCGGATTCAAAGTCTCCTACGGCGAGAACGTCTACGCCGTCTCCGAAGACGGCGGAAGGGCCGGCTCCGCACAGGAGCGCGCCGCCGACCTGATGGCGGCTTTCACCGACCCGAGCGTCGCCGGCGTCTTCTGCGGGGACGCCGGTGAGGGCAGCGTCGAACTCATCCCTTATCTGGACGCGGATGTCATCCGCAGCAATCCCAAGGCGTTCATCGGATACAGCGACAACGTCTTTCTCAATCAGTTCCTGCTGTCCGAAGTCGGACTCGTCACTTATTACGGCTATACGTACCTGCACCAGCTGGGTGAAGTCGGCGGTCCTTTCCCGGAGACGCTCGACAGTTTCCGCAAAGCGGTGATGTCCGACGCGGACTTGATATGCAAGCCCGTGCCCTCGCGCACCAGCCAGTGGTACAGCTGGATCAATCCGGACGTCCAGCACCGGCAGCGTGTCCGTGACCGGCCGGGCGGCCTGGACTGGATCCGGCGCGGCCGCGCCGAAGGCCCCCTGGTGGGAGCCGCGCTGCCGCTGCTGTCGGAGCTCGTGACCGAGTGGGGTCTCCAGACCGAGGGTTCGGTGCTGTTCTGGGACGTCAACCTTTACAACGAGATCCCGGTACGCGACCTGCTCGCCGGCCTCGCCGACCGCACGGACTTGACGAAGCTGGCCGGCATGGTCGTCGGCGCCAACCAGATCGTGCCGGCGGAGGAGTGGGCACGCGAGGTCGCAGGGCTCCTCGCGGAATTGCTGCCCGGCACGACCTACCCCGTGCTCGTCAACGCCGATATCAGCCATCTGTGTCCGTCCTGGCTGGTCCCCTACGGCGCGACCGTCGTCCTCGGCGAGTTCGACGGGCTCCGCTTTCCCCGCCGCCGCGAGCCCCACCGCGAACAAGGAGAACAAGCATGAGAATCGTCGACCTGACCCACGGCTTCTACCAGGGCATGCCCGCGTACCCGGCAGGCTGGTTCCCGGAGTTCGGCCTGGAGCGCCGGATGACGCCGGACACCGACCCGGCGCCGACCACCCGCACCTTCTCGCAGCTGCACCTGTTCCCGCACAACGGCACACACATCGAATACCGCCTGCACTTCTTCCCCGATGCCGAGGGGATCGACGCGGTCCCCCTCGAAACGCTCGTCGGCCGCGCCTGCGTCGCAGACCTCTCCCATGTCGCGAACCTCACCCCGATCACCGGGGACGACATCGAGAAGCGCGTCGGCGACATCTGGCAGCGCGGCGACCGCCTGCTCGTCCGCACCGACTACGTGAGCCGGGCCTGGGGCCGGCCGGACTACTGGGACGTCCCGCCCTACCTGGCGCCCTCGGCCGCCGAGTGGGCCGTGGACAACGGCGCGAGCCTGGTCGGCATCGACTGCCTCACCGAACGGCCGGGCGACGGCACGTCCCCGGTGCACCTCACGCTGCTGACCGCGGGCATCCCGATCGCCGAGTACCTGACCAACATGCACGAGCTGACCCGGCAGGTCGTCCAGCTCTACGCGCTGCCGATCAAGGTGCGCGACTCCGAGGCGGCCCCGGCCCGGGTGATCGCGATCGAGGCGGACTGAGATGTCCGAGGCCAGCAACACCCGCACGCCGGTCGCGTTCGCCCATCCCGGCGCGCGCCCGACCGCTGACGCCGTCTCCGCCGCCCTCGACGAGCTCCTGTCCTTGCTCGGCGAGCCGCTGTCGGAGCTCGGCGAGGGCGACGAAGTCCTCATCAAGCCCAACATGTTCCAGACCCAGCCCGGGTTCGCCGTCAACGCCGACCTGCTCGCCGCGCTGGCCCGCCGGGTCGCCGACCACGGCGCGCGCCCGACCGTCGCGGAGCGGACCGCCAACATCTACGAGGTCCTGCGCGACCATCCCGTGCACCGCTGGGCCCGGGTGGTGAGCCTGGACGACCTCCCGCTGCGGGTGGCCGCGATCCCGGCGGCGACCTCGCTGCGGGTCCCGATCGCCGTACCGGACCTGGTGCTGGACTGCGACTACTTCATCGGCGTCCCGCAGCTGCGGACGCACGCCAGCGTCGTCTACTCCAACGCGATGAAGAACCTCGTCGGCCTGCTTCCCGGCTACACCACCCGGATCGTGCACATGGCCGGCGTCGACGAGTCCACGGTCGACCTCAACCTGCTCCGCCACCAAGACCTCGTGGTCTGTGACGGCACGACGGTCATCGAGGGCAACTACCCGATGGCCGGCCGGGCCCGCGAGGTCGGGTTCCTGGCCGCCAGCCGCAACGCCGTCGCGCTCGACGTCGCTGTGGGGTCCATCGCAGGGTTCGACCCCGGTTCCGTGGCGTATCTGCGCGACGCGCACCAGCGCGGCATGGGACCGCTCGACCTCGCCGACATCGAACTGCGCGGCACCGATCCCGACGCGATCCGGTTCGACATGGAGAAGGCGCCGCTGGAGATCGTCGCCCCGCGTCCCGGGATCCACATCCACGCCGACCGGGCTTGTCCGGCCTGTCGCCGCTACATCGCCGGCGCCATGGTCGCGCTGCGCTCCGAACTCCTGGAGTGGGACGGCGAGATGACGGTGCTGGCCGGTCCGATGACGACCACGCCGCCGTTGGTCGGCGCCGTCGTGCTGGTCGGGAACTGCCTCTACGAGAGCCGGGACCTCGGCGTCTACATCGAGGGCTGCCCGCCGCGCGCGATCCAGATCGCCGGATTCCGGTACGCCATGGGCAAGGACGTCTCCGCGCACGAGCGGACGCAGTTCCGGGTGCCGGCCGGCCTGGTCCACGCCTCCGCGGTCCAGGGTGGCTGAGATGTACCGTTCCGGCTCGATCCAGAGCTCGATCAGCAAGGGCGACGTGCTCTGCCGACATGTCAGGGTTCTACCTCAGGCCATTGACCCGATCGCGGCGGCCGGTGCGCTGCGCGACGACCGCAGGATCATGCTGACCAGTTCCGCCGAACCGGACGTGGTCCCGGTGCTCCACGTCGGCGAACTGGCCTTCTGCGGCGACGGCCTGACCGCCGCCGTGGACTTCCTCGCCTCGCTCACGTTCGCCGGAGCCGAGTCCCTCGGTGAACAGAGCTGGGTCGGATTCCTCGGCTACGACGCGGCCCGCGACGTCGAACGCCTCCCGGCCCGGCCCGACGGTCCGCTGCCGCGGTACGAGTTCTTCCTGCCCGAGACGCTTGTCCGTTTCGAGCCGGGCCGCACGGTGGTCATCGGTCGCGGCCGCACTCCCGAGGACGCCGAGCGGGTCGCGGACGACGCCGTGCGCGCGCTGGACAGGCAAGCGCCACAGCTTCGGTCGTCGGGGGCGTTCGGCGCCGCCGAGGTGAGTCTGGAATACGACGACTACGTCGCGGCGGTACGGCGGGCCAAGCAGTACATCGTCGACGGCGACGTCTTCCAGGTCGTGCTCTCGCTTGCGATCTCGGTCCAGGCGGAGATCGACGGCTTGGCGGCGTATCGCGAACTCGTCGCCGGCAACCCCTCGCCGTACCAGTTCTGGTACCGCGGACCGCGTTTCGAGGCCGTCGGCTGCTCCCCGGAGCCGTGCGTGGTGATGGCCGAAGGCAGAGGCCTGATCCGCCCGCTGGCCGGCACCCGCCCGCGCGGTGCCGACCCGGACGCCGACGCCCGCAACGAAGCCGACCTGCGGGACTCGGAGAAGGAGAAGGCCGAGCACCGCATGCTGGTCGACCTCGCACGCAACGACCTCGGCCGGGTCTGCCGTCCCGGGACGGTGACGGTGCCCCGGCTGATGGCGGTCGAGCGCTTCTCCCGGGTCATGCACCTCACCTCGGACGTGGTCGGCGAGACCGCGGCCGGGCTGCGGCCCGACGACCTGATCCGGGCCACCTTCCCGGCCGGGACGATGACCGGGGCGCCGAAGGTGCGCGCGATGGAGATCATCGACGAGCTCGAACCCACGGTCCGAGGACTGTATTCGGGTGCTGTCGGGAGCTTCGGCGCCGAGCACGCCGACCTCTTCCTCACCATCCGGAGCCTGGTGTTGCAGGGCGGTCGCGCGCATTTGCAGGCCGGAGGCGGGATCGTCGCCGACTCCGATCCGGCCGAGGAACACCACGAGTGCCTGGCCAAGCTCTCCGCCGTCGCCCGGGCCATCGGCTTCGATCTGGAAGGGGCGGTCCGGTGATCGGGGTCGTCGACAACTACGACTCGTTCGTCTACAACCTGGTCCAGTACGCCGGCCGGCTGGGCCACCGCTGCCGGGTCCTGCGCAACGACGAGGTGACGGTCGAGGAGTTCGAACGCCTCGCCCCGGACCGGGTCATCGTCTCGCCCGGGCCCTGTGCGCCGGACCAGGCCGGCATCTCCCTTGAGGTGGTCCGCCGCCTCGGCAGCCGGATCCCGGTCTTCGGGGTCTGTCTGGGACACCAGTGCATCGGTCAGGCCTTCGGCGCGAAGATCACGCACGCCAGGCAGCCGATGCACGGCAAGTGCTCGCAGGTCTTCCACGACGGCCGCGGGGTGTTCGCCGGCCTGCCAGATCCTTTCGAAGTGGTCCGATACCACTCCCTTGTCATCGACGAGTCGTCGCTTCCGGCAGAGCTGGAAGTGACCGCCCGGACATCGGACGGAGAAATCATGGGTGTGCGGCACCGCGAGTTGCCGATCGAAGGGGTTCAGTTCCATCCCGAATCCCTGTTCACCGAGCACGGGTTGCGCATCGTCGCCAACGCGCTCGGCGGGCCGGCCGATCTGGCTGAGCTGTCCGAGTTGGCCGAGCTTGCTGAGCCGGCCGAGTCGGCGGACCAGGTTGGTTCGGCCGCAGGCATCGGGCAGGTCGTCCGATGACCGCCGACACCACCTCGCCGACCGACCAGTTCACGCCGCATCTGCAGGACATCCTGCGCTGGCACTTCGACCCGGCGACCGGCTCGAAGTTCTGGCTCAGCCGGGTCGCAGAGCTCGGATTCGACCCGCTCGCCGACATCGCCACCCTGGCGGACCTCAGATGGTTCCCCGACCTCAGTGCGGAACTGCGCACGGTCCCCGTCGACGACCTGCTTCCCGAAGGCTGCCGCGGCCGGCCGTTCCAGGTCTACGAATCCGGCGGCACCGTGGGCACGCCGAAGCGGATCATCGAGGCCGGCAGCCGGGCCGAGGGGATCCCGTGGGTGGACCGGATGTTCGACGAGCACGCCTTCCCCCGGGACGTCCACTGGCTGCACGTCGGACCGACCGGCCCGCACATCGTCGGCCGCTCGATGCGGCGGCTGGCCGAGACCCGCGGCGGCGTCTGCTTCACGATCGACTTCGACCCGCGGTGGGTCAAGCGGATGATCCGCACCGGGCGGCCCGAGCTGGCCGAGGAGTACATCGACCACGTCCTGGACCAGGTGGAGCTGGTCACGGCCACGCAGAACATCAGGGTCCTGTTCATCACGCCCGCGGTCCTGGAGGCGCTGTGCGCCCGGACCGAACTGCGCGAACGGCTCGCCAGCCGGCTGACCGGCCTGATCTGGAGCGGGACCAGCTTCGACGAGTCGAGCCTGAGGATGGTGCGCGACCACTACTTCCCCGAGGCGGTGGTCACGGGCATCTACGGCAACAGCCTGATGGGCATCGCCCCGCAGCGGCCACCGGTCGCGGAGGACAAGCAGGCATGTGTCTTCCAGCCGTTCTGGCCGCGCGCGGTGGTCGAGGTGGTCGACGCCGCGGGCGACGCGGTCGCCTACGGCGAGCGGGGACGTGTCCTGGTGCACCTGATCACCCGCGAGATGTTCCTGCCGAACGTGCTTGAGCGCGACTCGGCGATCCGCGTCGCGCCCACGCACGGCTCCTTCTACGGCGGCCTCGACGGCCTCGCCGAGGTGGCGCCGTACCGCGAGGGCGGCGCGACGGTGATCGAGGGGGTCTACTGATGGCGGCACTGCATGCTTCGGGCGGGCCACGCCGGCTGGCCGCGGTGACGGGGCCCGGCATCCCGGCGGCCGTTGACCGTCGGGTGCTGACGGCGGTGACCGGCGAGCCGATCGCCGAGGTCGAGTACGTGCCGCCGCTGCTTGTTCAGGCCGTGCTGGACCGGATGCGGGCCGCGGAACCGGCCCGGCCGGTCGGGCAGCAGCTGTTCGATGATGCCGCGAAGGTGCTGGAGTCGGCGGATCTCGACGGCTTGGACCCTGCCGCGTACATCCGATCGACCGCGCTGGCCACAGGTCTGCCGCCGAGCGTCGTCGAGGACGGACTCGCCGCGCTGGCCGAGGGTCTGCGGCAGCTCGGCACGGCTGATGCCGCGGAGCGTCCGGCCCCGGACAGCGGGCCCGGACACCGCGTGGTGTGGGTACCGCGCGCGCCGGTCATCGGGGTCGTGGCCGCCAGCAACCATTCCGAGCCGCATCTGACCTGGGTCAGGGCTCTGTCATACGGCTATCGGGTCGTGGTCCGTCCGGGCGGCCGCGATCCCTTCACGCCGCTTCGTATCGCGGCGGCGCTGCTCGCGGCCGGGCTGCCCGCGGACCGGCTCGCGGTGCTTCCCGGGGACCACGCGGTGAGTTCCCATCTGGTGAAGTCCGCGCCGTTGTCCATCGTCTACGGCGGTCCGGACGCGGTAGGGCGTTGGGGCGGCCGGTCGGACGTGCTGGTCCGCGGGCCGGGGCGGTCGAAGGCGGCCGTCGGCGAGTCCGTGCGGCCCGGGGACGCGGCTGTCATCGACCATCTGGCGCGGGCGATCGCCGGGGACGGCGGCGTCCGGTGCACCAACATCTCGGCGGTCTTCACCTGCGGCGATCCGGGGCGGCTGGCAGACCGGCTCGCCGAACGCCTTGCCGGCTATGCGGATCCGCCGAGGTTCGGCGTCGATCGGGTGGGCGGACTGCAGCAGTCGCTGGCGCAGTTCTCAGGGTTCGTCGATCACAGCCGCGACCGCTACGACGGCGGTTCGTTCCTGGCGCTGCCCGACGGCTCGATCGCTGCGCGACCGGTCGTCCTGTCGGCCCCCGACGCCGGACATCCCTTGGTCGGCACCGAGTTGCCGTTCCCGTTCGTCGTCGTGGCGCCGTGGGACGGCTCGCTCGGTCCGCTGCGCGACAGCCTTGTGCTCAACCTGCTCGGCACCGATCCGGTCCTGGCGGACCGGGCGCTGGCCGAGCCGACCGTCCGGCGCGTCGTCACCGGCCTGACAGAGCCCTGGCACACCCTTCCGGGCCTGCCGCACGACGGCAGCCTCAGATCTTTCCTGCTCGAACCCAAGGCACATCTGGGCTTCGTGCCACAACCGGGGACCGTTCCCGCATCAGAAGATCAAGGAGTCCGGCCGTGACAGCGACCGCGATCGAGAACGAGAGACAGAACAGCGTCAAACGGGTGGTGGTGCTCGGCGCGTCCGGCGACCTCGGCTCGGCGGTGGTCGCCGGCTGCCGGCGGGCCGACGCCGAAGTCCTCGCGCACACCCACAGCCGGGCCGGTTCCTGGTCGGACGACGGCGTGACCGCCGTCCAGGCCGATCTGCGGACGCCGGAGGGGATCGCGAGCCTGGTCGAGAGCGTGCCGGCGGCGTGGAACGGCATCGACCTGCTGGTCGCCGCCGTCGGCGGGGCACGTCCGGTGCCGGTGGAGGACCTGTCCGTCGAGCAGTGGCGCGAGTGCATGCAGCTGAACGTCGAGATCCCGTTCACCGTCACCAAGGCGCTGCTCGGGCACCTGGAGAAGGCCGGCGGCTCGATCGTCACCATCTCCAGCGCCGCGGCGTTCACCGGCGGCTCGTTCGGTCCGCACTACGCGGCGGCCAAGGCGGCCGTACTCGGGCTGACCCGGTCTCTGGCCCGGGACCTCGGCCCGCGCGGCATCCGGGTCAACTGCGTCGCGCCGGGGCCGGTCGCCTCGGCGATGACCGACGAGTTGGGCCCGGACGTGCTGGCGGGCCTGCTCGGCGCCACCGCGCTGCGCCGCGTGGTCCAGCCCTCGGAGGTCGCCGACGCGGTGCTCGACCTCGCGCGGATGTCCGCGGTCACCGGCCAGACCCTGGTCATCGACGGCGGGCGGGTGCTGCGATGACCGCCAGTGGGCTGAGCACCGGGTCCGCGATCAAGGGGGCGCACGCGATGCTCGACGCCGCGGGCGTGCCGACCGCCGAGCGCGACGCCGTGAGCCTGGCCGCCTACGCGCTGGGCACCACGCCCGACGCGGTGGGCGCACACTCCGAGGTGCCGGTGCCCGCGGAGTTCTGGGCGCTGGTCGATCGCCGCGTCGCCCGCGAGCCGGTGGAGTTGATCGTCGGCGCGTCGTACTTCTGCGGACGGCGGTTCCTGGTGGAGCCCGGGGTGTTCGTCCCGAAGCCGGAGACCGAGGAACTGGTCGCGCGCGTCGTCGAACGGCTTCGCGCTTTGCCGACGGCCACCCCGCGCGTAGTCGATCTGTGCACCGGCTCGGGCGTGGTCGCGATCACCGTCGCCGCCGAGGTGCCGGGCGCGACGGTCACCGGGGTCGACCTGTCCGGGCAGGCCTGCGATCTGGCTGTCCGCAACGCCGCCACGGCGGAGGTGAAGGTGGCCTTCGAGTGCTGCGACGTGGCCACGGCGCTGCCCGAACTCGACGGGCTCGTGGACGTCGTGATCGCGAACCCGCCGTACATCCCGGTGGGCCGCGCGATCGGGATGCCCGAGGTGCGCGACCACGATCCGGCGCTGGCCCTGTGGGGCGGCCCGGACGGTCTGGACGTGGTCCGGGCCGTGGAGCGGACCGCGCGCCGGCTGCTGGCACCCGGCGGCTGGCTGTTCCTGGAACACGGCCCCTACCAGGTCCAAGCCGTCCTGGCGATGTTCGGCGACGCGGCCTGGAGCCAGGTCGCCGACCACGAGACCGTCGACGACGCAGTTCTGGTCGCCCGGCGTGCCGAACCCGAGCGACCCGAACCCGAACGACCCGACCACGATCCGAACCGAATCATCCGGGAGCAATGATGGCCAACCCCTTCGACGACGCCGACGGCCGTTTCCTCGTGCTCGTCAACGACGAAGCCCAGTACTCGCTGTGGCCGGCGGCGCGCGCGGTGCCGGACGGCTGGCAGACCGCCCACGCCGAGGACAGCCGGCAGGCGTGTCTCGACTTCGTGGACCGGAACTGGACCGACATGCGGCCGGCGAGCCTTGCCCGGGCCATGGACGGCGTCCGCGGCGACTGACCGTTCGCCGACCACTGAGCCACGGATTTGTAGCAGATACAGATCTTGTAGCAGATACAGATTTCGCAGAGGAACAACCATGCCTCAACCAGCATCCTTGCCCCGACTGTTCGAGCGACAAGCGGCGAGCACGCCCGACCTCATCGCCGTCGTCCATGGAACGGCACGACTGACATACGGACAGCTGAACGAACGCGCCAACTGTCTCGCCCATCGGCTCATCGAGGCCGGGGTGGGCCCGGAGACCTTCGTCGCCCTGCGCGCCGAGCACTCGGCCGCCACCGTCGTCTCGATCCTGGCCATCGTCAAGGCCGGGGGTGTCTACGTCCCGCTGGACGTCCGCGCCCCGCAGTCCCGCATCGACGCGGTGGTGCAGGGCTATGGCATCCGGCACGTCATCGCCGAGGCGGACGTCCTGGTCCCCGGCGGACTGACCGAGAACCCTGATGTACCGGTCCACCCGGAACAGCTCGCCTACATCAACTTCACCTCCGGCACCACCGGTCTGCCCAACGGGGTGGCGGTGACGCACCGCAGCGTCGCGGCGCTCGCGGCGGACACCGCGTTCTCCCGCGGTGCGCACGGCTGCATGCTGCTGCACTCGGCGCCGGCCTTCGACGCGACCACCTACGAGCTCTGGGTCCCCCTGCTTTCCGGCGGCCGGTTGGTCATCCCGGAGACTGCGATACTCGACGCCCCGGCGTTGCGGCAGGTGCTCGCCGAAGGCGACGTCTCGGCGCTGTGGCTGACCGCGGGCATGTTCAGCGCGGTCGTCGAGCAGGACCCCGCGGTGTTCGCCGGAGTGCGCGAGGTGTGGACCGGCGGCGACGTCGTGTCGCCCGCGGCCGTCCGATCAGTGCTCGAACACTGCCCAGGCGTCGCCGTGGTCAACGGCTACGGTCCCACCGAGACGACGACGTTCGCCTCCTGCTTCCCGATGCGCGACCGGTTCGACGGCGACGGGACGGTGCCGATCGGCGCCGGCCTGGACGACACCGACCTGTACGTGCTGGACGAGAAGCTGCACCCGGTATCCGCCGGTGACGTGGGGGAGCTGTACATCGCCGGCACCGGCCTGGCGCGGGGATACGTGAGCCGGGGCGGCCTGACGGCGTCGCGGTTCGTGGCGGACCCGTTCGGCGCGCCGGGGGCGCGGATGTACCGCACCGGAGACCTGGTGCGCGGCGACGGCCCGGGCCGGCTGCTCTTCGTCGGGCGGGCCGACGACCAGGTGAAGGTGCGCGGCTTCCGGATCGAGCCCGGCGAGGTGGAAGGCGTGCTGGGCCGGGCCCCGGGCGTCGGCGCCGCCGTGGTGGTGCTGCGCGAGGACCGGCCGGGGGACCGGCGGCTGGTGGGTTACGTGACCGGCGCCGCCGAGCCGGCGGAGGTCCGCGCGTTCGCCGCCGGCCTGCTGCCGGACTACATGGTGCCCTCGGCCGTCGTGGTGCTGGACCGGCTGCCGCTGACCGCGAACGGCAAGGTGGATCGCAAAGCCCTGCCGGCGCCCGCGCTTGACCACGACACCTCCGCCTATCAGGCGCCCGGCGACGAGGTGGAGGAGCGGTTGTGCGCGCTGTTCGCCGACGTGCTCGGACTGCCCCGCGTCGGCGTGGACCAGAGCTTCTTCGACCTCGGCGGCCACTCGCTGCTGGGTATGCGCCTGGTGGCGCGGCTGCGGTCGCAGTTCGGCGTCGAGATCGGGGTGGCGGATCTCTTCGAAGAGCCCACTGTCGCCGGTCTGGCGCGCGTCGTCGGCCGGGCGGACGCGGCGGTCGCGGCGCTGGTGCCGACCGCGCGCCCGGACCGGGTGCCGCTGTCGTTCGCACAGCGTCGGCTGTGGTTCGTCGACCGGCTCGAAGGCCCGAACTCCAGCTACAACCTGCCCTACGAGATCCACATGTCGGGCGTGCTCGACGTCACGGCCCTGGAACTCGCGCTGCACGACGTGATCGCCCGCCACGAGAGCCTGCGGACCGTCTTCGACGAGGTGGACGGCGAGCCGGTCCAGGTCGTCCTGCGCGGCAACGAGGCGCAGCCGCGGCTGTCGGTGGTCCGCACGACCGCCGGCGAGCTGCCGGACGCGCTGGCCCGCGCCGCGGCCCACCGGTTCGACCTGGCCGGCGAACCGCCGCTGCGGGCCTGGCTGTTCCAGCTGCCCGCCGAGAAATCGGTGCTGCTGCTGGTGCTGCACCACATCGCCGGCGACGGCTGGTCGATGGGCCCGCTCGGCCGGGACATCGGCGCCGCCTACGCCGCCCGCACCCGGGGCGCGGCTCCGGACTGGCCGCCGTTGCCGGTCCAGTACATCGACTACACGCTGTGGCAACGGGAACGGCTGGGCTCCGAGGACGATCCGGCCAGCATGATCGCCCAGCAGACGGAGTACTGGCACAAGGCACTGGACGGCGTGCCCGTCGAGCTGATGCTCCCGACGGACCGGCCGCGCCCGGCGGTGGCCTCGCGCCGCGGCGGCCGGGCCGCGTTCGAGGTGTCGCCGCAGGTGCACGCCGACCTGTCGCAGCTGGCGTCGTCCTGCCGGGCGACCCTGTTCATGGTGGTCCAGGCCGCCCTGTCCGGCCTGCTGACCCGGCTCGGCGCCGGGACGGACGTGCCGATCGGCTCGGTCACCGCCGGACGCGGCGACGCCGCGCTCGACGACCTGGTCGGGTTCTTCGTCAACACCCTGGTACTGCGCGTCGACACCGCCGGGGACCCGGCGTTCGGCGACCTGGTCACCCGCGTCCGCGACGTGGACCTGGCGGCCTTCGCGCACCAGGATGTCCCGTTCGAGCAGATCGTGGAGGCTGTCAACCCGGCACGCTCGTCGGCTCGACACCCGTTGTTCCAGGTGATGCTCGCCTTCGAGCAGAACGATCCGCTGAGCGTGGTCCTGCCCGGCATCGACGTCGAGGTGCGCGCGGCCGGGGCCGGGACGTCGAAGTTCGACCTCACCTTCTCCGTGCAGGAACTGCTCGACGACGACGGGCGGCCCGACGGCCTGGACGGCTATGTCGAGTACGCCTCAGACCTCTTCGACCGGGAGACCGGGGAAGCCCTCGCCGCGCGCTTCGCGCAGTTCCTGACCGCGGTGGCCGCCGCCCCGCGGGCCCGGCTCAGCGAGGTGGAGGTGTTGTCCGCCCGGGAACGGCGCGACTTGCTCGTCGCCGGGGACGGCGGCACCCCCGAACCGGCCGCGACCATGACGCAGCTCTTCGAAGCCCAGGTCGCCAGGACCCCGGACGCGGTCGCGCTGATCGACGGCGCGACCCGGCTGACCTACGCCGAGCTGAACCGTCGGGCCAACCGGCTGGCGCACCGCCTGATCGCCTCCGGCCTGAGCCCGGAACGCGTGGCGGCCGTGGTCCTGCCGCGCTCGGCGCAGCTGGCCGTCGCGATCCTGGCCGTGTCCAAGACCGGCGCCGCCTACCTGCCCGTCGACCCGGACAGCCCCGCCGAGCGGATCGCGTTCATGCTCCAGGATTCCGGCTCGGCGACGGTGCTGACGAACGCGGCGCTCGCAGCCCGGCTGCCGATCACCGAGGCGCCCACGCTCGTGCTCGACGCGCCGGAAGCGCTGCTCGCGATCGATGCCGAGCCGGACATCAACCCGGGTGACGCCGAGCGTCACAGGCTCCTGACACCCGCGAACGCCGCCTACGTCATCTACACCTCCGGATCGACGGGGACGCCCAAGGGCGTCCTGGTGGCGCACGCCGGCATCACCAACCTCGTGCGCACCCACGCGGACCGGTTCGGCATCACCGAGCACAGCCGCGTCCTGCACTTCGCCTCGCCGAGCTTCGACGCCTCCGTGATGGAACTCCAGATGGCACTGCCGCTCGGCGCCACGCTGGCCATCGCGCCCGCGGGCCCGACCGACGGCGAAGCCCTCGGCGCGTTCCTGATCGAGCATCGGGTCAGCCACGCCCTCATCACGCCGGCCGCGCTCGCGGCGCTGCGCCCGGAGGACCACCCGCATCTGCAGACGCTGATCGTGGGTGGCGAGGCGTGCCCGGCGGAACTCGCCGCCCGCTGGTCGGTCGGCCGTCGCATGATCAACGCCTACGGCCCCACCGAGATCACCGTCTACGCGACGGTCAGCGAACCGCTGTCCGGCGTGGGGACGCCGCCGATCGGCAAGCCCATCACCGGCACCCGGTTGTACGTGCTCGACGACGGCCTGGCAGCCGTTCCCGCCGGCGTGGTCGGGGAACTGTACGTCGCGGGCGCCGGTCTGGCCCGGGGATACGTCGGACGCGTCGGTCTGACGGCCTCGCGGTTCGTCGCGGACCCGTTCGGGGCGCCGGGGACCCGGATGTACCGGACCGGCGACCTGGTGCGGTGGGACCGCGACGGCCAGCTCCGGTTCCTGGGACGGGCCGACGACCAGGTGAAGATCCGCGGCTTCCGGATCGAGCTCGGCGAGGTGGAGGACGTGCTGGGCCGCGCCCCGGGCGTGGCCGCCGCGGTGGTCGTGGTCCGCGAGGACCGCCCCGGGGACCGGCGGCTGGCCGGGTACGTGACCGGCGCCGTCGATGCCGCGGCCGTGCGCGAGTTCGCCGCCGGCCTGCTGCCCGACTACATGGTGCCCTCGGCGCTGATGGTGCTCGACCGGCTGCCGCTGACCGTCAGCGGCAAGGTCGACCGCCGGGCCCTGCCCGTCCCGGTCTACGGATCAGGGGTCGGATACCGCGCCCCGCGCACCGTGGCCGAGGAGGTGCTCTGCCCGCTGTTCGCCGAGGTCCTGGGCGTCGACCGGGTCGGCGTCGACCAGAGCTTCTTCGAGCTCGGCGGGCACTCGCTGCTGGCCATGCGGCTGATCGCTCGCGTCCGGTCGGTGCTGGGCGTCGAGGTCGGGATCGCCGACCTGTTCCAGGCTCCGTCGGTCGCCGGTCTGGCACGCTCGCTCGCCGGGGCGGAATCGGCGCGCGCGGCGTTGGTGCCCGTGCCGCGTCCGGAGCGGGTGCCGCTGTCGTTCGCGCAGCGCCGGTTGTGGTTCATCAACCGGCTTGAGGGCGACGTCGCGACATACAACGTCCCGCTGGTGCTGCACCTGTCCGGCGTCGTGAACGTGCATGCCTTGGACGCGGCGCTGCGCGACGTCGTCCTGCGGCACGAATCGCTGCGGACGGTGTTCGCCGACGTCGACGGCGAGGCCTGGCAGATCGTCCGTGACGAGGCGTCGGTGCCCGCTTCCCTGCTGACCGTCGTGGACTGCACGGCCGGCGGATTCGAGGACGAATACGCGCGCGCCGCCGGCCACGGGTTCGATCTGGGCGGCGAGGTCCCGGTGCGGGCGTGGCTGTTCCGGCTCGGTCCCGAGGAACAGGTGCTGTTGCTGCTCATGCACCACATCGCCGGTGACGGCTGGTCGATGGGCCCGCTGGGCCGGGACCTCGGTACCGCCTACGGGGCCCGCCTTCGTGACCTGGCGCCCGATTGGCCCGCGCTCCCGGTCCAGTACGTGGACTACACCCTGTGGCAGCGCGAGTGGCTGGGCGCCGAGAACGATCCCGGCAGCGTCATCGGACGCCAGGCCGAGTACTGGCGCGGTGTGCTCGACGGGATACCGGAGGAGCTGGCGCTGCCGACCGACCGGCCGCGGCCGGCGGTGGCCTCGCACCGGGGCGGCCGCGTCGGGTTCGCCGTTCCGGCGCACACGCACGCGGGCCTGCTGCGCGTGGCCTGGGAGTGCCGCGCGACGCTGTTCATGGTGGTGCAGGCCGGCCTGGCCGGGCTGCTGACCCGGTTGGGCGCCGGCCCGGACGTGCCGATCGGGTCGGTCACCGCCGGGCGCGGTGACGCCGCGCTCGACGACCTGGTCGGGTTCTTCGTCAACACCCTGGTACTGCGCGTGGACACCGCCGGGGACCCGGCGTTCCGCGACCTCGTCACGCGTGTCCGCGAGGCGGACGTCTCCGCGTTCGGCGCCGCCGACGTCCCCTTCGAACGGGTCGTGGACGTGGTCAACCCGGTGCGCACCACCTCCCGCCACCCGCTCTTCCAGGTGCTCCTCACCCTGGAAGGCGACCAGCTGCGGGTCGAACTGCCCGGCGTCGAGGTCCAGTCGCGGGAATCCGGCGTCGGCACCTCGAAGTTCGACCTCACCTTCGCGCTGCGCGAACGGCTGGACGGCCACGGGCAGCCCGACGGGCTCGAAGGCTATGTCGAGTTCGCCACCGATCTGTTCGACCAGGACACTGCCGAAGGCATCGCCGAGCGGTTCGCCCGGTTCCTGGACGCCGTCGCGGCCGATCCGCAGCTTCCGCTCGGCGAGGTGCCGGTGCTTTCGGCGCCGGAGACGGCACGGCTGCGCAAGCTCGGCGACGGGGGAGTGCCGCAGGGCGCGCTGTCGCTGCCGGAGCTGTTCGAGGCGCAGGTGGCCAGGACCCCGGACGCGATCGCGATCGTCTGCGGAGCGGACCGCCTGACCTACGCCGAGCTGAACTGCCGGGCCAACCGGCTGGCCCGGCATCTGCGCTCGCTCGGCGTCGGCCCGGAGCGGCTGGTCGGCGTCGCGTTGCCGCGCGGCGCGAACCTGCTCGTGGCGTTGCTCGCGGTACTCAAGGCCGGCGGTGCGTATCTGCCGATCGACCTCGCGTATCCGGCCGAGCGCGTCGGCTTCATGGTCCACGACGCCGCTCCGGTCTGCGTCGTGACCACGGCGGGCGCGGCCGACAGCCTGCCGCTGGACGCGCGCTGGGTCGTCGTGGACGACCCGACCACCGCCGGCGGTGTGGCCCGGGAGCCCGGCGGGAACCTGGCGGGGGTGGCCGTGGACCGCCGGAACCCGGCCTACGTCATCTACACGTCCGGATCTACCGGCACGCCCAAGGGCGTCATGGTGGAGCACGGCGCGCTGGCCGACTACCTCGCCTACGCGAAGGAGGACTACGACAGCACCCGGGGAACGGCGCTGCTGCACTCCTCGGTCTCCTTCGACCTCACCGTCACCGCGCTCTATGTGCCGCTGATCAACGGCGGAGCCATCGAGCTCGCGGCGCTGGAGGAACCCGCGCCGCAGCGGCGCAGCACGTTCCTGAAGGCGACGCCGAGCCACCTGCAGGTGCTGGCCGAACTGTCCGAGGACTTCGCGCCGACCGAACAGCTCCTGCTCGCTGGCGAACCGCTTCAGGGCGGCGCGCTGGCCGAATGGCGCGACCGGCATCCCGGGGTCACCGTCTTCAACGTCTACGGCCCCACCGAGACGACGGTCAGCTGCACCGAGTACCGCATCGATCCGGAGGAACCGACGCCTTCGGGGGTCGTCCCGATCGGTACGCCGATGCCGGGCACGCGGGTGTCAGTGCTCGACGACGGCTTGCTCCCGGTCCCGCCGGGCGTCGTCGGGGAGCTGTACGTCGCCGGGACCGGCCTGGCCCGCGGCTACGTCGGACGCGGCGCTCTGACCGCGTCGCGGTTCGTGGCCGATCCGTCCGGCGCGCCCGGGTCGCGGATGTACCGGACCGGAGACCTGGTCCGGTGGGACCGCGACGGCCGGCTGGTCCTGGTCGGCCGGGTCGACGACCAGGTGAAGGTGCGCGGCTTCCGGATCGAGCTCGGCGAGGTGGAAGGCGTGCTGGGCCGGGCTCCCGGCGTCGGCGCGGCGGCGGTCGTGGTGCGCGAGGACCGCCCCGGGGACCGGCGGCTGGTGGGCTACGTGACCGGCGCGGCGGATCCGGCCGCGGTCCGGGAGTTCGCCTCCGGGATGCTGCCGGACTACATGGTGCCCTCGGCGCTGGTGGTGCTGGACCGGCTGCCGCTGACCGGGAACGGCAAGGTGGACCGCAAAGCCCTGCCGGCGCCGGAGAACGACACCACCGGCTACCGCGCGCCGCGGACGGAGAAGGAAGAACAGCTGTGTGCGCTGTTCGCCGAGATCCTGGGCGTGGAGCAGGTCGGCGTCGACGAGGGCTTCTTCGCGCTCGGCGGGAACTCCCTGCTCGCGATGCGGCTGGTCGGCCGGGCCCGCTCCAAGCTCGGCCTGAAGATCGACCTGCGGGCGTTCTTCCGCAGCTCCAAGGTCAGCGACCTGGCCAAGATCGCGGTCGGCGGCCAGTGATCAGCGTCCTGTCATGCTCCCGGGGGAGGCGCGGCCGTCCGATAGGCGGCCGCCGCCTCCTCGCACACCGACCGGACGGAGCGGCCGAGTATCGCGGCGATCTGCTCCGCCTCGGCGAGCTCGGGCTGAGCGGTGATCACCCGTCCGGCGAGCTCGGCGACCTTCACGGTGATCTCGTGCCGTGCGCCGGGCTCGCCGACGGCGACCCGCACCGAGCGGCGGGGGAGCGTCACCCGCTGCCAGGGCGACCAGCGGACGCCGAGCGTGCAGGTGTGCAGCAGGATCGCCTCGATGACCGCGCGCCGGGTCTGCTCGCCGCACACCGCCGTCACCGTCTGGCCGGGCCGGCCGTCGCGGCCGATCGTCGGCGTGGTCCAGCAGTCCCAGGCGCCGGCCTGGCGGACCGCCCGCAGCACCGAGGGCCACAGCCGGGGATCGAGGTCGTCCACTGTGCTCTCGACCAGGACGATCTCCTCGGTGCCCAGGGTCGCGCCGCCGGCATGACGGCCCAGCAGCACCCGGGTGATGTTGGGACCGTCGCTGGAATCGCGGGTGCCGCCGCCGCAGCCGACGGCGGTCACCGTCATCTCCGGCATCGGCGCCGGGACCGCCAGCGCCGCGACCAGCGCGGCCCCGGTCGGCGTCGTCCGCTCGCCGGCCAGATCGGAGCGGGTCAGCCCGATGCCGGCGGACCGGGCCAGTTCCAGGACCGCCGGTGCCGGCACCGGCAGTCGGCCGTGCTGGCTGCGCACCGTTCCGCTGCCGGCGGCGAAAGCCGAGCAGTGCACGACGACGCCGTCCTCCAGCAGCCCCAGATCGCTCAGCGCGGCAGCGCACCCTACGACATCGGCCAGCGCGTCGAACGCCCCGACCTCGTGGAAGTGGATCTCGTCGGGGGTGACGCCGTGGACGGTCGCCTCGGCCTCGGCGAGCAGAGTGAATACGCGTTCGGCATACCGCATCGCGCGCGGGGGCAGAACCGTGCCCCGCACCACGGCCAGGACGTCGCTGAGGGTCCGTTCGACATCGGGCTCCGCGGGGACCGTCACTTCGGCGCGCTTACAGGCGAATCCGGCGCGGCGCGCGTCGTCGAAGCGTACTGCGATGCCTTCGATGCCCATCGAATCGATCGCCGCCGTGATCGCCTCCGGCCGGGCTCCGGCGCCGACGAGCGCGCCGAGCAGCATGTCGCCGGCGACTCCGAGCGTGCAGTCCAGATGTGCGGCCAGCAGTTGCGTGTCGGTGCTCGCCGCGCGGCCGTCGCTCACTGCTCGTCCGCCGTCCGCATGGATTGCGCCATCTTCACAATCTTTGCGGCGTGCGCCGCAGCGCCGAACCCGTTGTCCACGTTCACGGTGACCAGCCCGGGGCTGCACGAGGCGAGCATCGCCGCCGCGGCCACCAGACCCCCGGCGCTGACGCCGTACCCGACGCTCGTCGGCACCCCGATCACCGGCGGCGCCACCAGACCGGCGACCACGCTGGCCAAGGCGCCTTCCATGCCGGCGACGACGATCACACACGAGCTGGCCCGAAGCGTGTCCAGATGCGCGAACAGCCTCGCGATCCCGGCCACCCCCACGTCGGTCACCGACACCGCGCCGACGCCGAGCACGGCGAGCGTCGCCAGGCACTCCCGCGCCACCGGCAGGTCCGACGTCCCGGCGCACACGACGGCGACCCGGCCGACCGGCTCCGGCAGCGGACCGACGGTGAGCGTCCCGGCGACCTCGTCCACCAGGACCTGGTCGGCCCCGAACCGCTGCGCGGCCTGCTCCAGCACCGCCTGCGGACACCTGGTCGCGAGCGCCGGGGACGAGGGGTTCGCACTACGCAGACCCTGCAATGCGGCGAACGTCTGCTCCGCAGTCTTGGACTGCGCGAAGACGACTTCCGGGACGCCGGTGCGCGCCGCGCGGTCGACGTCGAGCTTTGCGAAGTCCCCGAGATCGACGATCCGCTCGGCACGTTCGGGCTGGTCCCCGTTATGTCCAGTCACGGTCGAACAATACCTTGTGCCGGATGCCCGGCATCAGCGCATGACCGGCACCTAAGAGGAGTCCCCCCGATGCTGCGCGCGCTCTCTCACCGCAACGTCATGCTGTACTTCATCGGCCAGACGCTCTCCACCCTGGGCGACCGCTCGCTGTGGCTGGCCATGGGCATCTGGGTCAAGATGCTCACCGGCAGCAGCGCCGCCGCGGGCATGACCGTCTTCTGCTACACCGTCGGGACCCTGCTCGGCCCGCTCGGCGGCATGGTCGCCGACCGGTACCGCCGCCGTCCGCTGCTGGTCCTGGCCAACGCGGTGACCGGCGGCGTGATCCTGCTGCTGCTCCTGGTCTCCGGACGCGACCAGGTCTGGCTCATCTATCTCGTGATGTTCTTCTACGGCGCCTTCGGGACCGTGATCACCGCCGGCGGCAACGCGCTGGTCGCCACCGTCGTCGAGGACGACCTGCTGGCGGAGGCCAACAGCCTGGTGCAGACCGGATCGCAGGGGGTCTGGCTGGTGGCTCCGCTGCTCGGCGCCGGACTGCTCGCCGCGGTCGGCGCGTCCGGGGTGATCTGGCTCGACGCGGCCACGTTCGCCGCCGCGATCCTGGCGCTGGTGCTGTTGCGCGTCACCGAGACGCGGCCCGAACCGACCGAGACGCACTTCCTCGACGAGGCCACCGCGGGTATCAGACACCTGCTGCGCACGGTGGACCTCCGGCAGCTCGTCGTCGCCGCGCTGTTCACCGTCGTCGCGTTCGGGTTCGTCGAGTCGGTGGTGTTCGCCGTGGTCGGCAACGGCCTGCACCGCAAGCCGGAGTTCCTCGGGTACCTGATGGCGGCCATGGGCGTCGGCGCGATCGCCGCCTCGACCGTGGCGGCGCGCCTGATGAAGCGCTACGGCGAGGGCGGGCTCGTCGGGCTGGGCATGGCGGCGTTCGCCGTCGGCGCGCTGCTCCTGACGACGCCGTCGCTGCCGGTCACGGTCGTGGGGATGGTGCTGTTCGGGGTCTCGCTGCCGTGGATCAACATCGGCATCATCACCGTCCTGCAGCGCCGCACCCCGCCGGAGCTGCGCGGCCGGGTGCTGGCCGGCTTCGACTTCCTGTTCAGTCCGTTGCAGGGCGTGGCGATCGCGCTCGGCGCGGCGTTGATCGCGACGGTCGACTATCGCGTGATGCTGACGGTGATGGCCGCGCTGGTGGCCGTCGCCTCCGGTTACCTGTTCACCCGGCCCGAGCAGCGGATCCGACCGGCGGACGCTGAAGCCCTGGAGGCCTCATGAGCGTGGAGGAAGAGCTGATGGAACCGGCGGGACCGACCGAGCCGACCGAGCCGACCGAGCCGATGGATCCGATGGACGCGATGGACGCGATGGATCTGACAAGGCTGCTGGACCTGACAGAGCTGACGGCGCTGGTGGAGCGGGCGCGGATCCGCGTCGCCGCCGACCGGCTGGACACCGTGCTCCGCGGGCTCGGCAGCCTGGTCGTGGCCTTCTCCGGCGGCGTCGACTCGACCGTCGTGCTGGCCGCCGCGGCCCGCGTCCTGGGCCCGCGGGTGCTCGCGGTGATCGCGGACTCCCCGAGCCTGGCCCGGCGCGAGCTGGCCGAGGCGCGGGAGCTCGCCGCGTCGCTCGGCGTCCGGCTGGTCGAGGTAGCCACCGACGAACTCGCCAGCGAGGGCTACCGCCGCAACCTCGGCGACCGCTGCTACTTCTGCAAGTCGACCGTCCTGGCGGCGGCCCGGCGGGTCGCCGACGAGGCGGGCATCGCGCACGTGGCCACCGGCACCCAGGCGGACGACCGGCGCGCGCTGGACCGGCCGGGACTGCGGGCCGCCGAGGAGCTGGCGGTGGTGGAGCCGCTGGCGGCGGCGGGCATCGACAAGGCGATGGTGCGCAAGCTCGCCGCGTCGTGGGGCCTGCCGGTCGCGGACAAGCCGGCCGCGCCGTGTCTGGCCTCGCGCATCCAGGTCGGCGTCCCGGTTTCGGTCGCGCTGTTGGGCAGCGTCGAGCGGGCCGAGGAACATGTGCGCGGCTACTTCGCGCGGAACGGGGTTCCCGTCGCCGACCTGCGAGTCAGGATCCTGCTGAAGTCGTTCCGCGTCGAGGTCGACGCCGCGACCATGGCGGCCCTGGAGGACCGCGCGGAGCTGAAGCGCGGCGTGCTCAGCGGGCTGTCGACGCTGGGCTTGACGGGGCCGGGAGAGCTTGCGCCGTATCGGTCCGGCTCGGTCGGGAGACCGTCTTCTCTATCTGCACCCTGATGCCAGGGCATCTCGCTGAACGACATCGAATCGAACGGTTGTGAATCATGAATGACTTTCCGCTGGAGCCGGACCGCGCCGCCATGGCCGAGATGGGCGGCCTCGTTCTCGACCGCGTCCTGGACCACGTCGAGAGCCTGCCGGACCGGCCGGCCGGCAATCCGGTCGACCCGCGGCTGACCGCAGATCTCGTCGAGTCGTTCCTCTCCCCGCCGCCCGAGGCGGCCGGGGATCTCAGGGCACTGCTGGACCGGCTGGACGGCGCGGTGGACTGCGCCCTGGAGACGTCAGGGCCCGGATACCTCGCCTACGTTCCCGGCGGCGGGCTGTACAGCTCCGCACTCGCCGAGTTCTACGCCCGCGGCATCAACAAGTACGGCAGCTTCGCCTTTGCGGCCCCGGCGTTGGTCGCACTGGAGGAGGGCATACTGCGGTGGATTGCGCGGGACGTCTGTGGGCTCCCCGACGGCAGCACCGGCCTGCTCACCACCGGCGGCTCCATGGCCACGTTCTCCGCGGTGGTCGCCGCCCGCCACGACCGCCTCGGCGAAGACCTCGCCGACGGCACGGTGTACGTCACGGCGTACACACACCACTCGGTGGCGAAGGCGTGCCGACTCGCCGGGATCAGCGCCCGCAACATCCGTACGGTGCCCTGCACCGACGACCTGCGGATGGACATGACGGCAGCGGCGGCGATGATCGGCGCCGACCGGGCCGCCGGACTCCGTCCCTTCCTGCTGGTCGGATCGGCCGGCACCACGGACGCCGGCACCGTCGATCCGCTGCCGGCGATGGCCGATCTGGCGGCCCGCGAGGACCTTTGGCTCCACGTCGACGGGGCCTACGGCGGCTTCTTCCGCCTCACCGAACGCGGACGCCGGCGCCTGGCAGGGACTGAGCGCGCAGACTCCGTCACGCTCGACCCGCACAAGACCCTGTTCCTGCCCTTCGGCACCGGTACCCTCGTCGTCCGCGACCCCGCCAAGCTCTATGCCGCGCACGACGGCACCGGCAACTACCTCCAGGAGGTCGTCTCGGCGGGCGGCCTGCCCAACTACGCGCACATGGGTCCGGAGCTCAGCCACGAGATCCGCGGCCTGCGCGCCTGGATACCCCTCCATCTGCACGGCGTGTCCGCCTTCCGGGACGCCCTCGACGAGAAGCTCGACCTCGCCGAACAGGTCCACGACGTGCTGTCAGGCATCTCAGCCCTCGAAGTTCCCTGGCGTCCCGACCTGAGCACGGTCGCCTTCCGCGTCCGCTCGCGCAGCAGTAGCGCCGCGGCGCTGGAAGAGGCGGACCAGGCCACCCGCGACCTGCTCGCGCGCATCAACGACGACCCCGGGGTGCTGCTGTCCAGCACCGTCACCCACGGCCGGCAGACGATACGGGTCTGCGTCCTCGGCCACCACACCCACGCCGACCGGATCGACGAGGTTCTGGAGCTCATCGCGGCCCAGGCGAAGCAGTTGTAGGCAGCCACCCTTGTTCGCAATGTTCTGACTTAGGCCACATTCCGCTCGCTGCTGGTGCGCAGCGCGACGAGCAGGTCCGGGCTCAACGTGCTCAGGTCGGCGTTCGACGACGTCCGGTGAACCGCTTTGACGAGCGCGACGATCATCTGCCGTGCACGGGGGTCTTTTCTGGTCTCCCCGTCGACGACACGTCGCCAGAGCCTGTCGATCGCGTCGAGGTGGGTGGGGGTGGGTGTCCCGTCGCTCAGGGCGCGCAGAATCTCCACGCCGGTGGCAGGAGTCAGGGTGTGGATTTCGTCGCGCAAGCGGAGGAGTAGCTGTTCTCGCAGTTCGGGGAATCCAGCCATGACCGTCGCGTACCGGCGGTACATCGCCGCGCGTTGTTCGGGAAGGGCGTCACGGGTGTAGTCGAGTTCGGCCAGCAGCGCGCCGGGGAGGAACGGATCGTCGTCGATGTGCCACCGGATGGCCGGTCCCGTGGCGCGCAGGAAGGGGACGCTTTGCAGAAGAAGCATTCCCGCGCGCCAGCTCGGGAGGTATCCCGCTTCCCTGATGATGCGGCCCGCGGTGGACACGAACGGGACCTCGATGTCGTAGGACACGCCTTCGATGTTCGACAGCAGGACCTCGAAGCGGGTGAGGTCGTAGCTCACCGGGGCCTGGACCGTCGCGACCGTGTCCACCATCGACACCGGTGACCCGTCCTCACGTCTGAGGCGCAGGTTGACCTGTTCGCCGTGGCGCTCGAAGCGGATGCGGACGAGGTCGATCAGCGCGCTCCACTCATGCATGCTGAACTGGCCGTGCCACAAACCGGCGTACCGTCGCCAGCGATCGATGATCTGGTCGGGGGCCAGCAGATTGCCGTACAGCTCCGTGCCGTCCATCTCCTCGTCGGCGACCAGGACCAACAGCAACGTGAGGTTCGCCGAATAGACGGCCAGGCGCCGAGGTATATGCTCGCGCGCCGGCTCGTAGTCGCGATGGGAGCGCGACGGGTGCGGATACAACGAGCTCGCCAGCAGTTCGGGCAGCATCGTCCGGACACGGGTCCGCTCGTCGGTGGGTACCAGGCGGAGAAGTTCGCTGAGGAATTCGGTGGTCGGACGTCGCTCTGCCAAGCAGGAGAACGACAGGAGCGCATACAGGAATCCGTCGTCCAACCCGTCGAGCGACCCGGTCATGCCGCGACGTGTCACCTCGCGGACGGCGGCCAGGTCGCACAGAGCGCGGACAGTGAGCCAGGCGACGAGGAACTCGCCGAACGTCGAGTGCAGGAACTCGTAGCTGCGCGTGCGTTGGCCGTGTGCGGTGGCCTCGGACTTGTGGAGGAAGAAGAACTTGCCGGTCGCCTGGTCCGACGGGCTCGGTCCGTCCGGCCTGACGTGCGGTTCCTCGCCACCCCGATGGTCGAACAGGGCCATCAGGTCCTGGTCGAGCTCGACTGCGGCGACGGTCTGCCGGCGGCGCACGAACATGGACACCGCGACGATGGCCAGGCGGTGCATCTCGCGTTCGGCGAGCAGGTGTTGGCGGGCGGTGGGGAGGCTGCGGTTGGCCGCCGATTTGCGTACTTCGCGCAGCGAGAAGTCCATCAGCAGCGCCCGGTAGAGCTCAGCCTGTCCCAGGGCTCCCCGCTGGTCCTGCAAGGCGTTGCCGGTGGCGTCGAACAAGGCGAGCAGCATCAGGAGCAGCGGCTGCTCGGCGAGTTCGCGGTGGGCCAGGGCGATCTCGGCGGTCAGCGGCCGCAGCCCGCGTTCGGCGAGGACGGCGCCGTTGTGGCGGTTCCACGCTTCCAGCCACGTGCGGACCTGATCGTCGCTGAAGGGTTGCAGGCGGATGGTCACGGTGCCGATCGGGAACCGGGTCCGGCTGGCGATCAGGGTCCGGCTGGTGACGATCACCACCAGCGGATGTCCGATCCGGGCCTGCACCCGCTGGAAGTCCCTGACCTGCTCCAGGTAGTCGTACCTGTTGGCGCCGGAGGCCTGGAGCAGTTCGTCGAACCCGTCGAGCAGGACCACGGGCAGCGCGCCGTCGCCGGCCTCGACCAGGTCCTGCCAGCTGACGTGCTCGCCGAGTTCCCGGTACACCGCGTGCTCGATCTGCTCCTGGACCATCGACTCGGCCGGGACCGCGCGGAGTTCGACCCGGACCGGCAGGAAGTCGTTCTCCGGGAGCCGGGCGGCGAGGACTTCGGTGAACGTGGACTTCCCCGACCCCGGCTCCCCGAGGACGACCAGCGGGGCCTGCGTCGCGCCGGGCGAGGTCAGGAGCCCGGCGAGGAGGCGCTCGACGTCCTCGGCCAGCTCGCGGCCCTGCCACCAGACGTGGTCCTCCGGTTTGTCGCCGGGGTTGACCTCGGCGACCTGACAGCGGGGGTTGATGTACGCCTCGCGCAGACTCGGCAGCAAGACCCCCTCCGGGGACTGTGTCGAACCCATCAGCGGCTCGTCCAGCCCGGCCTGGTAGTTCCGGGACAGGTGCAGACGGGAGCGATCGCCCGGGCGGCGAGCCGCGGCCGCCATGGTGCCCAGCAGCTCCGAGACGCCCGCCAGTCCCGCTCCCAGCGCGTGGGCCTCGGTCAGACTCGCCCACACCGCGAACTCGTGGTTGTCGGCGGCCAGCCGTCGGAAGGCGTCGTCGTAGCCTTTCAGGGCACTGTCGAGCGTCACCGGGCCGGAGATCGCCTCCATCAGGCCGCGCCGCCTGGTGCCGTCCAGCTGCTCCCACACCGCCAGCCCCTGCACGAACGACCGAAGCCGTTCCGCCAGCCGCGCGTGCACCTGCTGGACGTCCTTCCGGGTCTTCGCGTACGGACGGTGGCATTCCGGCAGCGGAAGCCGGTCCGAGGCCAGCACCGCGATCAGCTCGACGTAGCCGCTGGGCAGCCCGCCCCGGGTGGCTTGCGCGACCTGCTCCTCCCGGGTCAGCGCCAGGCTCTCCAGCGGGACCGGCAAATCGTGCTCACCCAGTGCCTCGAAGTACGTCGTCACGACGAGCACCGCGTGCGCGGCCGCGAGCCGTTGCGTGCGATCGAAACGCGAGAGCCCACTGCGCCATTCCGAGCCCCGGGCCATCAGGGCATGGCTGTGCCGGACCACGTCGTTCTTCAACTCGAACAGGTTCAACGGCACCCCGGCGTCGGCCCCGGAGGCTCCCGCGGTCGCGGCCCACACCGTCAGACCGATCGACCCGACCACGTCGAGCACAGCGACGAGCCGGCTCTTCCGGTGTCCGAGGATCTTGAGCGCATCCGCATAGGTCAGGGTCTCGCCCACGACTTCTCCATGGCTTCGGGGACCGTGCTGACTACCATCATCGCTCCCGAGCCGGGCGGTGGGCGCAGGTATCGTCGAATCCTGAGACGCGGTGGATCGGCGACCGGCGAGCGCGACGAGAGAGCACAAGATGTGGGAGTGGAAACGGCTCAGGTATGAGCGTGGCGTCCTGGCCAGGCGCCTGGCCGTGGTCGAGCTGGGCTGGCTGGCGCTGGTTTGTGTGGTGCTCGTCGGCGCGGGCGTGCATTCCGCGGCGGCCGGGGTCGTGTTCCTGCTCGGCGTGATCGTCAACGGGTGGATCCTGATCCCCGCGTTCATGGTCAGAGTCCTGACGATCGGTATCTACGTCGGCGACCGCGGCCTCAAGATCCGCAACTCGATCCGCACCTACATCCTCCACTGGGACGAGATCCGCGGCGTCGAGGAAGGCCCCATCCGCTGGGGCTCGCGCAACAGCGCCAATATGAGGGCCATCTGGATCATCACCAAGCGTGGCAAACGGATCGAGACCCAGGTCCACTGTCGGGTGGGCCCCAAGAGCTACATGAGGCGCGAGAAGATCGGGTCGATACTGTCCGAGACGGAGTTCGCGGCGGCCTTGGAGGAGCTGAGAGCGCGCATTTCTGGAGCCGCGATATGACGGCGGGGAATCGCCCCGCTCGCTAGTGCCTCGCGTGCCGTGTCGTGGCGGCGAGGGTTCCGAGCAGTGCGAGCGCCTGCGTGCTCGGTGATCCGGGTTCTGCCTGGTAGATCACCAGTTCCTGGCCGGGTGCGGAGCGGATGTCGAAGGTCTGCATCGACAGGGTCAGGTGGCCGACGTCGGGATGGTCGAAGCGTTTGCTTGCCATGCCTTTGCCTCGCACGTCGTGGTGAGTCCACAGGTCGGCGAACTCGGGGCTGGTTTCCAGGAGTTCGGCGAGGATCTTGCGGATGCGGGGGTCGTCCGGGGCTTCGCTGTGTCCGTGGCGGAAGCCGGCGACCGAGTTGCGGGCGACGTCCCACCAGTCGCGGTAGAAGGTGCGGGCGGTGGGGTCGAGGAACACCACGTGCATCAGGTTGCGTGAGTAGGACCAGTCGTGGAACAGGACGTCAGCGAGTTCGTTGGAGGCCAGGACGTCGAAGGCGCGGTTGTAGACGATGGCCGGGTTGTGGGGCCAGGCCGACATCAGCTGCAGCAGGCCGGGGTCGACGCGGGTCGGCGCCGTCTGCGGCAGCGGGCCGGGGCCGAGGCCGGCCAGGCGGAACAGGTGCCGGCGGGCGTCCTCGACCAGGCCGAGCGCTGCCGCCAGGGCATCGACGACCTGCGCGGACGGCGTCCGCTCCCGGCCCTGCTCCAGCCGGATGTAGTAGTCGACGCTGATGCCGGCCAGCTGCGCCACCTCCTCGCGACGCAGGCCGGCCACCCGGCGCGCGCCGTGGGCCGGCAGGCCCACGTCGGCCGGGCTGGTCTGGGCCCGGCGGGCGCGCAGGTAGGTGCCCAGCTCGGAGGTTGACATGACCTCATCGTAAGCCTGGCCTGCGGCGGCGTGGGTGGGTGCAGTACTCCCAGGAGAGGTGGACACTGTTCCGGCTTCCGGCTCGGCGCGACAGTCGTTGCCATGACAACGAACAACATCGACATCAATACCGACACCGACACCGACACCGACACCGACACCGACACCGACACCGACACCGACATCGACATCGACATCGACATCGCAGCGCAGAATGACGGCTCCAAGGTCGTCCTCGTCACCGGAGCCAGCAGTGGGATCGGCCGGGGCATCGCGCAACGGCTTGCCGCGGAGGGGCATCGGGTCGTCGCCGGAGCGCGTCGGCTCGACCGGCTCGAAGCCCTGGCCGACACCGTCCGGGCGACGGGGACGGCGACGGCGACGGCGACGGCTCACCCCGGCGGAGACGGGATCGTCGGTGAGATCGTCCCGGTGGCGCTGGACGTCACCGATCGCGCCGACGTCGCCGCCTTCGTGCAGGCCGCGGTCGACCGGTTCGGGCGCGTGGACGTGCTGGTCGGCAACGCCGGGGTGATGCCGCTGTCCCGGCTGGACTCGCTGCTGGTCGCCGAGTGGGAGCGGATGATCGACGTGAACGTGCGCGGCCTGCTCTACGGCATCGCCGAAGTCCTGCCACGCTTCCAGGAGCAGGGCGGCGGGCACTTCGTCACCATGGCGAGCGTCGGCGCGCACCAGGTGGTGCCGACCAGCGCGGTCTACTCCGGGACCAAGTACGCGGCCTGGGCCATCACCGAGGGCCTGCGCCAGGAGAGCGATCCCTCGATCCGGGTCACGACGATCTGTCCCGGCGTGGTCGCCTCCGAGCTGGCGGAGTCGATCACCGACACCGGTGCCGCGGAGATGATGAAGACGTACCGTGCGCACTCCATCGAGCCCGACGCCATCGCGCAGGCCGTGTCCTATGCGCTCGGCCAGCCGGCCGGGGTCGACGTCACCGAGATCATCGTGCAGCCGACCCGGCAGCGGTGAGGGACCGGTGGTTACTGCGCGCTCGTGGTACCTCTTCGCTCTAACCTCACGCCTCGCTCGTCTTGTGCGCGAACACCCACCGGTTGCCGGCCAGCGCGTCGTTCGGTTCGGGCCGCGGGCCGCGGCCGAGGCGGCGGGTGAAGTCGAAGGGGGTGTGGACCGTCGTGGACCAGCCGTTGTGGGTCAGGGCTCCTGCGGAGTCGGGCCGCGGCTCCTTCGCGAAGAGGTCGAGCAGGTCGATACCGATCTGCTGCCGAGTCGCGGTGTACAGCGGGCTGTCCCGGTACGCCATCAAGTCCTTCTCGAGTTTCACTTCGAAGGCCAGCGCGCTTCCCGCTGCGGACAGCCGGTCCACCGCGTCGATGAGCTGCGTCTCGGCGGCGGCGGGTAGGTAGAACAGCAGGCCTTCGGCCAGCCAGGCGCTCGGTGCCGCCGTGTCGAAGCCGCCGTCTGTCAGTGCTCTGACCCAGTCGCCGCGCAAGTCGATCGGGATCGGCACGCGTGCGGCCTTCGGGGTGGCCGCCAGGCCGTCGAGCACCTGGTGCTTGAACGCCAGCACGCCTTCCCTGTCGATCTCGAAGATCACGCAGCCGTCCGGCCAGTCGAGCCGGTACGCCCGCGCATCAAGCCCGGCTCCGAGGAGGACGACTTGGCGCGCGCCGTTGCGGACCGCCTGGAGGAGGAAGTCGTCGAGGACCCTGGTCCGAAGGCCGAAGTAGCGTGCGAAGCGGCCCCACAGCGGGTTCGCGTCGCCGTCCGGAACCTGTTGGATGCGGACGGGCCAGCCCGCGGACGCCGACGCGGCGCGCACGAAGTGCTCGGCATAAGGGTCCTGCGCGAGGCTGTCGTGGCGGTGGGTCTCGATCGCGCGGGCTGCGGCGACCAGGAGCGCGGTGACGCCGATGCCGCCGTCCACGCCTCCCGCGCCGTCCACGCCTCCCGTGACCTCCGAGCCTCCCGTGACTTCTGCGCTGGTGTTCCGCTGCGGCACGTCGGTCGTCATGCGTGCTCCTTCGTGGCGTGCGGGATCAGAACGGGTTTGACCACGCGGCCCGCCTCGCAGTCGCGCTCGGCCTCGTTGATCTCGTCGAGGGGGTAGGTGCGGATGAGCTCGTCGAAGGGGAAGAGGCCTGCCTGCCAGAGCCCTGTCAGCCTCGGGATGAGTAGGCCGGGCACCGCGTCGCCCTCGCAGATGTGGGACAGCTTCCGGCCCCGGTCGAGCGTCCCGGGCTCCAGCGGCAGCGTCGTGGGCAGCCGTGCCACCAGGCCAAGGTGGCCGGTCGGTCGCAGGGCCCTGAGTGCGTCGTTGATCAGCTCGGGGGAGGCCGTGGTGTCCAGCGCGTATTGCACCCCGCCGTCCGTCAGCTGCTTGATATGGTCGGGAAGACTTCCCGTCCCGTACAGCGGGATGGCGCCGAAGCGCTCGGCCAGCGCCAGCCGTTCGGGGTGCTGGTCGACGGCCACGATCACCGCCCCGGCAGCGGCCGCCGCCATGACCGCGGCCAGGCCCACGGCTCCGGCACCGAGGACGGCGATGGCATCGCCGGGGCCGGCGCGGAAGGTGTTGAGGACCGCCCCGGCGCCGGTGAGGAAGCCGCAGCCGAGCGGGCCGAGCAGTTCGACGGGCAGCGCGGGATCGACCCGGACGGCGTTGCGGGCCGGGACCATCGCGTACTCGGCGAACGAGGATTGGCCGAACCACCGTGGCGCCAAAGGATTTCCGGCCGCGTCGGTGAACCGCTCGGCGTTCTCCTTGCGCTCTCCGAACAGATTGAGCTCGGCGAACGAACCACAGTAAGCAGGTGCGCCGCCGATACAGGCGCGGCAATGCCCGCAGGAGTCGAAGCTCAGCACGACGTGGTCGCCGACGCTCAGCCGCGTGTCAGGGCCGCCAGTCGCCACGACGACTCCGGCGCCCTCGTGGCCGAGAACGGCCGGCAGCGGTGAGCGGCCAGCGGAGCGGCGAACGGCGAGGTCGGTCCGGCACATCCCGCACCCCGCGATCCGGACCAGGATCTCCCCGGCGGCCGGCCCCGCGTCCAAGGCCACCTCCTCAAGCGTGAACGGGCTCTGATACGAACGCAGCACTGCCGCGCCGAACCGGATGCCCACGTCACGCCCCCTGGGGCCGGTGCACGACGAACGGCCTGAGGTTCCCGTAGAAGCCCCACGGCCCGCCCGCGACCCCGACGCCGCTCTCCTTGATTCCCGCGAACGGCTGGGCGAGGGAGAGCTCGCCGTGATGGTTGATCCAGACCGTCCCGCATTCGAGCCGCTCGGCCACCGTTTCGGCCCGGTCGAGATCGGTTCCCCACACCGAGCCGCCGAGCCCGAACCCGGTGTCGTTCGCCGCATGGACGGCGTCGTCAATACTCTGATACGCGAGCACCGGCAGCACCGGGCCGAACTGTTCCTCGGTCACCACCGGGCTCTCGGCCGGGACGTCGGCCAGGATCGTCGGGGCGAAGAAGTAGCCCGGCCCGTCGAGCCGGCGTCCGCCGAACGCGGCGCGGGCGCCGTCTGCCAGAGCTCGGGCCGCGTAGCGCTCGACGCGGGCGAGTTGGTGGGCGTTGTTGATCGGGCCCAGCTGCGATCCGGCTTCCAGGCCCGGCCGCACGACGGTGCTCTTCGCGCGCTGGGCCAGGGCTTCGACGACCTCGGAGTAGAGCCGGGCCGGGGCGTAGACGCGCTTGACCGCCATGCAGATCTGCCCGCAGTTGCGGAACGCCGCCCAGAACAGCCGGTCCGCGATCTGCTCCACGTCCACGTCGTCGAGCAGGATCGCGGCGTCGTTGCCGCCCAACTCCAGGGTGACCCGGGCGAGTGAGGACGCCGCACCGCGCGCCACCGCGCGGCCGGTGGGAACCGAGCCGGTGAAGGTGACGTGGCGGATCCCCGGGTGGGAGGCGAGGCGCTCGCCGAGCGGCTCGCGGCCGGTGACGATCGTGAGCACGTTCTCGGGCAGGGCCGTGGCGAGGACGGATCCCAGCATCCTGGTGGCCAGCGGCGTGAACGGGGAGGGCTTGAGCACCACCGTGTTGCCTGCGGCGAGTGCCGGGGCGAACTTCGCGGAGGCGAGTTGCAGCGGGAAGTTCCACGGGACGATCGCGGCGACCGGTCCGAGCGGCCGCCAGCGGACCTCGCTGCGCATCGGTCGGCCGTCCTCGATCGGTTGGGTTTCCGGGCGGAGCGCGGCGAAGTAGCGCAGGCGGGCCGCCGTCCGGGCGACCTCCGCGTACGACTCGGGCAGCGGCTTGCCCTGCTCACGGGTGAGCAGCGGAGCGAGGTCCGGCGCGGCCTGCTCCACGGCGTCGGCCGCCGCGAGCAGCGCTGCGGCGCGGGCGTCGGGGTCCGTCCGCCACTCGCGCCAGGCCGTTTGGGCACGCTCGACGATCGCGTCCAGTTCCTCAGGCTGCTGATCCGGCGCCTCGTCGAAGGGTTCGGCGGTCGCGGGATCGAGGACTGCGAAGCTGCCGTCGCGGACCACCTGCGGGCGACTGCGCTGAGTCGTCGGCATGCCGGCCGCTCAGTTCCCGGCGGCGACGGTCGTCTGCTCCTGGTGGTGCCGGTCCATCTCGGCCCGGAAGGCGGCCACCAGGTGCGGCTGGATCCGTCCGGTGGTGCGGTCGCCGCGTTCGCAGACCGCCCCGCGCACACCGACGATGTCGGTGCCGATGGCGGTGAGCGTGCCGAGGTCGTCCACCCGGATGCTGCCCGCGAGCGCCGCGAGCAGGCCGGCGTCGTGGGCGCGCCGGACGAACTCCGCGCAGAGCTCGGGCGGGACGTGGTCGAACAGCCGGGTCCCGTCCTTGATCGCGGTGTCGAGCATGGCCGCGTCGGAGCCGGAGCGGGCGGCGATGTCGGGCAGCGCGAGCGGGTTGACGCAGCCGATCCGGTGGGCGTCGGCGTAGCCCGAGGCGACGACGAGCGCGTCCGGGCGATGGTCCTTCACCGCCCGCACGACCCCCTGCATGACGGTGATCGCCTGGTCGGGCGTGGTGCAGCCGTAGAGGCCGACCTTGATGTACGTGGCGCCCGAGACGACGGCGCCGAGCGCCGCCTGGGCGACCGTGCCGGGCTTGTAGGGGACGTCCCCGACGGTCGCGGACACCGGCTTGTTCGCCGGGACGGCGTCGCGGATCTCCCTGATCACCCACGGGAAGTTCGCACCGAGCGAGCCCTCGTCCGGCTTCTTGACGTCGACGATGTCCAGGAACCGCGCCGCCTTCGCGCAGTCGCGGGCCTCTTCGAGGTCGGCCGGGGATATGAGCAGCAGCAACGCGCTCTCCTTTCGGTGGCGTGGGTGCTCAGCGCCCCTGCGCGGGAATCAGGTGGTTGCCGCGGGTGTCGCCGTTGTCCGGCTCATAGAACTCCACGATCGCGGCCCGCCACACCTCCACCTCGATCAGGTCCTGCGCGTCGGGCTCGAAGGAGTCGAAGAGCGCGTGCAGGTTCTCGTGCCCGAAGCCGATCGCCTTCATCAGCGCCTCGAACACGGGGCGCTCGATGAGCCCGTCGCCGTCCGGATCGCCGAGCGCGGAGAGCGCCTCGGCGAACTGCTCGACGGCCGCCCCGAACTGCTCCGGGCTGAGCACGAAGGACCGGAACTCCTCGACGCTGATCCGCCCGTCGCCGTTCGCGTCGAGCTCGGCGGCCATCGTGGCCCAGTAGCGGTCGAAGGCGGCCCGGATCGCGTCCTTCGCGCCCCGGTCGGACCCGGTCGCGGCGGCGATCACCCGGTTCGTCATGAGCTCGATGTCGGCGGCCTCGATGAAGCCGTTGCCGTCGGTGTCGAAGAGGTCGAAGACGTGCTCGACCCGCGCGGCGGCCTGAGGGTGATGGTCCATGGGGATTCCGGCCTCTCGTCGAGTCAGTGACCTGCCTGTCCGATTGTCGTCTCAGGGAACTGATTCGTCCCGCACGGGCGCCCGAATTCACCCGATCAGTGGACGTCGCACCGGCGCGCCACGGCGCGCGTGATCGGCGCGCGCGCTCCTTGGCCTGCCGCTCGCCCCGCTGCCGGTCATCCCGGGCAGCCATGGTGCGCTGGTGGCGATCGGGCTGGGCGGCCTGGTGATGCTGGTGCTGTTCCCGATGGCGGCGGGCAAGGCCGGTCAGGACACAGCCTTGCTAAAGCGCTTCCACGTCGGATATCCGGACCCGGACCCGTTCGACGTCCGCGCGCATGCCGAGGCGCCGGTAGATCTCCAACGCCTGGTTCAGAAATGCCAGGCCCCGGGCGGGATCGCCGGTGGCCGCGTGGTGGTCGGCGATGCCCTCCAGCGCGATCGCCTCGTCGTCGGGCTTGTGCAGTTCCCGGTTCATGGCCAGAGCCTGCTGATACAGCTCGAAGGCTCGGGGGCGGTCGCCGAGCGCGGCGATCGCGGCCGCGTAGAAGTTCAGCGCCCACGCCTCGTTGCCGCGGTACCCGATCTGTCGGAAGATCTCCAAGGCCTGGCTGTGGGTGTCCGCCGCGCCTTGGAAGTCGCCGGTCAGATACCGGACCCGTCCCAGGTCGTTCAGCGTCGAAGCCTCATTGCCCCGGTTGCCGATCTGTCGGAAGATCTCCAAGGCCTGATTGTGGGCCTGCGCCGCGCCCGCGTAGTCGCCGGTCAGACAGCGCGCCCGTCCCTGGTCGTGCAGTGCTGAGGCCTCGCCGAGGCGATTACCGATCTGCCGGAACACCTCCAGGGCCTTCGTATGGGCGTCCAGCGCGCCCGCGAAATCCCCGCTTTGATGCCCCACGCGTCCCATGTCGTTCAGAGCGTTGGCTTCGCCGAGGCGGTTGCCGATCTGTCGGAAGATCGCCAGGGCTTTCGTATGGGCGTCCACCGCGGCTGGAAAATCCGCGTTCATATGCCCCACGCGTCCCAGGTCGTTCAAGGCGTTGGCTTCGCCGAGGCGGTTGCGGATCTGCCGGAAGATCTCCAGCGCCTGCGTGTGGATATCCGCCGCACCCGCATAGTCCCCGCTCGAGTCCCGTACCCGACCCAGGTTGGTCAGGGCGTTGGCTTCGCCGAGCCGGTTGCCGATCTGCTGGAAGATCTCCAGGGCCTGGGCGAAGGCCTCCGCCGCGGCCGGGAAATCCCCGCCGTGGTGCCGCACCTGCCCCAGATTGATCAGGGCGTTGGCTTCGCCGAGGCGGTTGCCGACCTGCCGGGACATCTCCAAGGCCCGCGCGAAGGCGTCGGCCGCGCCCGGCGAATCCCCGGTCAGGCGCCGCACCCGCCCCCCGTCGGTCAGGGCGGTGGCCTGGGCGGCGGAGTGGCCGAGACGGGCGGCTGCCTCCGCCGCGGCCTGGTGGACCTCCAGGGCGCGGGTCCAAGGGCCGTCGGAGAGCAGGATCTCGGCCATGCCCGCGGCCAAGGCGATGGTGTGGTGGTCGAGACGGCGGGCCTGGATCCGGGCGTCTTCGAGGTTGCGGTGCTCGGTGCGCAGCCAGGCCCGGGCGGTCTCGGGATCGGTCAGATCGGGGGTGTGGGCGGG